>JBKOYG010000047.1:0-66403 GCA_046725285.1 Verrucomicrobiota bacterium
CCAGCCGACCGGGATCTGATTTCCCCATACGCCAACGCCGGTGGAAATCAGGTATCCAATGCAAAAAAGACCAAATGTCGCTGCGCTGGCCGTAATGGTGAAAGCGACCCACCACCAGCGCGGCGCGGGTTGCTCCACCACACCGGAAATGCGCTCGGTCAGCCAACTAAAATTGCGCCGGTTCAGAACCAGCGGGACGCGCGCGATCTCTCGTTCGGCCTCTTTAATCGTCTCTGGTGCTGCTGGTGCTGCGTCCATGATTAAATTGCAGATTGCTGACCGCCGATTGCTATAGGCACTCGAAAATCCAAAATCGAAAGTGGAGAATTGATCATGCTGGTTTCTCCTCAAAACTTGCGACCCCAATATTCTCCGCGTCAGGCATTTTCGGATTGGGATTGCGAATGCGCGCGAGATAACTGACCCGTGGGACGACGTTCAAATAATCGAGGATTCGGTAATTGCGGTCCTGCTGTTTCATTTTTGATACACGGCTTTCCGGATCCTTGATATCGCCAAAGACAATCGCTTCCGTAGGACACGCCTGCGCGCACGCCGTGGTGAAAGAATCGCGCGGGATTCGCGTCTCCGGCGAAGCGCCAGCGCGCGCGAGCGCCGCGATCTTTGCTTCCTCGATGCGTTGCACGCAGAAGGTACATTTCTCCATTACGCCGCGCATGCGAACGGTCACGTTGGGATTTTTCTGCATCTTGATCGTGTCCGGCGCGCCCTTGGTGGTCAGCGGCGCGAAATATTCTTCGTAGATGTTTAATGCGCCCACGATCTTTCTCTTGCCGACCGGCCGCTGGTTGTAATCAAAATAATTGAAGCGGCGCACCTTGTACGGGCAGTTGTTCGAGCAAAATCGCGTGCCAACGCAGCGGTTGTAAGCCATGACGTTAAGACCGTCCTCGCTATGAATGGTCGCATTGACCGGGCAAACGGTTTCGCACGGCGCGTTCTCGCAATGCTGACACGGCATCGGCTGATGTACGATCTCGGGATTCTCCGGCCATTCGCCGCGGTCCTGGTTGTACGGTTTGCGGCTGGCGTAATAGCGATCAATGCGGAGCCAGTGCATGATTCGGCCATGAGACACCTGTAGCTTGCCGACGACGGGGACGTTGTTTTCGGCCTGGCAGGCGATCACACACGCACTACATCCGGTGCACACATTCAAATCGATACTCATTCCCCACTGCTGCGGTGCGTCCAACGGTGGATGGGTGTAGATGCTCGGCGGCGGATGCGGCAGTTCCTCCTCTCCCGGAATTTTTTTCGCGAACTCATTATTTTCACGGTACCCATCCAACGTCGCTTCGCGCACAAGACCGCGGCCCTCAATGCTGAACTGCTCCTGTGTAATTGAGAACGGATACGTGCGACCGACTTTCGTCACCCTTACGCTCTCGATCCCCTGCCCTCCCGCGACGGCGAAGTGCGGATTTGCGGCCGTGAGCAGGAAGTAGCCATTAAAACCACTCTGCTCGGCAATCTTTGGCAATTCTTTCAACGCCCCCCCAGCATATGGCAGCGAATCGAACTGTGGCATTTTTCGGGCATAGCCAAGTGAGACAGTAACGGAATTTTCGGCGTGGCCCGGCGATACGAGCGCCGCGATAACCAGCTCGCGTCTGACCGGCTGGCCGCCGGCGCTCTTTTCATTAATTGTGATCTGCAGCAGATCGCCGGTCAGCACGCCAAGTTTTTTAGCAAAAGCAGGACTCATTAGCGCAGCATTGTCCCACGTCAGCTTTGTAATTGGATCGGGCAATTCCTGCAGCCAGCCGTTGTTTGCATAGCGGCCATCGTCCATGGCGTAGCTGCCCGTGAGCACTATCTCCGGTGATTCTGCTGTCGGCACCGACGACAGTGTCCAGGAGTTTCGCATCAGCATCGCGGCTGCACCCGCATTAAATGAAGGCGATTGATCGTGGGGCTGGACGTGAGCTGCAAATCCATCGTGGAGAAAGCGTGACCAGGCGGTTTGAAAATCCCCGGGGGGATTTGTCGCGCGAAATGTTTCCTGGACCAACTCTGGCCCTTCTGTTTTCGCGAAACCGAGCACCCAGCTGAGTAATTCGCTTTCCGAGAGACCGCCGAAGATAGGCAAAATCATCGGTTGGATTGACAAGTAATCGCCATTAGCGGTGAGGGCGTCGCCCCACGATTCGAGGTAATGTGCAGCAGGAAGATGCCATTGGCTCAACGTTGATGTGACGTCCTCGTGATAACCAAGCCGCACAATTTCCGGTACGCGGTTTTGCAGCTCAGCCCAATCGAGCGGCAGGCTTTTTTGTTTGTCCTCCACCAGGCCGCGGGGTGCGTTGTAGACCGGATCGCCGCCGAGAATGAACAGGTGTTTGATCCGGCCGTCGTTAATGTCCCTGGCCAGCTGCGAAATGTCGATTGTTCGGGGATTGTGTTGAAGCTGGCGAACAACCAGCGTCTGGCCGAGATTCTTGAGCGCGGCGTTAATGGCGTACGCGAGCAATTGCACTGAGACCGGCTGGCTGGGACCGGCCAGCACCAAACTCGCTCCCGGTTTCGCCATCAGATCGTTTGCTAAGCCAGTGATCCATTGCTCGTCGAATGTGTCACCGCCGAATGCCGCCGAGCCTTGGACACTTCCCATCACCGATCCAAGAGCGGAATCATTTGTTCCTGCGAGAATTTTAGCTGCAAGCGCGTGCGTTACCGCGGCGACCTGGCTCGCAGGACAACGTAGCCGATGGTCCGCCATCGCGCCTGTGAGCGTGAACCGATTTTCTATGACATAAAGCCGGTTCATGCTGTCTTTGGGCGCACTAACGCGGCGACGAGAGGTAAATGCGCGCACTGACGCGAGATCCCCCTGGCCGCAATCGAGAAAATCGCTGTCCAGTGCAACGATGATATCGGCGCGATCGAACTTGGGAATCGCTCGCGCCCCAGGTCCGAAAGCAGTCTGCGCCGCCACGCTTGTTCGTTGACTCAAGAAAGGCTCATAAACGCACCAGCGCATCTCCGGGAGTTTTTTTTCCAACTCTCCCCGCAAACGCTCGCGTGTGGGCGAATTCGTTTCCTCGACAAGAAACGCCAGCCCATCGCCGTGATCGGCCATAACCTTATTGTGAAGTTCTGTGATGTAGGCTTCGAAATGTGTGCGCTTACTCGTTTTCCCATTGCGGACAAATCGCTTCGAACGGGTCGGGTCGTAAAGGTCGAGAATCGACGCCTGAATGAAAGTGTCGGTTGCCCCCGCGCTTGCTGGATGCAACGGATTGCCCTCCAGCTTAATCGGGCGGCCATCGACCGTCGTGGCGAGGAGCGGAATGGCTCCGGTGCGGCGCGGCATCGCGGTTGCGTAATACAGAAATTTTCCGGGAATCGTCCACTCAACGTTCCTTGTGAACGGAACGAGATGCAGCTCCGGCCTGCGACAACTCGTTAGGCCAACCCCTGCCAGCGCCATGGATGCCCCCATTAATTTCAGGAAATCCCGGCGTGACCACTCGTTGCCTGTCAGCTCCGCGATACCTTGTGGAAATTCGCGCTCGAGCCATTGCCGGAATTCGGGCGAATCGCTGTATTCGCCCAGACTGCGCCAGTAACGCTTGCCCCCGCTACTGCGGGACTCCGGTGGATGGTGGAATACGCGTTTCATCGGTGGCACCCCTGACAATTTGTCGGCGGATTGACGTTCCAGTGCTCTTTCAATGTCTGGCCAATCTCTGCCTGGGTAAGTTTCTTCTTCTTCGAAAAATCCTCGCGCGCGTCGTGCGGCTGTCCGTACTTCGCGACAAATTCCGCCGGGTTCACATCGTCCGGTTTCCAATCGAGATTGAAAACCTGATCTTCCGGCCGCAGAAAATTCTCCGGGTGCCGATGGCATTCGAGGCACCACGCCATGCTATGCGGTTGGGCCAAATACACCGTCGACATATGATTAACGGGGCCGTGACAACTGAAACAACTAATGCCGCGGTTCACGTGCGCCGAGTGATTGTAGTAAACGTAATCGACGGTGCGATAGATCCACACCCACTCCACCGGGTTACCTGTTTTCCAGCTCGCCCGCACCGGCTCCAGTTTCGGATTATCTTTTTGCACCTGCGTATGACAGTTCATGCAGGTCTGGGTATTCGGCACATTGGACTGGGCCGCCATTTCTACAAAGCTGTGACAATAGCGGCAATCCATTCCCAGTTGCGTCACATGGATGTCGTGCGGAAACGGTACCGGCTGGATCGGTTCGTAGCCAATCTTTGTGTATTTGGGAGTCACGTAATACCAGGTCGCTGCGCTCAATCCGCAGACCGCAATGATGCCGCAGATTACCAGTTTGAGCGGTATCCAGTTGGTCCAGCGTGGAAAGAAGTTGGCCATGGGATATCAGATTAATGCGGCCCGGCGGGATAAAACCAGCCACCAAAATGAATCAATATTGAAATCGAAATGCGCTGCGTTCAGACGGTCCAAAAGGGTTAAGGTTTCTTGTTCGCCTGAGGGGAGGCCAAGATTCTATGAATCTGTCTGGCGGTAGCAAAATAAAATTCATTACCCAATCTCATGCTCACAAAGCGTTCGCCTTTTCCGATACAGAAAAGCAAACAATTGGCAAAAACTGATGACGTCAAAAGTTCGGCAGCGCGTCAAGTCTGGAAGCACGACATTTGATTGTGCAGGGGAAGCTGTCAGCATCATTGCTGCAACATTCCGGTAGAACGTTCTGTGAACTCAGCACGAAAACGACGACTGGTTTTATTTGTGGCTGGATTTTTCATTGGGGTAATGGCGTGCGCGGAAGAGGCCGATGTTCTTTTCACGAACGGCAATATTTACACGGTTAACGATCGCCAGCTGCACGCTGAAGCCGTGGCGGTAAAAGGCGCCAGGATCGTTTTCGTTGGCTCAGATGAACACGCAAAGAAATTTCATGCAGGGAAGATTGTCGATCTTCACGGTCGCACCGTCGTGCCGGGCTTCACTGACTCGCATTGCCACATCTTCGGCATCGGCGAGCGCGAAATGCGATTGAACCTCGAAGGGACAGATTCACTTAAAGATTTTCTGGTTAGGGTGAAGGAGCGTGTCGACAAAACGGGCCCCAGTAAATGGATCACTGGACGGGGTTGGATCGAAACGTTTTGGAAACCGCCGCAATTTCCAACGTGTCATGACCTCGACAAGATCGCGCCAAACAATCCTGTATTTCTCACACGCGCGGATGGCCACGCCTCAGTTGCTAATTCGGCCGCGCTAAAAATCGCCAAAATCGATAAGAACACGCCGAATCCGTTTGGCGGACAAATTCTAAAAACCAACGGCGAGCCAAACGGGATGCTGGTCGATAACGCACGAGGAACATCCCCAAACCCACTGAAGGCGAGCGCGGAGAGGCGTTGCTGCGCGGAATCGACCGCGAGATTAAGCTCGGCTGGTGCGAAATCCAGAACGCTGGCAGTCACAAACAAGATATCGACATTGTCCGGAAAGCATTCGACGCCGGCAAAATCAAAATTCGATTCGTCAACGCCGTCTACGGTCCCGGTTGGGATGCACAGAATTTTTTGCGCGACGGACCTACGATTAACGCGTTCGATCATCATTTCACCCAGCGCACGGTCAAAGTGATCTTCGACGGTGCGCTCGGCTCCCGCGGCGCGGCGCTCTTGAAGCCGTACAGCGATGCGCCCGAAACGTCTGGTTTTCTCACGGAAAAACCCGAAGACCTGCAGCCAATGTTTGCTGAAGCGCTGCGCCGCGGCATCCACATTGAAACGCACGCGATCGGCGATCGCGCTAACCGATTGATCCTCGACCTCTACGAGCAGGCGTTTAAAGCCGTGCTGCCTGAGGATCGAAAAATTCGTGAACCGCGCTGGCGGATCGAGCACGCGCAAATTGTCGATCCAGGCGATATCCCCCGGTTTGCGAAACTTGCTGTCATCCCTTCGATGCAGCCGTCACACGCAATCAGCGATCTGTTTTTTGCGCCGCATCGACTTGGAATGGATCGCCTCGTCGGCGCGTATGCGTGGCAAAGCTTCATCAAGAGCGGCTGCATCATCGCCGGCGGGTACGATGCGCCGGTCGAGCGAGGCGAACCAATGATCGAATTCTACGCCGCCGTCGCACGCAAAAGCATCAAGGGCGAATCAGGCGAAGGCTGGCATCCCGAGCAAGCTGTCTCGCGTGAAGACGCGCTCAAAATGTTTACGATCTGGCCAGCTTACGCCGTGTTCGAAGAAAAGGATAAGGGCTCAATTGAAGTCGGCACACTTGCCGATTTCACGGTCCTGTCTCAAGACATCATGAAAATTCCCGAGATGGAAATTCTTGAAACACAGAACGAAATGACAGTGATTGGCGGTGAGATTATTTACCCGCACTGAACCGGAAAATCTTGGCTTTCATGAACCACGAACACGCCCACCGGCTCTTGAGAGCGAGTCACCCGCGAATGGCTGAGTTGATTGCTCGCTCGCGTCGTTACAACATCACGCCGGCGGTTTCCATTCGACCATTCGACGCACTCGCCGAATCAATCGCCTACCAGCAGTTGAGCGGCAAAGCCGCGGCCACTATTTTTGGCCGGGTGCGAGCTCTCTATCCGAAGAAAAAATGGCTCGACCCTGAACGACTTCTGGCAACGCCGGATGAAACACTTCGCGCGGCTGGTCTTTCACGCGCAAAAACCGCTGCGTTAAAGGATCTCGCGGCAAAGACAATCGACGGCACCGTGCCATCCGGCCGCGCGCTCATCCGCATGAGCGACGACGAGATCATCGAACGTCTGACTGCGGTGCGCGGAATTGGCCGCTGGACCGTCGAGATGCTTCTCCTTTTCGATCTCGGCCGACCGGATGTCTGGCCCGTCGATGATTACGGTGTGCGCAAAGGTTTCGCGAAAACTTTCGGTCGAAAACTCCCCACTCCAAAACAGCTCATGAAGTTCGGGGAGAAATGGAGGCCATACCGCTCAGTGGCTGCCTGGTATTTCTGGCGAGCGCTGGACCAAAAAGAGAAGGTAGAAAGTTAAAAGAGTTAGAATGGATTCCCCTTCTAACGTTGTAACTTTGTAACTCTTTTACCATTTAACTTGCGGTCGACGCCGCGCCTCATTAGAAGGAGCGCATTATGGCGATGATTCACGTTAACCGGGGCGCAACAAGTTTGGGGGCATTTTCCGAAGAAGAAGTTCGCGAAGGTCTGCGTACTGGCCGTTTCGCTCCCACGGATATCGGGTGGCGCGAAGGAATGGCGAACTGGGAGCCCCTTTTGCAGTTCCCAGAGTTGGGCGCCGCTGCACCCGTCGCGCCGCCTGCGCACATTGGCCCAACCGCAACGCCAGAAGCGGTCGCCCCGCGCAGCGGTTTGCCGTGGGATCATCGGCAAGAGCGCGGTTTTTTTAATGCGTTTATCGAGACCCTGGTGATGGTGCTTACGAAACCGAGCGAGGCTTTCACAGCCATGAAGCGCGAGGGCGGTCTGGGCGAACCGCTCATTTACGCACTCATCGGTGGATGTATTGGAGGGCTGGTCTCGTTTCTGTTCTCCATAGGCTTACAATCCGTCGGCCTCTTCGCTGATCGCCACGACACATTCGCTGCGATGGCTGGGATGGGCATCGGCTCCGCAGCATTTATTGTTCTGCTACCTCTGTTCGTTGTGATCGGCCTGTTCATCGGTAGCGCTATCGTGCACCTCTGTCTGATGATCGTTGGCGGCGCGAATCATTCCTTTGAAACCACTTTCCGCGTCCTCGCTTTTTCTCAAGGCTCCACCGGTCCTTTGCAGATGGTCCCAGTTTGTGGCGGACTGATTGCCGGGGTTTGGGCGCTCGTCTGCAACTGCATCGGGTTAGCGCGCGCCCATGAAACCGACACCGGCCGCGCTGTTCTTGCCGTCTTTCTGCCGCTGATTGTTTGCTGCGGCGGCGTACTGCTCATTGCGTTCATGTTCGGTGCAATGGGCGCTTGGAGCGGGTCACACCATTGACTTCCGTCAAAATGCGACTGCGCGTCCAGTGCCTTGCTCCGGGTGAAATCGATCATGAGTTAATCTGGCTAAGCGTCTCGCTTCTATCGCTGGGCCTGGCGGCAGCCTGGCTAACAGTTGGTTTGCCATGGCCGCGCTGCGCGTTTCATGCGATCACTGGTCTGCCATGCGCCACGTGCGGCATGACGCGGTGTGGGATTCGATTCTTTCACGGTCATTTTCTCGCTGCATTGAAATGGAATCCTCTCGTGTTCATGGCACTCTGCGGTCTGACAGCCTTTGACCTCTACGCCTTTGCGACGCTCGTAACGCGCGGGCCGCGTTTGCGGATCTGTTGTTACAAGCAAACGGCGAAAACATTTGTGCGCGTCGCGGTCATCTCGGCGCTCACGCTAAACTGGATTTATCTGCTGATGCACTGGCGCAATTTTTAGACGGTAGGGCGTTTCTCCGAAACGCCGGGCGTCTGACACAGACGCCCTGCAATGCCAGGCAATCACAATTTTCTTCGTGCACTTCTTGTGCTTCGTGATTGAACTTCTGACGACATGAGAATCCTAGTCACAGGCGGGGCTGGTTTCATCGGCTCCCATCTCGTTGAACGCCTGCTTGCGGCGGGACACGCAGTCGTCATCCTCGATGACTTCAACGATTTTTACGATCCACAAATCAAGCAGGCAAACATTAGCGGTTTCGCCAAAGATGTGGCCGTTCACCATGTCGATCTTCGAGATGGCGCGTCAGTCCGAAATTTGTTTCATCGCGAGAAGTTTGAAGTGATCGCGCATCTGGCCGCTCGTGCAGGCGTTCGGCCATCGATTCAGCACCCGCAGCTCTACTACGACACCAATGTCACTGGCACATTGCATCTGCTCGAAGCCGCGCAAATGACCGGAGTTGAGAGATTCATCTTCGCCTCCAGTTCATCGGTTTACGGGGCCTCGAAGACGGTACCCTTTTCTGAGGATCAACATCTGACTCAGACACTCAGTCCGTACGCTGCGACAAAAATTGCAGGCGAATTTCTTTGCTCGACTTACTCACACCTTTACCAACTCCGCGTCGTGGCACTCCGTTACTTCACTGCGTACGGACCGCGGCAACGGCCGGATCTGGCAATCCATCAATTCACCAGGCGCATTCATGCTGGCCAGCCGATCGAGCAATTTGGCGACGGCACCACGCGGCGCGATTATACTTACATTGATGACGTAATTCAGGGAACGATCGCCGCATTTCAATACGAAGGACTGCTCTTCGATATCTTTAATCTGGGTGAGAGCGAGACGATCCAACTCAAAGACTTGATCGTTGCGATCGAAAATGCGCTCGGGAAAAAAGCGAAAATCAATCAGCTGCCAGAGCAGCCCGGCGATATGCCCTTCACTTGCGCGGATATTTCGAAAGCGAGAAAACTTCTCGGCTACAAGCCAACCATCCGGCTGAACGAGGGATTGCCGCGTTTCGTAGCGTGGTTTTTGGAGTCTCAAAATCGAAAGTAGCCGAGCGCCGAAGCGTTTGGCTATTATCATTTTACCGCTAGCTATAGTAAGCTCCCTCGATGACTTCGAGATTGCCATTCGAGCAGCGGGCTTGCTTCATCGCAGGGCAGGCGAAATCCGGCACGACACTTTTGGTGGCATTACTCGACAATCATCCCGAGTTACTCGTGTTGCCCGAAGAAACGGCCTATTTCCCCACAGTCCTCACCAAATATGCGCCACGCGGTCGCCGCGCGCAGTTCGATTATTTGACCAAACAATCGCTGTCGAATGTGCTCTTCGGCGGACCGTGCAAATGGGGCAAGCGAAATTATGCGACGTTCCCGCGCGAGAAATTTTTGGGGACATTCGAGCGCGCGGCATTCGATCCCGCCAATGCCCACGAAGATCTGCTCGTGGTAATGGTGGAAGCGTACGCGGCAGCGCTGGAACGTCCGCTCGACACTATTGGACGGTGGGTGGAAAAGACGCCGGCCAATCGCAATCACATTCCGGAGATTCTCAGGCGTTTTCCGCACGCGAAAATTCTGGTCACCATGCGCGATCCGCGCGCCATTCTCGCGGCGCAAATCGCGCTGGAGAAAACAAGGCAAACAGGAAGGTTCTCGACCTATTACGTGATCGCCCATTGGTTGGTCGCTGCGAAGCTGGCGAGCCGTGTACGCAATGGTGAAATTCCAGGTCTTGTAGTGCCGTACGAGCGATTGGTCCACGAACCGGCCAGGACGATGGAAGAAGTTTGCGCCTACCTAGAGATCAGCTTCGATCGGGAAACAGTACTTACACCGACAAAAGTGGGCCGGTTTTGGAGCGGCAACTCAGCGGCGCGAATCAACTTTTCACAGATCAGTGCGGAGCCGGCGACGCGCTGGCAGCGGGAACTGTCAGAAGACGAAATCGGATGGGTGGAATGGCATTGCCGCAATCTGATGCCGGAATTCGGCTACGCGCCAAAACTGAGCCGGCGCGAGCTGCGATCTTTTGTGCGGCCAATTCGCGGCGAACGCCCCCGAGAATACATAAAGTCGCGCGCTTATTCTCTGCGCGATGATTGGATTCGACGGTAAGATCGATATTGGGAAGTGATTCTGGATGCTCGATCCTGGATGCTGAACCTCTTTTATCCAGCATCAAGCATCCAGTATCCGGCGTCTGGTCGCCACCCGGGAGACGCGCATTTTCGTAAGCGAACTTGCAATCGCACTGAAACAAGCCATAGTCCGGCGAGATACCGGGAATGTTATTCGATATTCCGAGCCTCCGTTTTCTACGACGATTCAGATTTTTCGATGCCACGGCGCGAGCTTTAACGCGTTGGCTGTTTCGTTGGTTGAGTGCGTCGGCTCGCGGTTTGAGACAAGTGCAATCCCGGCTCAACGAGGCGGAGTTTCCAACGGCGTCGCGGAGGGTCTTGTTTGAATGGACTCCGGATGATTGGCGCGCTGCGGACGGTGCATCGTTTGATGCGCTCCGCCGATTCAACAATTGGACTAAACGTAAGGATCAACATGAACTCTTATTCAACTGGGAGACGCTCGCACCGTTCGCGCGGCGGCTCCCGACGCCGTGGCAACGGCCACTCACGTCGTCAGCGAGGAGAAGCGAAAACGCAAAAAAAGACATTCTGGCAGCGAATCGCCGCATTTTTTGGGAATGGCACAACAAAGGCGACAGCAGGCGCGCGCAATGGCGCGCAGCCTTCGCGACCAGCACGCAAACCTGAACGGATTGAAGTCACTTCGCCACGTCTGTACGTTGGCAACTTGTCCTTCGACGCAACCGAGAGCGATCTTTTTGAGTTGTTCAACGGAGTCGGACACGTTCAAAATGCGGAGATCGTAAGTTATCGCCACAACCAACGCTCAAAAGGGTTTGCCTTTGTACAGATGCAAACCATTGAGGAGGCGAAACGCGCCGTGGAAGAATTGCACGATAAGGAATTCCTCGGCCGCAGGTTGGTGGTAAGCGGCGCCAAATCCGGCGAGCATCGCGCGCGCTGACAACCGGAATTATCTCATCGGGAGAGAACGCGCTTGGTGCGCGGCTCTCCCGGTATGTTTTGGGTCATATGGGGCATATGCGTCACATAAGTCTCGTTTTGGCCCTCTACAAACTTGGACAACGCAGCGTCTCTACTTCTTAATCTCCAGATAGGTTCGCGAGAGCACGTGATTAGTACCGGGCTGAAGTTCTTCGATGCGCATTTGTTTTAAAAACCAGCGGCCTTCGATTTTCTGCGCGGAGACCACTTCGAAGCGCTTGGCCAGCTTAGCGTTCCAATCGTAGCCCTCCATTCGCATCAGCGCGCCGCTAGCCTTATCAACCCACAGCAGCACGTTGGAGTATTGCGATTCGCGCGAGGGCGCGCGCAGTTGCAATTTCCAGCAGTTGCGAGTGCGAACATTTTCCTCACCCAAGACGCGGGCGCTCGGCCAGTAGAGAAATTTGAACGCCAGGTCCTCGTAGCTCACACCGGTGCCACGAATTTTTTGGTTAAGCTTTGATGCCGCAACCTTTTCGGTTTCACCGCCGGTCACAAGATCAAGGCGCGAGCTGTTTTCTCCGAGACGCAACTGCAAAATCTCATCGGGATTTTCGAATGAATAGCGAATCAGCGGACCGTTTTGGACCAGGTGAAACGGAAGCACCACGTCATTTTGACGAAGTTGTCCCTGAAGATCGATTTGCTGTCGCGACTCAATCATGCGTACCGAGTTGAGAATATCTTTGGCTGACGGTGGCAGGTCGGCGAAGATCGGCAGTGAAAACAGCAAGAAGAACGCGGCAATTTTTCGCATAACTGAGTTTTAAGTTTTAAGTGTTAAGCTTTAAGAACGTTCCCGAACATCTAATACTTAACCCTTAACATTTGGATCAAACCCTCCTTCACCTTATCAATCAACAATGGACGAGTCCGGCATTCGACCTGTTCATGGCGGCGCTGAGCGATAGCGCGATTTGGGAACCGTTGTTTATCGCTATTGGAGTGAGCGCGCTCTTTCTTGGCGGATTCAGGGCGCGTGCGTTCGTCGTATGTCTGGTCTTGTCTCTGCTGATCACGAGTCAGGTCACAGGTTTCTTAAAATCGGCAGTGGATCGCCATCGGCCAAAACACGTGGAAAAGGTGCGGATGGTAAAGCTGCAAAGGACGCGTCCGGCCTTCCTGACTCTGTTTAGGAAGCCGACTATTCGGTTTTCCGATTCGTCCGATCGCAACCGGTCGGGACCAGCGTTTCCATCCGGACACGTAACCACCAACAGTGTGATTGCTGTTTTCTGCATGCTGTTTTATCGACGCCGCGGTTGGCTTTACTGGTTCGTCGCCTTGGCCGTTGGTTACTCCCGGATTTATCTGGGTGCACACTGGCCCAGTGACGTGATCGCGACGTTCTTTCTGGCAGGTGGTGAAGCACTGCTCCTGCTCGGCTTGTTCGAATTGATTTGGAGGAGCGCAGGCCGGAAATGGGCGCCGCAGCTTTTTGCGCGGTATCCAAGTTTGATCGCTGATCCCAACGTTCGGACGCGATCGCCAGGCCCGCCGCAGGACCCTATATGAGCACAACCCGCGCGGTCTGGCTCTTCGTTATCGTCCTGACAGCAATTCGATTGTCGATGTTGACAACAACCGATCTCGAATTTGACGAGGCGCATTACTGGATGTGGTCGGAGCGGCTTGCCCCAGCCTATTTCAGCAAAGGACCGGTCATCGCGTTTGCCATTCGCGCAAGTACTGCGGTTTTTGGACCGAATGAATTCGGAGTGCGCTTTTTCAGTCCCTTGCTCGCGGCTGGAACGAGCCTGCTCCTGTTTTATTTTGCGCGCCGATTGTTCAACGCCACGGCTGGTCTGTGGGCCGTCATCGTGTTAAACGTTACGCCCATTTTCAACATCGGCGCGTTCCTGATGACGGTTGATACGTTGTCGATTTTTTTCTGGCTGGCGGCAATGTTCGCCTTCTGGCTTGCGTTGGAAAAAAGTCCCCAGTTCTCCTGGCATTGGCTGTTGACCGGGCTGCTGATCGGGCTCGGGTTTCTCTCCAAATACACTAATGCGCTTGAGCTTGTTTCGATTGTGTTGGTGCTGGCCCTGGCGCCCCGGCTCAGGCGCGAATTCAAGCGTCCTGGATTTTATCTATTGCTTAGCATGTTCGCTGTTTGCACGGTTCCGCCAATCGTGTGGAATGCACAGCACGCATGGGTCACGCTTGCGCATCTGCGATCGCGCGGCGGCATCGAGCACGGCTTTGGTTTTCACCCGGTCGAAGTTCTTGCATTTATTGGCGAACATTTTCTGGTTTATTCGCCGCTTCTATTTTTGGTGTTGGCATGGGGCGTTGTTGGAAGCTGGCGACGGGTGAATCGGCAATTTAAGGTTTTGTTCCTGATGTGGTTTGGGCTGCCCGTATTTCTCTTCTATTTGTTTGTTTCGTTCAACAAGGCTGCGGCGCCAAATTGGGATGGGCTCGCCTTCCTCAGTTTCGGATTGTTGGCAATTTATTATTGGTGGGAGCGTGTTGAGGCGAGTGCCCTCCTACGGCTCGGCGCGGCCATCGCGATACTGGTTGGGTTGATTATGAGTGCAGTGGCACTCGATACAGACTTGCTGCGCGTGGTTGGATACAAGCTGCAGCGAAGCGACCCAAGCGACCGGATGCGCGGCTGGAAAAGCGCCACGAGCGCGTTGGAAACAATGCGCAACGATCTTGAAACGAAATCGGGGGAGAAACTTTTCCTTATTGCCGACGCGCGTGATCGTGCATCCGAAATTTCCTTCTACCTTCGCGAGAAAAGAACGGAAGGGCCGGGTCACCCGCCCGTTTATATCCCCGAGTCGCAGGACATGGTGAATCAATTCTCGTTTTGGCCGCGCTATGATGAATTTGTTGAGCTAAAGCCCGGCGCGCCGCGGCCAGACAGCGAAGTTTATACTGAAGAGGCCGGGATCAATTTGTTCGTTGGGCGCAACGCCCTCTTCGTTCGAGACGGCGAAAAGCAACGCGTACCGCACAATATTAAAGCCGGCTTTCAATCGACGGAGCTGGTCGGCACGATTCAAGTGTGGCGCTACGGCAAGGTGCTGCGAACCTGGCAAGTGTTTCTCTGTCGAAATTACCGCACACTTCCACTATGAACGAGGTGAAAAGCTCGCCTGCATTATCTGTGGTCGTGCCGCTTTATAATGAGGAAGAGAACTTGCCGATTCTGCAGGAAGAGTTGCGCGTCACATTAGGCGGAATCGATCACGAGATCATTTTTATCGATGACGGGTCGATCGATCGCACGGCGGAGCGGATCGAAACTGCGCCGAATATCCGCGTCATTCGTTTCGAGAAAAATTCCGGGCAAAGCGCTGCCATTTATGCCGGTGTCACAGCAGCGCGCGGCGCGACATTGGTTGTCATTGACGGTGATTTGCAGAATGATCCCGCCGATATTCCAAAACTGCTCGCTGAAATTACACACGGCGCCGATCTTGTCTGTGGTTATCGCGTCAAGCGCCGGGACACAGTGGTAAAGCGGTTGACGAGCCGGATTGCGAACGCCGTGCGCAGCCGGTACACGAGAGACGGGGTACGCGACACCGGTTGCACCCTTAAAGCGATGCGGCGCGAGTGCGTGACCGCGCTGTTTCCATTCAAAGGCATGCACCGTTTCATTCCTGCGCTGGTCAAAGCCGCCGGCTATCGGCTCGTTGAAGTCCCAGTGAACCATCGTCCGCGTCGCTTCGGCCGAAGCAAATACGGCCTCGGAAACCGCGCCCTGCGCGCGACCATAGACATGTTCGGTGTGCGCTGGCTGCTTTCGCGGCGACTGACTTACAAAATTCGCGAGAAGGTATGACAGATGCGATCGATGCGACGCATGGCAGCGTGTTCAAATCGCGCTTGTCAACTTAGGCGCTCCCGCTAAGCTTGCCCTCCCGTACCGGGAATTCGCATGTCGCTGGCCAATTTACTTTCTGACGAGCAAATCATCCCCGAGATGAAAGCAACCGAGCGCTGGGCCGCAATCGTTGAGCTGATCGATCTGCTGGTAGGTCTGGGTAAAATCAAAACGGAAGACCGCGACCCCATCCTCGCTTCACTGAAACAGCGCGAGGAAACAATGAGCACAGGCATCGGATTCGGAATCGCCATTCCACATTGCTCTTCCGACCGGCTCGAGGAAGTGGTGGCCGCGTTCGGAAGATCGACGACCGGCATCGAATTCGATGCGCTCGACAATGCGCCGGTCAAGTTCGTCGTGCTTTTTATCGTCCCGAAAAATCAATTTCAAACGCACCTGCGCACGTTGGCCTCGATCGCAAAATTTCTAAACGATCGTTCTGTGCGCGAGAGCCTGGCCAGCGCAAAATCGGCCGACGAAATTTTGTCGATCTTTCGCGACCGTTCGTAGCTTGTAGTCGTTGACCTCCGGGCGACGCGGCGTGCAGATGCAAAAGCCCTCAGCGACGCGCCTCGCAGAGTGAGGCAGCTACAAATTGACCTCTTACCGATGGAAACTTTTCAATCACTTCTCGCAAAGAAGCTTTCCGATGCCTTGGCCGCCGTCGGCTTGCCGGGCGCAGGCGAATTAACGCCAGCAACCGATCCGCGCTTCGGCGATTACCAGACGAATGCTGCTCTGGTGCTCGGAAAGCAGCGAGGCGAAAATCCGCGAGAAGTTGCGGAGAAAATCGTCAGGCACCTTCACGTGGGCGATCTTTGCGAACCGCCAGTGACCGCGGGCCCCGGTTTCATCAATTTTACATTGCGTCCTCGCGTAGTAGCCGAAAAAACCGCCAGCATCCTAGGTGACGAAAGACTCGGCGTCGCGGAGACAGAATCGCCTCGGCGCATCGTGATTGATTTCGGCTCGCCCAACGTGGCCAAGCCGATGCATGTCGGCCACATCCGCAGCACTGTCCTGGGTGATGCGTTGGCACGCGTCGCAATCTTTCTCGGGCACGAAGTGATCCGCGACAATCACATTGGCGACTGGGGGACTCAATTTGGCATGGTGATTTACGGGTGGAAAAATCTGCTGGATCAACGCGCGCTTCAGCAAAATCCGCTGGCAGAGATCGTCCGCATTTACAAGGAGACGAACGCGTTGGCAGCCATCGATCCGCAGGTTCGAGAAGCCTGTCGCCAGGAGCTGGTAAAACTACAAGCCGGCGACAAGGAAAACATCGACATCTGGAACGAATGCGTTGCGTTCTCCATGCAGGATTTCGAGCACGTATACGAATTGCTCGATATTCATTACGACATCCAGTGCGGCGAAAGTTTTTACAACGACCGGCTACCGGGCGTAGTCGAACGTTTGCTAAAATCCGGGATTGCTGAAATCAGCGAGGGCGCGGTTGTCGTCTTCTTTCGTGATATTCCGGAGCTGGCCGACAAGCCATGCATCATCCGTAAACGCGACGGCGGATTTAATTACGCCACCACCGATATCGCCACGATCGATTATCGCCTCGACGATTTGAAAGCGGATGCTGTTTGGTACGTGGTGGGCGCCCCGCAGACCTTGCATTTCAAACAAATTTTCGAGATCGCACGGCGACAGGGATATAAAGCCGATCTTCGGCACATCACGTTTGGCAGTATTCTCGGGGAAGATCGCAAACTGATGAAAACCCGGTCGGGCGAAAACGTGCCGTTGCGCGAGCTACTCGAGGAAGCATGCAGGCGCGCACGCAAAATTATCGAAGAAAAAAATCCGGACCTGAGCGAGGCAGAGAAGATCGACGTCGCACAGAAGATCGGGATTGGTGCAGTGAAATATGCCGATCTATCACAGTATCGGATGACTGATTACGTTTTTTCATGGGATAAGATGTTATCGTTGCAGGGAAATACTGCGCCTTATTTACAAAACGCATATGTGCGAATTCGCTCCATTTTTCGTAGAGCCGGCGAATCTGCGCCGAATATCGACAACTTGGTTCTCGGCAGTTCCCCTGAAATCAATCTCGCAAAACGCCTGTGTCAGCTCGCAGAAATCGTTCCCCAAGTATTGAACGACTTCCGTCCAAATATTCTGGCAAATTATCTGTTCGAAGTGGCGAATAGCTTCCACACATTTTACGAGGCTTGTCCGGTCTTGAAATCGGAGGAACCGGCGCGCAGTTCGCGACTGGCTTTGTGCGATCTTACCGGGCAAGTGCTGTATCGCGGCCTCGACTTGTTAGGCATCAAGGTGCCGGAGAAAATGTAGCGGCGTTTTGTCATTCCACGCGAAGTCGAAGAATCTCTCGAATCTCTGTTTGACCAAGCTATCGAAGGAGAAGATTGAGAGATGTTTCGACTTCGCTCGACATGACAAGGATTCCAACCTGCACCTACCGATTGCAATTCAATCGCTGGTTCACTTTTTCGCTAGCACGCGACATCGTCCCATACCTCGATGCGCTGGGAGTAAGCGACGTGTATGCATCGCCATATTTCCAGGCGAGCCCGGACAGTCTGCACGGCTATGACATCACCGACCACAGCAGGCTCAACGCAGCGATCGGCTCGCGCGAGGATTATGAGGCGTGGGTCGGGGAGCTCCATGCACATGCGATGGGCCAGGTACTCGACTTTGTGCCCAACCACGTGGGGATCGCGGAACCGCTCAACGAGTGGTGGATGGACGTGCTCGAAAACGGGCCCAGCTCCAGGTATGCGCCTTTTTTTGATATCGACTGGCAGCCGCTGAAATCGGATCTCCACGACAAGGTTCTACTTCCGATCTTGAGCGATCAATACGGACGCGCCCTCGAGCGTGGCGGGCTGCAGGTGCGCTTTGAAGAAGGAACGTTTTATCTGGTCTACGGCGAGCGGAGGCTGCCGATCGCTCCCGGGACGTACCGTTACGTTCTCGAAATCGCGTTGCGAAATCTCTCTGAACACAAGGAAGAGGACTTCTATGCGGAACTGCAAAGTATTCTGACGGCGCTCGAATATTTGCCAAAACGCACTGAGACCGATCCAAAACGCATTACGGAACGCATCCGTGAAAAGGAAATCATCAAACGGCGCCTCGAACGTCGCTGCGCAGAAGCGCCGCAAGTCCAACAGGCTATTGAAAAGGCGCTGGTTCAAATCAACGGGGAGCCCGGCGACCCGCGCAGCTTTGATGTGCTGGATGCACTGCTCAACGCGCAGTCTTATCGGCTGGCGTTTTGGCGCGTCGCCGCAGAGGAAATTAATTACCGCCGCTTCTTTGATGTAAACGACCTGGCCGCAATTCGGGTCGAACTCCCCAAGGTCTTTGACGCCATTCACAAGTTTACTCTGGAGTTGGTGAGCAGTGGTGCAGTGACAGGTCTCCGGATCGATCATCCCGACGGTCTTTATCTGCCGCGCGAGTATTTTGAAAAGCTCCAGCAGCGTTGCGCCAAAGCGCTCGCGATCCCTTTGCCGAAGGACGGCCGCGCCATTTACCTGTTGGCGGAAAAAATTCTCACTGGCGCCGAAACGCTGCATAAGGATTGGCACGTGCACGGAACCACGGGCTACGATTTTGCGAACCAAGTGGCGCAGTTGCTGGTCGATTCGTCGGCCGAAACGGTCATCACAAAAACGTTCCATCGTTTCATTGGTCACTCAGTCCCGTTTGGCCACCTGCTGTATGCAAAAAAACTGCAGGTCATGAAATTGTCACTGGCCAACGACGTCGATGTGCTGGGCAACATGCTCGACCGACTTTCCGAGCAAAACCGGTGGTATCGTGATTTCACGCTCGAGGCGCTCTCGCGCACGGTGCGCGAGACCATCGCTTGTTTTCCGGTCTACCGAACGTACCTGGCGCCGGGGCAGCCGGTGACTGAGGAAGACAAACAAATTGTCGAGCGCGCCATCGCCGCGGCGAAGCGGCGCAATCCAGCAATGGAAGAATCAATTTTTAATTTTCTCCGCGACGTGTTGCTCTTGCGTTTTCCGCCAAACCTCGACGCCAAGGCCCGCGCCGAGCACACCCATTTCGTTCTGAAGTTTCAGCAAGCCACAGGACCGATCATGGCCAAGGGGCTCGAAGACACGGTATTTTACATTTACAACCGCCTCTCGGCCCTGAACGAAGTAGGCGGCGAGCCGCAACAGTTTGGATTGAGCGTTGAGGCATTTCACGAGCGGAATATTGATCGACAGCGCAATTGGCCAGCGACGTTGCTGCCCACTTCGACACATGACACTAAACGCAGCGAAGATGTGCGCGCTCGAATAGTGGCGATTTCCGAAATCCCAGAGCTTTGGCGGCGCTCGTTGCAACGATGGCGCGTTTCTAATCGTCGCTGGAAGCGAACGATCAACGACGTCGAAGCGCCGGACGCCAATGAAGAATATCTGCTCTACCAAACTCTGTTAGGCACGTGGCCAATTCAGACCGATGGCGAGCCGGAAACGACAGCAACCCCGGACTACATCGAACGAATTCAAATGTACATGGCCAAGGCCCTTCATGAGGCAAAAATCAATACGAGCTGGATTCAGCCAAACGAAGAATGGGACGCAGCAATGCGCGATTTCGTCGCTAAAATTCTGGATTCATCGCCGCGAAATAAGTTTCTGCCAGTGTTCGTTCCAGTCGCGAAGGAGATTGCGCGACTCGGCGGCGTTAATTCTCTCACGCAAACGTTGCTGAAGCTTACTTCCCCGGGTGTGCCCGACATCTACCAGGGAAACGAGATTTGGGATTACAGTCTGGTCGATCCCGACAATCGCCGCCCGGTCGATTACACGCGTCGTCGTGACATGCTGGAATCGCTTGCAACAGCCAATCCACAGGACCTTGTGCGCAACTGGGCTGATGGCCGGATTAAGATGCTTCTAACACAGCGCGTCTTGCAATTTCGGCGCGAGCACATTGATCTTTTTCAGCAGGGAGAATATCTGCCGCTCAAGCTGAGCGGCACATTTATGGAATGCTGCATCAGCTTCGCTCGACGGCTGGCAGACCAATGGGTTGTTGTAATCACCCCGCGACTTTCTTCTCGCGTTGGTTTTCCCCCGATTGCTGAGAGCTGGAAAGACACGATAGTCGAATTCCCCGAAGCGCTTTCACTGGAGCACGCGCACGACCTCTTTACCTGTCGTCCTGTTCCTGTGCAGGATCGACGAGTGAAACTTGCCGACGCATTGTTGATCTTGCCGTTCGCTGTGATCACGAATTTGTAGCCGCTTCGCTGTGCGAAGCGCGGCGCTGGCGTGAATATCCATCGTGCGAAGCGTCGCCCACAGGGCGACGGCTACAGTTTACGCGCCCAGTTTTCCGAAAACATCGACCAGCCACCGCGCAAAGTTGCCGAGATTCGTCAGTAGATCTGAGCCGAAACCTGCAAAAGTAATTTGGGGAGACGCAAGAATGAGCATCCCGCTTAGCAATAGCAAGTTTATCAAATAGATCACGACGAGCGAGAAGAACGTGCCTTGATCGCTTAGATCAGTCTGATTTTTCGTGATCATCCAACACGTGAACGTGAAGTGGAACGCCCAGGTCACGCCGATCACGGCGTAAAGCCATCGGCCGTATGGCTGCATATTCACGAAAAGGCTAAGCGCGCCATAGATGGCGATTGCCAGAATGCTGTAGAGCGGAAAAAAATATGGCGCCAGCGCGATCCAAAAGTTGGCCTTGTCGGTAACTACATGGCCACCGTCACGGCCAACGCGAAATCGGCTCACGCGTCCACCCATCAACCAAACCCAGAGCGCGTGGGTCAATTCGTGTCCGAAGACATAAATGAGGATCGGACGCGGAAGACCGAAAAACGCGATCAGCCACAGAATTGCGCCCAAGGAAAAAAACCAAAATTCTTCGGCCGCCCAAAAGCGTTGCGTCACGGTCGCGCGCGTGAAAGCGGTAAAAAATGTCTGACTGAGAATTGCGCAGATCGGCAAAAGGAAAATCGCAACAACGAATTTCACCCAGCGCGTCGGAACGGTGAGCGGATCCGACACTGGAACAAATGTTCGCGCACGAGCGACGTTGCGGACAACCCTCCGGCCGCGCTTGGAATTGCGCTTTCCGCGATTGTTTCTCGATCTTCTCTTTCTTGCAGCCAAAGTTGCCGGAGATTACGCAGAGTTAGCTAGCTAAAATCAAGACGGAACCGCGCGCAGGAGAAGCTCCAAATCCCAAGCTCCAACGTCCAGAGAAAGCCGAAACTTCAATATTCAAGCGTCAAACACCCAATCTTTGGCTTTTTGAAGATTGGAGCTCCTTTGGAGCTTGGATGTTGGAGTTGGGGACTTCTTAGGCGCGTCCCATGTAGGCGCCGGTGCGCGTGTCGATCTTAATAGTTTCGCCTTCTTTGATGAAGAGCGGGACGTTAATGGTCTTGCCGGTTTCCAGGGTTGCCGGCTTCGTTACGTTGCTCGCCGCATCGCCGCGCACTCCCTCTGGCGATTCGACGACTTTCAAACCCACCGAGGCGGGCAACTCCACTTGCACCGGTTTGCCTTCTGCATAGAGGACCTGCACGGAAAGATTTTCCACCAGATAATCCTTGGCGTCGCCGATCAGATTTTCCTGCAATGTGATCGTATCGTACGTCTCTGAATCCATGAAATGGTAGCCGTTGCGGTCTTTGTAAGAAAACTCGAGCTGCTTTCGCTCGATCTCGACCAGCTCCACCTTATCAGTTGAACCAAAACGAACATCGGCGCTTTTGCCGGTGTTGATGTAGCGGATGATCGCCTGGACGAAGGCGCGCAAATTTCCCGGCGTCCGATGATGGACTTCGAGAACAATGGCGGGATTACCATTGTATTTTATGGCCATTCCTCTGCGAAGATCGTTTGCTGCGGGCATGATTGAAGACGGGATTAGTTAAAAGGTTTTACAGCGTCACAACGTAACCGTCGCAACGTGAACGAGGGACGCGAATCTTACATGCGCTCTGTGATTTTGCAATTGTAGGGCAGGCGCATCGCCCGCCAAGGCAACCGACGCGGTTGCCCTACAGCAGCTTCAAACGCGTGAGGTCTTGTGAATCAACAATACCAACCGGCACACTTTCATCATCAACCACGACCAAATCATCGATGCGATGGCGTTCGAGCAGATTAAGAACTTCAACGGCGAGCTTGTCTTTGTGCACCGTGACCGGGTTTAACGTCATCAGGTCCGCGACGAGCCGTTCGCCGATCTTCGGATCGATTTGAAAATGCCGAACGAAATCGCCATGCGTGAAAATCCCCAACAATTTTTGATTTTCGTCGGTTACAACGGCCGCGCCGGCGCGCACTCCGGTCATTGCCTTTAGCACATCACGCACGGGCGTATCGGTAGAAACAATCGCCATGGCTTCGCGTGGCCGCATGATTTGGTGCACACGCATAAGCATGCTCCGGCCGATCATTCCGCCGGGATGAAACTTCGCAAAATCTTCCTTGTTGAAACCGCGCGCCTCCAGCAACACCATGGCCAACGCATCACCCAACGCCAGCATCACTGTCGTGCTCGACGTCGGCGCCAGGTTCAAGGGGCAGGCTTCCTGTTCGATATTTACGTCGAGAAACAGGTGCGCGTTTTGTGCGAGCGTTGATTTCGGATCCCCGCACATGGCGATAATCCTGACTTGGAAGCGAGCGATCGCCGGCAGAATCCGGACCATTTCTTCCGTCTCCCCGCTTGCGCTCAAAGCAAGCACAACGTCGCCATCGGCAATTACGCCGAGGTCGCCGTGCAACGCGTTCGAGGAATCGAGCACCACCGCCGGTGACCCGGTGCTGGTGAGCGTGGCTGCAATCTTCGCGCCGATGTGCCCGGATTTTCCAACTCCCACGACGACGACTTTGCCCCGCGCATCGACCGTCTCCCTGATCAATTCAACGGCTCGGGAGAAATTTTCGCCCAGACGTTCCCGTAATCGCTTTAACTCAAAAATTTCTATGTCCAGAACACGTCCGGCCTTTTCAAGGTAGTCCATCGAAGTATATAATGTGGGCAGGCGTTGTGACGGGCAAGAACTTGCACGGCGCGAACGAAAGGAAAAATATGAAAACATTAATGATCGCAATGCTGGCCGCGCTCGTTACAACCGCGTGGGCACAAGAATTCAGGGCACCAATTGGTCCGCAAAAACCGGTGCGAGCAATGCCCACACCGCCGCCGATTTCAGAACGCCCAGCCGTTGAGGGCGTGGTTCCGCGAGCGTTTAGCCCGGGGCGCAATCCATTTCAAATGCTCAATCCGTGGGCGCCGGCACGCTATGGTACCTGGGTAGACAGTACGTCGTTCGATCCCAACCATCCCGGAAAATGGAACGGGATTAAGCTGTTTGAAATTATTTTTTGATTCCCAGTGGTCATGTCTCCTCGACGGCTAGGAAGCCGTCGCTCCTTGGAACTGAGCAAAAAAGTTTGCTAATTGCGAACGCACCGCTTGAAACGAAAGCCGTTCTGCTGCTCGCTCCTCTGATTCGGTCACAATGGCGCCGCGTAAATCGGCGTTTTTCAACAAATCGAGCGCCATCGAAGCAATCTCGGTAATCGTCCGGCCCTCGCCGCAAGTTCTCGAAAATGCAATTCGTTCGATCGCGCCGTCGCCACCGACACAGGGGATCCGACAGAGGAGAGCATCGCCCGCTACCTGGCCTGGCACATGGCTGCGATCTAACTGCAAGACGATCTTATGCCGCGCCACGTCCCGTAGATAATCCGGATAGGGTTTCCATTTCTCAATTACACGGAGCATTCCTTCCGGAAATTTCAGCTCGGAAAGCAAGCGTCGCGCCTTATATTCATCCAGATTAACGACGGTGACTGGTTCACCCGTCGCGCCACAAAGCTGACGCGCGACCAGTAGCGCCGCGAAATGATTGCGCGATGGCACGTCCCACTCGCGCGTGCCAACAAAGATTCCAGATTGCTCGCCCGGGGACAGGCAGAAATTCCATCTCTGATCTTCAATAGGATAAGGCGTCGGAATGAATGCTACCCGCCTGAGGCGCGAGCGAGCGCTCTGACAGATTTCCGCAGCTTCCGGAGTTGTAGCGATGCATCCATCCGCTTCTGCGACAATTCTCATGAAGCGCGATAATCTGGCACGGTCGCATAGCTGTTGTGCGATTTGGTGAAGTCCAGTCTCCTTTAACGAAACAACGACAGTGCGACCATGTTTCTTCAGGTCGGCCAATGCGCGCTCTGAAGCGCGAAAATCACCGCGCAAAAGCAGAAGAACCGGTGTGTTCTCCGCGATTGCGCGATGCGGATTATGATGAAAGGCTCCCTGCGTACAGGCAGCGAAGGCGTGGAAGTTGATTGGCGGGTGCGCGCCCTCGCCTGGCGCGGGCAGCGAGCGAAACTCCTGCTCCGCATCATGCCCCCTTGGATTGAGAACGGTAAGCCGAAAGCCGTCTACGTCGTGAGACGTCATGGTCTATCGCCCGTCGTCGATCTTGCTTGGAGGCGGTATTGCCGATTTCAACAGCGTTTCATCCTCACCTTCCTGGTCCAGAGGTTTGACGGGTATTGCGCGCCGGATTTCGACCGGCTTCTTATCCTGCGGTTGGACCGGGATTGCTTTCCTGATCTCCGGAGCAGATTCCGCCGTTTGAGTACTGGATCCGGTTCCGCTGGCATTCGCCGTTTTCACTGCGCTGTCTCCCGTTACGCTGTCGGTCCTTTGATTTGCGACTGTTTCGGCTGCCGGCTGCGGCGCAGGCTCGGGTTTCAATGTTGGCTTAAGAGAATTGTAAGGATCCTTGTCGGCTAATAACGTGGGACTTTTTACGGCGATTGGCGTCACCTCACTCAGATCTACGGCCAATGCGGCGCGCGGCAGATCGCTCGAAGAGAAAAAGCGAGCAAGACGGGCGCGCGGTTCACCGTGGACATTGCAAGGCTCAGTTGGGACCTGCGACTGCGTGCCAATCTCCATGTAAGTGGTACGTAGCTGAACGGTATCGCCGTTCGCGGTCTTGACGGCGTCATAACATTTGTCGGTGGCAAGCAATCCGGATCTCGAACAAATCTCCACTTGCTTGAGTCCGCCTGAGGCGGATGTGGGTTGCTTGATTTCTCGCGGTGGATAGTGGTCAGCCGCGGCATTCATGATGTCCACCCAGACAGGCAGCGCCAGCTCGCTTCCAAATGCGCCGCGATAAATCTTTTGCGGCTTGTCGAAACCCGCCCAAACGGTGCAGGTGAAATTGGAATCATATCCGGCAAACAGCGCATCGGTAAAATCATAGGCGGTTCCGGTTTTACCGGCGGCGGGAATTTTCTTGAGACCAAATTGCGTGAAGGCAGCTTTTCCTGTCCCTGATTCAAGCGCGTCAGAGAGGCAGGAGTGCACTTCGTACGCGGTTTCAGGTTTTGTAACGAGCTTGCGGATACTCTCCCGTTTCGCATCCCAAACCAAAGTTCCGTCCTTTTCTTCGATGCGCTCCAAAATATGCGACACGTTTGGTCGCCAGCCGCCGTTTGGGAACATCGTGTATGCGAGAGCGAGCTCGGCCAACGTGACTTCGCTGCTCCCGAGAAACGTGGCCGGATAAGGACGAAGCGGGGAATGAATTCCCGCCGCAGCGCAAAGCTGCAACACTGCATCAACTCCCGCATCCATCCCAACTCGGACGCTTGCGCCATTTTTTGATTTCGCCAGCGCTTGTCTGGCCGTCATCGCGCCTTCGTAACGATTCTCGGCGCTTTCAGGCCCCCATTCGCCCAGAATTCCGGTTGTGCCACCGATCATCACTGCGCGATTATCCAGTGGCGAATCCTCTACCAGTGAACCGGGATACATTCCTTTTTCGAAAGCCGCCGCGTAAACAAATGGCAACATCGCCGTCCCAGCGGGCCGGCGCGCTTGCAACGCGCGATCGTATTGGTTGTGCTCGAAATCGCGTCCACCGACCAGCACGAGAATATCGCCCATTGCATTGTCCAGTCCGATGACCGCGCCCTGCAAATACTCAGGTGGGGGCTGGTCAGATATTTTCCCGCTTGCTTTGGCCTTGCGAAACGATGCTGCGTACTGGGCGTAAGTCTGGTGATTGTAATCGGGACGTTGTTCGATTCGTTCGAGATTCGTTCGCAGGGAATCTTCGGCAACCTTTTGCAGATCGACATCGATTGTAGTGTGAATCCGATAGCCTTCGTTGATTGCCCGATCCCATCCGACGGCTGCGATAACCTGCTGACGAATGTAGTCGACTGCATACGTCTGTCCCTGCGCGTTTTGCCGGCTACCCACGACGATTTCCTGGGCTCGTGCATTGGCGAATTGTTCGCGGTTGATAAAGCGCAGCTCGCGCATCCGATCGAGCGCGTAGTCGCGCGCCTCCCGTGAAGTCGCGCGATCGGCCCACGGCGACAATCTGTTTGGGCTCTTGATCAGGCCCGCAAGCGTGGCGCATTCTGCCAGCGACATCTCACGGGCTGGCTTGCCAAAGTATCCCCGCGACGCTGCTTCCCCTCCGTACAGGCCACCGCCGAAATAGATCCGGTTCAGATATAACTCCAGGATTTTCTGCTTGCTGAAGTTGTCTTCAATCCGTTGTGCCAGGAAAATCTCCAGCAGCTTGCGTCGGAACGTTTTTTCCTTGAGCGAAAAACTGTTTCGCGCCAGTTGCTGCGTAATCGTGCTGGCGCCCTGGACCACGTGACCAGCGATCAAATTTCTCAGCGCTGCGCGGATAATTCCAAACAAATCGTAACCGTGATGTTGGTAAAATTTTGCGTCTTCAACTGCGATGACCGCGTTAATGAGATCGGGAGGCAACTGGTCGTACGGCACGGTCTCGCGGTTCTCGACATAGATTTGGCCGAAAATCTTGCCGTTGCGATCGAGGATCACACTCGCCGATTCCATTTGTTCGAGCTTGTTTAGGTCGAACGCTTTGGCCTGCGCTTTGAGATCGGCGACAAGACTGGAGATGTAGACTGCTAAGACGACGACAAGCACCGCAACGCAGGCAATTGGCACGTAAAACCACGGTCTCAAATACCAAGGCGGCCGAAAGCGATAGCCCGGTGGGGGCCTCAGATATGTGGCAGTCGGTCTCAAGCTTTACGAAGGACTAGGTCGCCCAAGGTACGCGCCAAACGCCCAACGCTCAACCCGCCTGCGCCGAGGCTCCAGCGTGGCAAGCGATGAACGACTAATTGCCCGCCGGGCGTCATCGCAGTTGAATGTCGAGCGTGGACCGCTTGCCACACCGCGGCTTTCAGCGTAGGCGGGTTGAGCGTTGAGAACCCAAACGGGAGACCCCGCTCTGATTGAGCTTATCCGAACCGAGATTCGGAATCGCGGGCCACAACCATTCGACTGGTTCATGGAGCAGGTGCTTTACCATCCTGAGCACGGATACTATTCCTCGGGCCGCTGCGCGATTGGCCGAAAAGGTGATTATTTCACTAACGTCAGCGTAGGCCCCCTCTTTGGGCAACTGATGGCGATGCAATTCTCTGAGATCTGGGCGCAACTCGGCAAGATCAAAAATTTTGTCATCGTTGAGCAGGGCGCACACAATGGCGAGTTCGCGCGCGACGTTCTGCAAGCTTTGCAAGAACACATGCCGGAATTCTTCGAAGCTTCACACTACCGAATAATCGAGCCGTTTCCGATTTTGCGAGAACGGCAATTGCAAATGCTGCAACCATTTCGAAATAAGATTGAATGGCACGATTCACTCGAGCCATTCACCGGTGTCCATTTTTCGAACGAATTATTGGACGCAATGCCAGTACGGTTGATCAGCGGCGGCGTGGAAAAACTTGTCGACCTTCAAGCCGACAGGTTTGTGTTTATCGACCGTCTATCCTCAAGCGCGGCGTTTAATCAGGCTGCGCTGGATTGGGTGGACAGCATTGCGGCAAATTTGCAGCGAGGTTATGTGATCATCATTGATTACGGCCGCTCGCGCGATGAATTCCAGGGAAATGTTCAGGTTCGCGCTCGCCATCAACACCTCGACTCGGCCTTTGAGCAAATTGGCCAAGCGGACATCGCGATGCAAGTCGATTGGACAAGCATTGCCCGTCGCGCGGAGGCAAATGGATTGCGCGTCGCAGGATTCACTGATCAACATCACTTCCTGACCGGAATCATTTCTGAATTTGGTAGGTGCGGTTCACCCGAACCGCCCGCTGGCAATTGGGGTCAATCGCCCCTAGCTGATTCACCCAAAACTAAACGCGCGCTGCAAACGTTGCTGCACCCCGAAATGCTCGGGCGCGCTTTTCAGGTACTCGCGCTCGCCAGGAACGTTGATTCCGACTCTCCGCCTTTGTCGGGTTTCAAATTCGCGCGCGAGGGCGCGCTCAGCGCTCGAAGTCTGAAATCAAATTAGTAAGCGGTTCAGGATGCATTCGGCCGATGTGAGCGCTGATTGCAGGCGTCGCAGCCCTCTTCCGTGCCCGATTTATTTGCGAAGACGAAACTTTAGCTTTCATGGCCAAGCCCTTCTCGCACGCACGAATAATTGTCACATGATCGTAACTTGCCATTCAAAGCGACAGGCAAGTTGAATGACGTGTGAGCTCTGCTCGCTCATACGCCGTCAGTTCGGAGAATGATGAAACCCGTTTCAAAATCTCGACAAGCGAACCAATTCTCCCTCAGCGCTCGATGCGGGCGATATAAAGCGGCCCGAAAACGCTGGCAAAACTCCATGCCGTCAGCATCAACCCATAGATCGGTCCAACGTTTTTCGGTCCGAAATACATGTGATCGCAGTCGTGATGCTCCTTTCCATTTTGTTGCCAATCATTGTCCGACCGCCACGACGTGAACAAGCAATCTGAATTATCCGAACGCGTTTGTTTTTGCTGGCTTGGCTTACTACGCTATGACAACTTCAACCGACTGAAATTCGCTCCAGGCGCGAAACTGGATGGAGAATATGTTTGCGTTGCTTTCGAAATGGCCGCTCGTTAGGCAAATCCGCGAACGCAAGGACGGCACCGGCCTTGAGTCGATGTCGGACAAGACGCGAGCGCTGCGAGCGAGGACAGATAATGCTCAGGTCGCGCGCTCCATTTGTCCATATTGCGGTGTCGGCTGCGGGCAGCTGATTTATCACAAGGACGGGAAACTGATTTCCATCGAGGGCGATCCGGAAAGTCCCATTAGCCAGGGGAATCTTTGTCCGAAAGGCGCGGCTTCCTATCAGCTGCTAACACACAATCGCCGCGAAATAAGAATGAAATATCGCGCGGCGCGCGCGAGGGAATGGCAGGAGATGCCGCTCGACCGCGCAATGGACATGGTGGCGGATCGCGTTTGGGAATCGCGCAAGCGCACCTTCGTGCACAAGCGAAATGGTGTGACGATCAATCACACGACGGCAATCTGTCATCTTGGCGGCGCCACTCTCGATATTGAAGAGAATTATCTAATTCGAAAACTGTTCACACTTGGCCTGGGAATGGTGTGTATATCCAACCAGGCGAGGATATGACATAGCAGCACGGTGCCCGGTCTGGGCACCTCCTTTGGCCGGGGCGGAGCTACGACTGCGCAACAAGATCTCGCCAACGCCGATTGCATTTTAATCGAAGGCTCGTCGATGGCCGAAGCACACCCGGTTGGATTCCGCTGGGTCATGAAAGCGAAAGAGCGGGGCGCGACGATCATTCATGTGGATCCGCGGTTTTCGCGTACCAGCGCGCTGGCAGACATTTGTGTTCCGATCCGAGCGGGTAGCGACATCGCGTTTCTTGGCGGTCTGATCAGGCACATTATTGAGAACAACCTTTTCTTCCGCGACTACGTTGTTCATTACACAAACGCGTCCTGCATTCTGCGTGAGGATTTCCGGGACACCGATGAGGGAGCGACTGGCCTGTTTTCCGGCTTCAATCCCGACAAGCGGACCTACGACAACAAAACGTGGCTCTACGAAGGAGCAGATCGCCTTAGCTTTCCAAAGCGCGATCTGACGCTGCAACATCCCCGTTGCGTGTTTCAGGCGTTGAAACGGCACTTCGCCCGTTACACGCCTGAGATGGTGCAGGAGATCTGCGGCATCGCACCGGCACTGTTTCACAAGGTAGCTGAGGTACTCGTTAAAGCGTCAGGGCCGGACAAAACCGCGGCGATTTGTTATGCGGTGGGATGGACCCAGCAGTCGAAGGGGGTTCAGATCATTCGCAGCGCGTCGATTTTGCAACTTCTGCTCGGCAATATCGGTCGACCAGGCGGCGGAATCCTTGCCTTGCGCGGTCATGCGTCAATCCAAGGCTCAACTGACGTTCCAACGCTCTACGATATTTTACCGGGATACTTGCCGATGCCGCTCGGTGACGGCACTGAGGAAACACTGCGCGATTATTTGGTCAAGAACACAAAGCCGACCGGTCTTTGGAACAACACTCCCGCTTATTTCATCAGCTTACTCAAGGCTTACTACGGGAAAAACGCGACCGCAGAAAACGACTTTGGCTACAAATGGGTCCCGAAGATCACCGGCAACCATTCCTTCTTCGAATACCTCTACGACATGGCCGATGGAAAAATGGAGGGCATGTTTGTCATGGGCCAGAATCCGGCTGTGGCCGCGCCAAACTCCCGCTTTCAGCGAAGGGCGCTCTCAAAGCTAAAATGGCTGGTCGTCCGCGACATGGTGGAAATCGAAACGGCTTCATTTTGGGCCGATTCACCTGAAATCGAACGCGGGGAACTGAAATCCGACGAGATTGAAACCGAAGTCTTCTTTTTCCCATCGGCTGGTCACGCAGAGAACGACGGCACGTTTACGAACACACAGCGGCTTTTGCAATGGCGTCAGCCCGCAGTACCGCCTCCTGGCGATTGTCGGTCCGACGAGTGGTTCATGCATCAATTGGCGATCCGGTTAATCGCCAAGGCAAAGGAATCGACCGACCCGATCGACGACCCCTTACGCAACCTTGATTGGTGGTATCCACAAGATGAAACCGGCATGCCGCCTACCGAAGCAATTTTGGCCGAGATCAATGGGTGGCACACTGACCCAGCAGCGAAAAGTACCGGCCCGGCTGAGACTGATGGCGTCGTCTGCGGGCTTGATCGCAACGGCGTGCTGCATCACGGACCGCAGATCGACGGTTACCCGCAACTGAAGTCAGACGGTTCCACCGCCTGTGGTAGCTGGATTTACTCGGGTGTTTTCGGGCCGGACAAGGTCAATAAGGCGAACTCACGCCATTCGAAGGATTATCTTGGCCATGGCTGGGGCTTTTCCTGGCCGGGAGACCGCCGCATCATATATAATAGAGCGAGCGCGAGGCCGGACGGACGACCTTGGGACGAACGCAAAAAGCTCATTTGGTGGGACGCAAGCCAAGGGAAATGGCTTGGTGGCGATGAACCCGATTTCCCGCTGCAAAAAGCACCCAGCTACCAGCCCCAGGGTATTGAAACCGGGCTCGATGGCATTTCCGGTGACGCGCCGTTCATTCTGCACGAGGATGGACTTGGTTGGCTCCATGTGCCACGCGGTCTGCAAGACGGTCCCATGCCTACGCACTATGAACCACTCGAATCCCCAGTGCGTAACAAGCTTTACGGCCGCGACACGAACCCTGTGGCCAATTGGTTTACGGCCGATGAAAACCGCTTTGCGCCGCCCGGTGATCCGCGGTTCCCTTACGTTCTAACGTCCTACCGCCTTACGGAACATCATACCGCCGGTGGAATGTCGCGCTTTCTCCCGCATTTGGCCGAACTGCAACCTGAAATGTTCGCCGAAATGTCTCCTGAACTAGCCAACACGTTAGGTGTAACAAATGGCGATTATGTTTCGGTCATCAGCTTACGTGGCGCGATCGAGGCACGGGCCCTCGTCAGTCGCAGAATCCGACCCGTGCAGTTGGATGGCCATACAGTTCATCAAATCGCGTTGCCTTTTCACTTCGGGACAGCCGGTCCGGTGAAGGGCGGTGCTGCCAACGACTTATTCGCCATCTCCGGCGAACCGAACGTTACGATCATGGAAACCAAGGCGGCCTGTTGCAACGTTGTGCCCGGAAAGCTACCGCGCGGCCCTGCATTCGAGGAATGGATCAAAAATTACGTGCCGGAAGGCGGCCCACCAAATTTGCACCCCGAACAACCGCCGCCGGGTGCCGGCGCGTCTTCAGGTGCAGGTGCCGGCGGTCAGAGTCAACACGGCAAGATCGACGATCGATGAACGATCGAAATCGAGTGATGGAGTTTTGGAGTGCGGGAGTAATCCCGAAGACACCGCCTGATTCCACTACTCCATTGCTGCATTGCTTCATTACCCCGGGGTTATGATCGGTGAAGGAACTCAGAGCACGAACCAGCGGCTCCACATGTACGTTCAGGAGCACGTTGAGGTTGGCTTTTTCACTGACCCAACCGTTTGCATCGGATGCAAAGCTTGCGAAGTCGCATGCAAAGAATGGAACGAAGTGCCTGACGACGGCTTCACCTGGTCGGGAAATTCTTACGACAACACCGGCCATCTCGGTGCTTCCACATGGCGGCATGTCTTGTTTCTCGAACAGGACCGACAAAAAGGAAATCAGGTCGTCGGCTCCCACTCGTTAGGCAACGGTGATGGAGACGATCCGTTTCGCTGGGTTTTTCTTTCCGATGTTTGCAAGCATTGCGAGGAAGCGGGCTGCCTAGAAGCGTGTCCAACCGGCTCAATCGTGCGAACGGAGGTCGGTTCTGTGTTGGTCCAGAACGACGTTTGCAATGGCTGCGGATACTGCGTTGTCTCCTGCCCGTTCGGCGTCATCGATCGCCGCCCGGAACCGCTGCTTAACGCTGGCGGCGCTTTCAAGTGCACGTTTTGCTACGACCGGCAGAAAAGTGGACTCGTGCCCGCCTGCGCGAAGGTTTGTCCAACCGAATCGATTGTTTTCGGGCGGCTCGATGATTTGCGCGCGCGAGCATCGCAACGCGTGCAGCAGCTCAAACAGAACGGATATGACGATGCGCAACTCTACGATCCTCTGAACACTTCAGTTCGCGGAATTCACGCATTCTTTCTGATTCTAGGCGAACCGGAGGCATACGGGCTTCCGCCAAAACCACAGGTGCCGACAATTTATTTGAAATCCGCATGGACAGCGGCAATCGCGACCGCGATCGGCGCATTCATCGCGATATCGTGCGCGTTCGCTTTTCTATGAGCCAAACAATTCAAGAGGTTGTAGCCGGGGGCGTTGGCCCCGGCCGCACCGGACATTTGCACTCTGACAGCCGCCGCGGTCAGCGCCCGCGGCTACACGCGTATGCCTAACGAACAGCGCCTCGAACAACTGCGCGAGCAAGCGTGGGACAAAGGAGTCGTTTCCGGTCGCGGCATAGATGTCACTGGAGGACCCATCCCGCGCAAGCTCGCCACGGCGAGTCCGTCCGGCGGCGAACCGGGTTACTACGGCGAACCAGTCGTCAAACCGCCCGTGTGGACCTGGGAAATTCCGCTCTATCTTTTCGCCGGCGGGTTTTCCGGGATGGCGGCGGTTATCGCGTTCGGCGGACTGATTTTTCACGGGAGCGACCTTACGCGCACAGCAATGTGGCTCGCAGTGATCGGTGCGATTCTGTCGCCAGTGCTGCTCATTTTGGATCTCGGACGCCCGCGCTTGTTTCTAAACATGCTGCGCGTTTTTAAGTACCAATCGCCGATGTCGGTCGGCGCGTGGATCCTGTTTGTTTTTGGCGGCTGCGCCATTCCCGGTTTAATCGCGCTCGAGCTTCACGCGCAGCGAATTTTCACCGGCGGTTTCGACCACTTTCTTCAAGTCATCGCGTTTCTGCTGATTCTGGGCTCGGCCTTTTGGGGAATGTTCCTTTCTACTTACACAGGCGTTTTAGTCGGCGCGACGGCGATCCCCGCGTGGTTTTTGCATCGCACGCTTCTGCCGATTCATTTCGGCGTTGCAGGTTTGGGATCCGCCGCGGCGTTGCTTGAATTGCTTGGCCATCGAATCGCACCGCTTGCGGCGCTTGGATTTCTCGCCTCGAGCATCCAGACCGTGCTTTGGATTTGGCTCCGGATCGATAAACACGGCGCAGCCGATCGTGCGCTGCACGAAAAGGGCTCCGGCTGGCTCATTCGCTGCGGTGAAATCCTGATCGGGCCGCTTTCTCTGATTTTACGCCTGACAAATTTGGTTCCGCTCGCCGGAGTTTCATTTTTGGTCGGTGCATTAATTAGCCGCTTCGGCTGGATTTGGGCGGGAAAAGTCTGCGCGCGCGATCCTGAAGCGGTGTTCGCCTCGCAGCGCTCAGGCCTTAGCCGCGAGCGCTGACCGCGGTCGTGCGCGTGGATACATTTCAGCTTGCCGAGATCGGCGCGCCGGCTACAGCGCCGTGCTACTGGAGGATCACGCGCTCGATGTGCGAATAAATGTTGAATGAAGGCGGACGCAAAAATCCGACCAACGTTTGATTGCTTTGTCGCGCAAAATCGACAGCCAGCGTCGAAGGGGCTGAAACCGCCGCGACGATGGGAACACCAGCAGCCAGCGCCTTTTGGACGATTTCAAATGAGGCGCGGCCGCTGACAAGAAGAACATGCCGATTCAGCGGAAGCAATTTATCGAGGAACGCGCGGCCGATCGCTTTGTCCACGGCGTTGTGGCGTCCGATATCCTCGCGAACAATTTTCAATTCACCACTCGAATCAAAAATTCCTGCGGCGTGAATTCCGCCGGTGCGCGCGAAATCGCTCTGTGCCTTTTGCAATTTCTCCGGAAGCGATAGCAACGTTCCGATATCGATTCGAACATTGCCCGACTCGATCGCAGAAAAATTTTGCCGAATCGCATCGATACTCGTTTTGCCACAAAGTCCGCAGCTACTGGAAATCGTCCCAAAGCGTTGCGTCGAGTTCAGCTTCAATTTCACACTGCCGGCGAGATCAACGATGACTCTGTTGTCACCATCTCCCGAAATTTTCGCGATCGCGCTTCGATCGCGCACGATTGCTTCGGAAACGAGAAAACCAGCGGCGAGTTCGTCGTCGTGACCGGGAGTGCGCATCGTCGTGGCCAAAGGTTTATCGCCAATTCGGATTTCCAGCGGCTCTTCGATCGTCAGATCGTCCCGCAAATATTCGAGCGAGCCGTCTTGTTTTCGCCGGATGATTCTTCCCGGACCGATGCTCGAGGCTTCTTTCATCAGTGAGGATTTCAGATATTGTTGCAGCCGGTGGAAATCTGTCACTTGTACATTTCGCCAGGGCACAATTTCGTCGGCCATCACGGTCTCGAGCCGGACACGCATCCCATGATTGAAGTGCCCGGGATCGAATGTGTCGCGGGCCGTGGGATTCGCGGCGATCGTTACTTCAATTTTAAGGACGACTACAAAGGCCAGATCACATTTTTTTCGCTGGATGTTTTCGATGAGCTTTGCGCCGCACTCGGCTTACACGATTGCTCGCCCGCTGCGGCGCGGCGCAATGTGATCACACGCGGCGTTGATCTGAACGAGCTCATCGGGAAAGAATTTGAGGTTCAAGGCGTTCATTTTTATGGAACGCAGGAGTCCGCCCCTTGCTACTGGATGGATCGTGCATTCGCGCCAGGCGCGAAGGATTTCCTGAAAGGGCGCGGCGGTCTTCGCGCGAAAATTCTTTGTGATGGCGAGCTGCGCTCGATCGCGCTCGTTCCGGCAGGGTCGGCGCGCTGCGCCGACGGGACGCTGCAGCGCGCCGTCTCTACCATTTCCAGATGAACATCAGCGCGGTATTGCTCGTCGGCGGCGAATCGCGCCGGATGGGCAAAGACAAAGCGACGCTTCTGGTTCGCGGAAAAGCGCTCTGGCAAATTCAACTCGAGCTGTTGCGGAAATTGGCGCCGAAAGAAATCTTCGTTTCCGCACGCACCGATCCCGTCTGGCGCCCTGCCGATGTGCAATTTGTCTCGGACGATCCTCCATCACGCGGACCGCTGAGCGGTCTGGCTGCATCGCTGGCACAGATGCGAACTAACCATCTGCTCGCGCTTGCGATCGACATGCCATTCATCACCGAAAAATACCTGAGGTTTCTCTGCAGTCAGATAAAGCCGGGCTGTGGCGTCATTGCAAAAATCGACGACCACTTCGAACCGTTGGCGGCGATTTATCCACAAGAAACGCTCGCGAATGTTCAGAGCGCACTTTCTGGAACGGATTTTTCGTTTCAAACAGTCACAGGCTGCCTTGCCGCAACGGGAAAACTTCGGGTGGTACCCGTTACGCCGCAGGAAAAAGAACTATTCCGAAATCTGAATGAGTTGGTTGACTTCGCGGCGCTGTAGCCGAGGGCGTTGACCTCGGCCCCACGGGATCTGTCATGCAGTAACTGCCGCGGTCAGCGCCCGCGGCTACAGCTGAAGTTTACGCGCGAATGAAAGCTGCTCTTGCAAGTTAGCTACGATTGCTCGATTATATCCGCTTCAATTTTGGATTGAGATGAGCTTGTCAATCTTGCGGGCTGCGGCTTTGTTTTTTTCTATTCCGGCGTGCGCCTTCTCTGCCAGCAACGTAGTGAATCTTTCCCATTACGACATGATGCGGCCGGATTTCACTGCGATGAAACGTGAAGGCATTATCGGAGTGATTCATGAAGCCACTTATCCGCGGCTTGAGCGCGATGCGAAATATCTCGACCGTCAAATGGGAGCGCTCCAAGCCGGCCTGCTGTGGGGCGCGTATCATTATGCCGATGGGACTGATCCTGTCCGACAGGCCGACCATTTTCTCAGCGTTGTATCCAGTGCCTGGTCGCAAGCCGGTTCGGTGGCGCGAGCTCCGGGCGTTCTGCTGGTGCTCGATTTCGAAAAGAATGGACATTATCCCGGTGGCACGATGCGGCCTGACCAGGCCGTTTCTTTTGTCGAGCGAATCCGTCAACGCACCGGCGTATATCCAGGAATTTATTCCGGCGAATACCATCTGCAGCAGGTGTTGAACAGTCCCAGGGTCAGTAACGCGCAGAGAAATGTGCTCACGAATTGTTGGTTATGGATCGCAAATTATCACAAAGAGCCGCGAGCCACCGCGCCATGGAATTTTTGGTCTCTTTGGCAATACTGTGGTGACGGCAAATGCGGTCTGCCGCGTTCATCTTACCCCATAAGTGTTGCCAATATAAAAAAGGCGGAACGCAATATTTTCCGCGGGAATCAATCGGACCTGCAAGAGTTCTGGCAAAGACGCGCCTGGCAACCGAATGGTGGAAAGCCTCGCCGGGGAAGCGAGCGTACCCTCACAGCCGAATTGTAAAGGCGTCTCAAGGCGCTGCGGTTTTCGATGCGTCCGTGGACTCCTGCGACGCAGTCGCTACTTCTTTTTGGATGCCGCGTTGTGTTGTGAGGTAAACCGCAAAACTGCCGAGCCAATGTCCACCTTCGTAATGCGCGCCCGTGACCGCGGCGAGTCCCGCGCGCCGATGTGCGTCTGCGGCAGCCTGGAGCGCCGCTCTGCGCCGATCATCGTGCGGTAGCGCCGACAGAATTCCTTCCAGCATCCAGGCGCGGCTCAGATTTAGCCCATCGAGATGGGCAAGCTTGGGATCGCTCGGATCGGGCGAGACAACCGGTTTCAACCAATCGCCGTTTCCCGTCATCGGAATCTGCGGCATGAAATCACCAAGCCATTTCGCGAATTCCGTTTGCGGCAAGACGCGACGCATCACGTCTGCTTCGCCCAGGCAGGGAGAAAGAAAATCTTCGCCCGAGGGTTCGTAATTGAGCGGACAATCCTTGTCAGCGAGGAAGAACTTTTTCGCTGAATCCGCAACCAGCGTGGCAAAAGAATCATTTTTGGTCGACCGCGCATAATCAAGCATCAGGCCGAGTCCGAACGCTGTTTGATCATGCTCGCCGATGCGCACAGGATTCGAAAGTTTCGGCAGCCACGTCTTCAATCGCTCGATTGCTGCCTGTTCAAGTGGACGCAGGTTCGCTGACATCTCTCGCGCCTGGTCGTCGTCCCACTCGCGCAACTCGGCGCATAATTGAAGCAGCCACGCCAATCCATACGGGCGTTCGAAACTCATCCGGCCTTCTCCGCGAAGATAGGCAGCGTCCTGTTTCAAATTCTCCGCAGTAAGACTTTTGCGCAGCGCATCGCGCGCTGCTCGGGCAAACGATGCATTCGGAAAAGTGCGCAGCAGTCTAACAAGCAACCAATGTCCGTGCACTGATGAATGCCAGTCGTAACATCCGTAAAATGTCGGCGTGAGTTTGCGCGGCGGCGCCACGTCCGCATCGCTGTTCAGCACATGACTGATTTTGTTTGGGTATTCTTTGGCCACGCACGCCAGCGCCAATTTTGCGAACCGTTCTGCTGCCTTTTCGTCGAAGATCGGGGCCGTGTTGGCTGCCGCCGCTGCGACAGACGGCATCAGCAGCAAGATTGCGAAACAACATTTCATGCCTGTGCGCGACCGTAATCGCTGTTGCCTCCCAGCGCGAGCACGCGGAAAATCCGAACCATGCATGTTCGTTTCTGTTCGGTGGTAAAATCGATATCTCCTGAGGCAGCGCTCGGCGTAATTCTGGTAATCACGCACATCGCAGCTATCTCTGTCATGGCTCAAACGTCACCCGTGCAAAATCCTGATATGGCAGATAACCCATTGCTCACTGAAAGCTCGCTGCCGTATCACATCCCGCCGTTCGATAAGATCAAGGATCAACACTTCGCGCCCGCAATCGAGGAGGGCATGCGCCAGCAACTCAAGGAAGTTGAAGCGGTGGCGAGTAATTCTGAAAAGCCAACCTTCGACAACACCATTGTCGCGCTGGAACGCACCGGCCGTTTGCTCGATCGCGCCGAGCGCACCTTTTCGAACCTTAACGCCTGCAACACCAATCCTGAGATGCAGAAAATCGAAAAGGAAATGGCGCCAAAGCTCGCCGCTCATCGCGACGCAATTCATCTCAACAGCAAATTGTTCGCGCGGATCCAGGAGCTTTACGACAATCGCGACAGTCTCGGACTCGATCCCGAATCGGCTTATCTAATCGAGCGCTATTATAAGGATTTCGTCAGGGCCGGCGCGAAACTCTCCGATGCGGACAAGGAAAAGCTCAAGAAAATCAATGCCGAGCTCGCAACGTTGCAGACCCAATTTGAACAAAATGTTTTGAAGGAAAAGAACGCATCCTCGGTGGTCGTCGATCGCAAGGAAGATCTGCGCGGTCTTTCCGATAACCAGATGGCAAGCGTTACCGCGGCAGCGAAAGCGGAGCACAAGGAAGGGAAATTCGTCATTCAAATGCAGAACACGACCGGACAGCCGCTGCTTGGGTCGTTACAAAACCGGGAGTTGCGTGAGCGCATCATGGAAACCTCTCTCGCGCGCGATAGCCGCGGTGGCGAGTTCGACACGCGCAACATCGTGATGCGAACGGCGCAGTTGCGAGCGGAAAAAGCGAAGCTGCTTGGCTATGCGAATTGGGCCGCATATCAGCTGGAAGACCAGACTGCCCACGATGTTCCTACCGTGAATAAGCTCCTGAGCGACCTCGCGCCGCCTGCCGTCGCAAACGCAAAACGCGAGGCGGCTGACATGCAGAAGATTGTCGACCAGGAAAAAGGCGGTTTCCAGATCGCGTCATGGGATTGGCCTTCTTATTCGGAGAAAGTTCGCAGGGCGCGTTACGCTTTCGACGAATCGGAGCTGCGCCCGTACTACGAGCTGAATCACGTTATTCTCGACGGCGTATTCTTCGCCGCCGGAAAACTCTACGGTCTCACCTTCAAGGAGCGTCACGACATTCCCGTTTATCAGCCGGACGTGCGCGTATTCGAAGTTTACGATCGCGACGGTAAACCGCTGGCGTTGTTTCTCGGTGACTATTACGCGCGCCCATCGAAACGCGGCGGCGCGTGGATGAACGCGTACGTGCAGCAAAGCGATCTGTTCGGGACAAAACCGGTCGTTGCCAATCATCTCAATATTCCAAAGCCGCCACCGGGCGAACCGACGTTGCTGACACACGATGAAGTGCGCACTGCTTTCCATGAGTTCGGCCACGCGCTGCACGGGATGTTTTCGAACGTAAAATATCCGCGCTTCAGTGGAACAAGCGTGCCGCGTGACTTCGTAGAGTACCCGTCGCAGGTGAACGAAATGTGGGCGACATGGCCCGAAGTGCTCAAGAATTATGCGAAACATTACAAGACCGGTGAACCAATCCCGCAGGCGTTGCTCGACAAGGTGATCGCTGCGGAAAAATTCAATCAGGGCTACAAAACAACCGAATATCTGTCGGCGTCACTTCTCGATCAGGCGTGGCATCAACTCAATCCATCTGATGTTCCGAAAGACGCAGTAGCCTTTGAAGCGGAAGCGTTGCGCAAGGCCGGGGTCGATTTTCCACCGGTGCCGCCTCGTTACCGCAGCTTTTATTTTTCACACGCGTTCGCTGGCGGTTACTCGGCCGGTTATTACTCCTATATCTGGAGCGAAGTACTCGACGCCGACACGGTCGAGTGGTTCAAAGAACACGGCGGATTGAAACGCGAAAACGGTGACCGCTTTCGTGCCATGTTGCTGTCGCGCGGCGGATCGGCTGACGCCCTCGGGCTGTTTAAGAATTTTGTGGGACGCGATCCTTATGTCGAGCCGTTGTTAAAGCGGCGTGGGCTCGATCGCCCGCCGGGCGAGGATGGAGCAAGCCGGCGCGCAAAAAGCGATGGACTACCGCAGGGCGGCGTCCGCTAGCGCACCAATATGAAACGCAGTCTCGTCCTCATAGCCTTCAGGAGCCCCAAGCAGTGCGCCCAGCAGCACGAATAAAGCGAAAACGCTGACAAGGGCATTAAACAGGATGCCAAAGCGCATTATCAGATCGTACTCAACGCGGGCAACGCTCACCCAAACCATGATCAGAAAAACAAAGGCGATCACGAATTTCGCTTTCATAGTTTTCTGATGCCCAAGCGGTTGTAACGTTCTGACAAATAACATTCGGGAGTGATTCCAAAGCTGGTTGTATGCTGCTAAACTTTCCGAGTGCATGACGCAAGTTCGGGTCGTGTGCGCGCAAGTGAGCTCGCACTTTACCGGTGATTCCACCGTCGCCAATCAGGAAAATGCGTCTGGGCGGAAATCTCAACGGGCAAAGTCCGTGAAGGGGTGTAGAGGCGGCCGTGCTTGCGACGCCGTAGCTGCCGCGAAGGCGGGTCAGCCGCATGGCCTTGATTCCCTTGCGCACGGGGACACGCGCCACTACACCACCTCAATTGCCGGTGGAATGCTGCTCCAATTCTGTTAGTTTTATAATCCCGTGAATGAAACTCCTGTTGTGACCCAAGGCGATGGCGCTACCGGCGCCACTCCTACTTCCAGCCCCACTCCGGCTTCTAGTGCCAGTTCGGCTTCGGAACGCGCCGACCTGCGCCCTGAAAAAATTCAAGACGCTGTAATTCGTCTCGCCGGAAATTCGCAGGACGGAATTCAAACCGCCGGCGCCTTTCTTGCCCGACTCGCGGGGCGCAGCGAACACGACGTCATGACCTACATGACCATTCCGGCCACGATCTCCGGCGGCCCCTCAATTTTCCAGGTGCGCATCGGTTCTGGCGAAGTGTTGTCAGCAGGCGACGAAGCCGATTTCCTGGTTGCGTTTTATCAACACAGTTATCAAGACCACATCCATTTCCTGCGTGACGGCGGCGTTTTGCTTTACGATTCCGATAACGTCGAACCGAACCTAGACGACAAACGTTTCGTCTATGTCGGCGTCCCGATCACGGGTCTGACCGTCGAGGCGCTCGGCGGCACCGCGAAGGACAAGGGCAAAAACATTTTTGTCCTCGGATTGATCTCGAAAATCTTCAACCTCGACGCCGACAAACTGAAAAGACTGATTAGCGAAAAATTCGCAGGCAAAAACGAGAGCGTGGTGAACACGGCATTGATGGCTTTTCAGGCCGGCTACGCGTATCCCGTCGGCAATATCCTGACAAAGCATTATCGATTCGAGCACATCCCGAGAGCGAGCGGCCGCGCCCAGATCTGCATGGACGGCAACCAAGCGCTCGCGTACGGACTCATTGCCGCGGGCGTTCGCTACGGCGCCGGTTACCCGATCACGCCGTGGTCGTCCGTGATGGAAGTTTTACGGCGTGAGCTGCCGAAGTATGGAGGCATCTTTGTCCAAGCCGAGGACGAGCTGGCATCGGTATCGATCGCCATCGGATGTTCGTATTCAGGATATCTTGCGGTGACCGGTAGCGCTGGTCCGGGCATTTCGCTCAAGGCCGAAGCGATTGGCTGGGCGTCGATGGCCGAGATCCCGCTGATCATTTGCAACATTCAACGCGGAGGCCCAAGCACGGGCCTGCCTACCAACGTCGAGCAAAGCGATTTGCATCAGGCAATCTTTGGCAGTCACGGCGATAGCCCGCGCGTGGTGCTCGCGCCATCGACTGTGGAAGATTGTTTTTACATCGCGCTCGAAGCAGCACGCATCGCCCGCAAATACAGCACGCCCGTATTCATTTTGAGCGACACCTCCCTGGCCACGCGCATTGAGGCGTTCGATGAACCCGATCTGCCGAAGCTGATGCAAAATCCAAAGCCCGATCTGACGCCGCGACAGACACACAAGCCGTATCCCATCGATCAAATCACGCAGCACGTCCCGCCGGGCACGCGCATTCTCGATGGAAAATACCCGCTTCTCGCCGGACTCGAGCACGACGAGATGGGACACCCGACCGGCAGTCCGAAGTTGCACATGGCCATGACCGCAAAGCGTCGCAACAAATTGCGCAAACTCGCCGAAGAAATTCCGGTGCCGGAAGTCTATGGCGATCCAGAGGGCGGCACCTTGCTCGTCGGCTGGGGTTCAACTTACGGGCCCATTCACGACGCGGTGGCGCGTGCGCGCGAACACGGCGAAAAAGTCGGCGCGCTGCACTTGCGACATCTCCATCCGTTGCCAAACGGACTCGAGAAAATTTTCGAAAAGTTCAAGCGCATCGTCACGGTTGAAATGAACGACCAGGGACTCTATGGCTATGGCCAGCTGGCCACGATTTTGCGAGCGCGCTACTGCGAACCGAAAATCACCAGCTTCACCAAGACCGACGGGCTCACCTTCCGGGTGAAAGAAATTTTGGACGGCGTGTTCCATGGCCACTCGTTCGCTGCGCGACATATTCCGCGTGACGGCGCACCGATCGTTCACGAAGACACCGGCGCGGAAAACGTGAAATCATTGAGAGAAATCGTGCCACAGGGAGTGGGATGATGAACTGCAGAATGCTGATTTCGGATTGCGGATTTTCGATTTAACGAGTTAACGATTTAACGAACCCCAATGAGTGAAGAAACAACAGGCAACGGCGACGGCACCACAACTGTAGCGGCAGGCGTGTCGCCGATCGCGGAACCGCCACGCGAAAAACTAACCAAAAAAGCCATCACCGCGGATCACCCGACGTGGTGTCCCGGCTGCGGAGATTTTGCGGTCCTCGCCGCGTTCTACAAAGTCCTGGAGAAACGTAATCTCGAGCACGAAAAGATCGTGACTCTCGCAGGCATCGGTTGTTCGTCGCGCTTTCCTTATTTCGTTAACGGCCACGGCGCGCACTTCATCCACGGCCGCGCCGTGCCGCTCGCGTCCGGCATCAGCCTCGCCCGGCCCGATCTCCATGTGTTTCTGTTCGGCGGCGACGGCGACGGTTTCTCCATCGGCGGCAACCATCTCGATCACGGAGCGCGCAAGAACATCAACATGACTTATTTCATCATGGACAACTTCGTTTATGGACTGACGAAGAAGCAGACCTCGCCCACGTCGCCGATCGGATTCAAGAGCAAGACCGACCCCACGGGCGCAATCGATCAGCCGGTCAATCCGATGAAAAAATTGATCGCTGGCGGGGCGACCTTCATCGCGCGCACCCACGCTGCGAATGTCAATCACATGATCCAGATGATCGAGCGCGCGTTCGATCATCAGGGCTTCAGCGTCATCGAGTGCTTGAGCGAATGCGTGGAATTTTTCCCGGACGTATTCGATCCAGCCAACCCGCGCAAAGGCGGAAGCTTCGAAGTGATCCAGGAAAAGAAATGGGACGGCACACCAGAAGACGAGTTACGACATGACGTGACGGATGAGTTGGCCGCGTACAAGTTGGCGTCGCTCCCGTTCCCAGGCGTCTTCGGCGTGTTCTACGAAACCGATCGCCCTACCAAAAACGCGCTGGAGAAAAAGTGGATCGAAACCACACGCGAAAAGACCAGCGAAGCAAGCGATCTCGAGATTCTGCAAAAAACGTTCGACAGAATGAAGTGACAATGCCTGTGGCATTGTCATCCTGAGCGTAGTCGAAGGATCTCATGGACAGCGCGGCGTCTCTCGCTCCCGCTTCTTAATTCTTTTTCGCTACTTTCTTGATCCAGCTCTGGTTAACCATTAAGACATGAAAATTATGAAACTGCGTTCCTTTGTTTTTGCCGCATTACTATTTGTTAGCTTACCGTTGGCGTCCTCGCACGCCCAGGTAGGCATATCGGTCAATTTCGCTCCGCCGGTTCTGCCAGTATATGAGCAACCGCCCTGCCCGGTTGCAGGTTATATCTGGACTCCGGGTTACTGGGCGTGGGGTGACTGGGATTATTACTGGGTGCCGGGCGTCTGGGTCCCTCCGCCATCAGTGGGTCTGCTTTGGACACCGCCGTGGTGGGGCTGGAACAATGGCGTTTACGTCTTTAACCAGGGCTACTGGGGACCGACTGTCGGTTTTTATGGAGGCATTAATTACGGTTATGGCTACACCGGAAACGGCTACTGGGGCGGACGATGGAGTGGAAACACGTTCCAGTACAACACCGCTGTGACGCGCGTGAATACGAACGTTGTCCATAATACCTATGTCAATAAGTCGGTGACCAATCAGCTGAACGCTAACCGCGCCAGCTTTAACGGTCTTAATGGAGTAAACGCGCAGGAGACGGCGGCACAAAAAGCCGCTGCGGCGAACGCTAAAAAAGTGCCGCTAACCTCACAGCAGCTTGCGCGTCAGGAAGCGGCGAGCAAGGATCAAAATCTCCGCGCCTCAGTCAACAAGGGCAAACCGAATGCCGACGCCATCAAGTCATTCAACAAGGATGAAGGCACGGGCCAAGGCAAGGGCGCGCAGGGACTCGAAGCTGGAGCAGGAAAAGGTGGAAACAAACCGGGGAACATAACTGAACATAATCTTCAGGGAGCAGGAGCAGGTAATAAGGCGGGAGCAAACGGGAACAAGCTCAAGACCGGAAATCAAGGGAACATGCGAAAGGTTGGAGGAAACCAAGCCAAAATGCACTCTGGCAAGATGGCTGGACCCGGAGGTGGTGCTGCTCACGGGCCATATCGGATGTCTCAAAGATCGGGCCAACCCAAAATGGCTGCGCATGGTCCCCAAATGGGAGGGAAGCATCCGCAAATGGGAGGAGGAAATCGCGGCCCTGCGACCGGACAACAGCAAGGCAAGAAAAAGTCAGGCAAACCCGAACAGCAGCACGGCAACCGTTAGAGGCGCCTTTTTAGACCGCGACCGTAACGCGCAGGAAGGTTGCAGGAATCGAGGTCGCAGGCTGACTCTTGTTTTGCCTGTTGAACAACTCTTCCAATTCTTTCTGTAGCTCAGTCGCTCGACCTTTTTTTTCCGCGGCTTCGAACGCATTCATGGTCGGCCCATAATATTTCCTGAATTCGTCCACGAACGCCGAGGGCGTGCCCGGGAAGTTGAAAGTGAACGTGTCCCGCGCGAACGAGATTTTCTCCGCCGGAACTCCTGCCGCGCCAAAACGCTCAATTACATTGCTCTCAATGCCCCATGTCATTGGGCTAACGAAACCTTCCGGCGGTGGCGGCGTGTAGTTTGAACTGATCTTCAAAATCTGCGCCACGAGTGTCGGATCATTGGGAATCCAGTTGCCCATCACGATACGACCTCCCCGTCGCGTCACGCGCACCATCTCTTTTGCGACCTCGAACGGCTTGGGCGCAAACATCGCGCCGAAGACACTGACGACCAGATCAAAGGTCTTGTCCGGCAACTGCTCCAGATTGGATGCATCTCCTTCTTGAAACTTTAAGTTGTTCAGGCCTTGTTTCGTAGCCCGTTTGTTCCCAGCCTCGACCAGGTTTCGTGCAATATCGACGCCCAGCACGTCTGCGCCGAGTTTCGCCTCGGGCAACGCCGTGGTGCCATCGCCGCAGCAGAGATCCAGCACCTTGAGTCCTTTCGTGATTCCGAGTCGCTGCACAAGCGCCTCCCCGCTTTCACGCATGGTCTCGGCAATACGCGTGAAATCGCCTTTTTCCCAGAGTGCTTTGTTTGGATTCGCAGGAGCATTCATAATGTGAGCTTATAGGTTGGCTTGTGTGGTCGCCGTTAATTTGAAGCCGTGACAAAACATGACAATCGAGCCAGCCGCAAGCGATCCGATCATACTTCTGTAGCAATTCTGTAGCGGCGGTCTATGACCGCCGAAACCTTGGCGAAGGCGAATGTCACCGAAATGACTCTCGCGTTTCGTTCGCGAAAGAGTTTAGTACAGTTTCTTGTTCTCCTGCCATGAAAGAGGAACCGCTCGATACCCATTCAAAGGCGCTCCGGATCAATCTTGATCCGCGCTGGTACGGCACCTTTGCCGAGATCGGCGCGGGACAGGAAGTGGTGCGCTGGTTTTTCCGGGTTGGCGGCGCCGCGGGGACGGTCGCGAAGAGCATGTCGGCTTACGACATGAAAGTGAGCGACGCCATCTACGGCCGCGCTGACCGCTACGTTTCGCGCGGCCGGCTCCAGGCGATGCTCGATCACGAATTTGAGCTCAACATGGAGCGACTGGGGCAGGAGCGCGGCTATACCACTTCATTTTTCGCCTTCGCCGATACGGTAATGGCGCGGAGCTATCGCGGCACACCCGAGTGCCACGGCTGGATGGGAATCAAGTTTCAGAGCCGCGTCAACGATCAGCCCAGCCAGATCGTGATGCACGTGCGCATGCTGGACGAGGAAGCATCGGCGCAACAAGAGGCGCTCGGCATTGTGGGCGTGAACCTGTGCTACGGCGCGTTTTTCCTAAGTCATGTACCGGAGGAACTCATCGAATCGCTGCTCGATAATCTCACCACGCGTCGCATCGAGATTGACATGCTCGAGTTCAGCGGAATCGAATTTCGCAACGTGGACAACCGCATCATGGCGCTCAAGCTCGTGCAGCTGGGGCTAAGCCGTGCCGCCATGTTCGGCCCGAACCGTGACGTGCTGCAGCCGTCCGACGTGATGCACAACAAGGCCGTCCTGGTCGAGCGCGGCAGTTTTCGTCCGGTCACGAACGTCAGTATCGACATGTTGGAGGCCGCCCTGGCGAAGTTTAAACAAGACCCTGCCGTAGTGGACAAGCCTGTCGTCTCGTTCATGGAACTGACCATGCGCAATCTGCTGGCAGGCGGCAAAGAGGTTGACCTTCGCGATTTCCTTGCGCGCGCAGAGACCCTGGCCGCGTGCGGCATGACTGTGATGATCTCGGATTACTTTCGATACTACAGACTCGCCGGCTATCTCTCTTGGCGGACGCGCGAACGCATCGGCATCGTCATGGGTGTGCCGAGCATTTATGAGTTATTCGACGAAAAATATTACACCGAACTACCCGGCGGAATTCTTGAGAGCTTCGGCCGCCTCTTTAAAAACGACTTAAAAGTTTACGTGTATCCGCTGCAGCGAAGTCCCGCCGACGAGATACAAACCATTCACACCGTGCAGGTGAAACCTGAGCTGCAACCGCTCTACGGTTATCTGGTCGGTCGCGGCAGTTTCGTGCAGCTCGATAACTACAATCCCAAATATCTGCCGATCTTTTCACGGGACGTGCTCAAGCGCATCGCCGCCGGCGACGAAAGCTGGGACAAGATGGTGCCGCCGCAAGTTGCCGAGATCATCCGCCGTCGCGGCTTCTTCGGCTACCAGAAACGGTAAAGGTAAACCGGTGAAACTAGCCGCTGTGGTGCTGCTATCGCTGGTGATGGCGTTACCGGCCATTCCCCAGGCCCCGGTTATACCAAAACGTCTGACGAACGTAATCGATTCTTATCCGCAGTTATCTAAAGACGGGAAGCTGCTTGTTTTTCAATCTAACCGTTCCGGCACGATGCAGATTTATATAAGTAAGGCCGATGGAACCGATATTCGCCAACTTACACATCTTGATTTTCCCGCCCACGGCCCGTGCTGGTCGCGCGATATGAAACAAATTGTTTTCGCCGGTGAACCTTCCGGTCACTCGGAAATCTTCGTTATGAATGCAGACGGCAGCGGTATTCTGCAACTAACCCACACGGGCGGCGATGATTCGCACCCGCACTGGTCGATCGACGGTTCGCGCATCATGTTCAACTCTTCGCGAACTACGCCAGACGCTAAGGCCGATTGGTCGAAGCAATGGCATGAACTTTTCAGCATGAAACCGGACGGGAGCGACGTGCAGCAGCACACGCATTTTCACACCGTGTGTACGTTTGGATCGTTCTCCCCCGATATGAAACGCATCGTTTATCGAAAGGTGATCGATGGACCGGCCTTTCAGTGGGACCTCGCAACCATCGGCCGCAACTCCGAAGTGTTTGTGGCAAATGCCGACGGATCGAATGAAGTTAATTTGTCGAAGAGCGCGGCCTTTGACGGGTGGCCCGCATGGTCACCCGACGGCAAACTGATTGCATTTAGTTCTAATCGCGCCGGTCCTGCGAATATCGGCCAAATTTTTGTGGTCAATCCAGACGGCTCGGGGTTGCGCCAATTAACCAACGGGCCGGGCGGATTTGCCCAACCATCATGGTCATGGGACGGACGGCAGGTCCTTGCCTACCAGAATTGGGAGACCGCTCAGTATGAGTACGGAAACATTGCCGTAATCGAGCTCCACTGAAACCAGTCACGATCTTTCCGGATCTAACAAAAGACGCCAGCTTCGAAGTGATCCAGGAAAAAAACACGCCCCTCAACCAGGAAAGATTTTCCGGGTTTTCTTCCTAATTCTTCCTTCTTACTTCTGACTTTCTACCGCCGCTTCCAGTTCGGCGCGCATCGCCGACAAACTGACCTCGGACGGCATGATACCCGTGTCGGAGTAGGTGATGTTCACGCTCTGCCCGTTTTCTTTTGAGAATAAGAGTGTGCCGGCCATGCGTTCGAGTGACGCGACGTCTTCTTTCCAACCCGCTTCGCGAAACTGTGTCCGCAAAGCTTCGACAGCCGCTTTAGCTTTCCCCTTGCCGACAGTGAACTTGATCTCGTCCTTCGTCTGCTTCACGTCTTTGGCGTCCGCAGGCAGGGTGACGGCGACTTTCGGCACCTTGTTTCGTTCGGCCAACTCGGCTGCTTCCTTTGCTGCTTTCGCTTCGGCGGCAGCGCGCAGCTTGGGCGCCTCCTCTTTTATTCTGCGATCGAGCTCGGCGATTTCCGCCGCGCTTTGAAAACGAACCGATACGCCAAGCTTGCCGCCATAAACGCTGGGCATCGAAAGCGTGATCATATCCTTCGCGGGATTGCGAAAGATCATGGTCGGCTTCTCATCGACATCGACCAACTTATCTAGGGTGGATTTCCAGCCCGCGCTGGCCAGACTCTTTCGATAGAAATCAACGATCGCATCCTGGTTTGCCGTGGTTGCGAAAGTTAATTCCGGCGGCTCATCAACGTAACGCAAATCCGCGACGTCCTGCGGCGCGGGAATATCAGCCGAAATTAGCTGGTTCGTATACTGGATCGCGGTCTTCCCGCCTTGCGCCGGCGCGGACGAGACAGTCGCCGTAACAAGGATTGCGTTTTGTTTGAACATCGCGGAATCGCCGGCGTTGCCGTACGGCACCCAGCTTTGCGCGACGAAAAGATTGCGACAGGCGTCTGCGGTCGCGGGCGCGCCGGCCTCGGTGGTATACATTGCGGTGGAGTCGCCTTGATAGACGGGCTTTGCTCCCGGGGGAACGGGGAGTTTGCCGGGTTTCACGTTGCCCTGATTCAGCAACCTGACATACAAGCTGCCGTCGCCATGTGGAGTGACCGAGACAAAAACCACAAACCCGTTACGCGAGAACATCGCGCTGGCGTATTGGTCGGTGACGGAGCTGTTCGGCAATTCTTTCCAACCTTGGGCGACGAGCGCCTTCCGGTTAAATTCGAACGCCGTCTTCACATCGCCGGTTGCGAGATAAGAAAGGTTGGCGACGTGACGCGACTCCAGCGGCTTCGCACCGTCCATGAGTGGGAACGTTGATAGATCCAGGATCTGAGCCGCCTGTTCGACTGTGGCTGGCGTTTTGATCGCGTCGGCAGACGTCGTGTCTTCCACTGCCCGGTTTTTCGCTCCACATCCGAACAGACAAGCAAATGCGCACGCCACGAAGGCGTTTTTCATCACGGTGCGAGGGGAGACATAAACTACTTTGTCCATAGGCCGCGATAATATTGAAAATGAGCGGCAGACTTCGAGCGCGATCTTCGCGACGACCGGCAAAGCTCAATCCAATGGATGCCGCCACTTCAGGCCGGGGAATCGCGCAAACCCACGATCGAGCGTTAACCATTCGCAACCAAGCTCGATCGCCAGCGCGGCGTGGAAAGCGTCCGGCACAAGATTGCCTCGCGCGTCGCTTCGCCGACAGAGATCCACGAAAATTTTCCAGTGTCCAGCTCCAGGCCCCAGAAGATGCACCTCTTCACGCGAACGAAAGTCTTCCAAAAAATCGAGCGCCTGATTCAGTGGCGTCGGTTTCTTGAAAGTCTTCGGATGCGTGATCACGCGCAGGCAGCCACTCAAGGCGAGTTCCGATACGGCGACTCCAGCGGGAGCGCGCAGGGCTGCTTCCAGCCACGACTTGATTTCACGGTGTTGATCGGCGTCCTCGCGATGCGCGCTGACCAGAATATTGACGTCCAGGAGAATCATCGCGATTCCATCGCGTCCAGGAGCGCCGCGGAGGAGTTGAGATCGATCCCCGGTTGAACTCCCGTGCCCTTGAATGTCTTCAACGGACGGTGCGAGCTGGACCGGGTCGTCTTTTGTCCTCTAGCAAATGCCGCACGGAGCGCGTCCTCGATTACTTCCCGGAGCGAACTCCGGCGTTCGTGAGCAATTTTCTTCGCCTTTTGCAAAAGCGAATCCTCGATCGAGATTGTCGTCCTCATGCATCAAAGCATATCGAGACTGCATCATGATGTCAAAGTACCTGCTTCAGTTCCATTTCTCAACCATCACTCTCAACTATCAGCTTCCCCCCAAGAGATCATCCGCCGCCGCGGTTTCTTCGGATACAAAAACGTTTTGGGGGCCGAGCATCGCTCGCTGTAGTGGCGGCTGTGTCGGCCGCGGATCAAATCTTCATTTACATCACTTCTTCACCGGTAGGAACCTGCCCCGTTCGCAGGAACGTCTTAATCAGCGAGCCCTCTCCGCAGACAATCATCTCGGGAAATCGTTTGAACCATCGACCCTCCGGCACTTCCGGATCTTTAGCGAGCCAATATGTGAGCAGCCCCAGTTGCGAAGTCGAAATTTCGCGCTGTCGAACTCGCCTGATGAGGTGCGCCATCAGCGGCTCGGGGATGCATTCGCGTCGAATGCGAGGCATCGCTCAACGGCCGTAAAAGCCCGCAAGAATCTTTTTTTCCAGTCGGTCTGCCTCTTCAGGGTCTTTGGTCGCCACCATCTGATCTGCTAATGCCACGAGTTCGTCTGGCGTTAGCTGGCGCTTCGCCGTTTGCGAACGAAGCAATGCGGTCAGCACCTCGGCTTTTTCTTTCGAAGGGAGCCGCTCGATTTCTTCGATGATCTGAGTCGCGGTCACACCGAGATTGTAACGCGCCAGTTCGACCCAAGCAAAAGGCGGATTATACGCACTAGATCCAATCGGCGGAGCCCGATCCTTTTACTTCGTCTCTCTTAAATCTTACTTTCCGTGCGCCTCCGCTCCCGCCAGGAAAAGGCTGATCATCTCTTTTCAACTCGAAGCCGCACATAGCCCTCTGAGTTGCCGAACCGCGGCAGGAATCTGATTCGCACGCGTGTTGCCGAAGCCGAGCACGAAGCCCCGACGCGGCGATTTACCAACATACGAAGCGGACAGTGGTGATAACCACAATGATTCTTTAGCAGCACGGGCGGCGAGCTGTTGATCGTTGCGGAGTTGCGGAAGCAACAGGGCGACGTGCAGGCCGGCTTCGTCGCCGATGATCTCGGCGCCTTCGCCGAATGCGCGCGCGAGCTCGGCAGCGAGAACTTCGCGGCGTTCGGCGTAAATCGGACGCATCCGCCGAATATGACGAGCAAAATGACCTTCGCGGATGAATTCGAGCATGACCGCTTGCGGGATATGCGACGGACAGAGATCCATCGATTGGCGCATGGCGGCGAAGCTTTCCACCAGAGCAGATGGAATAACAATGTAACCGAGCCGCAAAGCTGGGAACATAACTTTGCTGAAACTGCCGATGTAAATGACGCGATCGTGCTGATCCATTCCCTGCAACGACGCGATCGGTTTGCTGTTGTATCGATACTCGCTGTCGTAATCGTCCTCAACAATCCACGCGGCGGCGCGCTGCGCCCATTCCAACAATTGCAGGCGTCGCGTCGCGCTCATCGTCACGCCTAATGGATATTGGTGCGACGGCGCGACGAACGCGGCGCGCGCTTTGCGGTTGAGCCTGATCCCGGCGGCGACGTTCAGACCTTCGGCATCGACGGGCACTGGCACAGAGCGACAACCAGCCGCGCGCAAAACATGATGCACAAGCCAGTAACCCGGTTCCTCGACCCAAACGGCAGCGCCAGGATCGACAATTACCCGGGTCGTCAGGTCAAGCGCCTGTTGTGAGCCGCTCACGATCATGATCTGATCAGCTTCGCAGCGCACACCGCGCGCGGTACGGAGATATACCGCGATGGTTTCGCGCAGGTCCGGTAATCCCATGGGATCGCCGTACTGCAATCCTTTCACTTGTACGCGACGCGAGTAACGCGCGATGAGCTTCGACCAGATGTCCATCGGAAAGGAATGAAGATCCGGTTGGCCGATTTGGAACGGGCCGAGATTTCCCGCCCAGACCGGGCGCTCGTACCGAGGCATCGCTGCAGCGCGCGAAGAAATTCTGCGCGACGTATGGTCGATCCTGATCGCCGCTGCGCCTAACGAGTGGTGCTGCGCCGGCAGCGAAGTTGCAATGAATGTGCCGGCGCCGACACGACTCTCAAAATATCCTTCCGCGAGAAGCTGCGCATAAGCATTCAGCACCGGCAGACGCGACACACGCAGCTCGCGCGCAAGCCGACGGCTCGAGGGCACCAGTTCCCCCGCGCGCAACTCGCGCTGAATGATGCGGTGACGGAAGGAATCGTAGATCTGCTGATGGAGCGGTTTTCGTGCGCGGCGATCGACGCTGATTAGCGCCACGACACCCCGTAATTCGGTTTTCAAAGTGGTCATGTCGAAATCACCAAGAGTGGTCATTTACTATGACCACTTTCGCAACGACAAAGCAAGATGATCAAAACAGTATGGCAGTTTTCGGCAGTGGCGGCGGCGGTGTTGGCAAGCATCGCGACAGGAACAGCAACAATGGCAGCGGAGCCGTTACCAGCTCCGGCGTCGGTCCACGACGGCCAGCACGACTTCGATTTCGTGATCGGCACCTGGAAGTCGCACGTGCGTCGCTTGCAGAAGCCACTGACAGGATCAACATCCTGGATTGAAGGCGATGCCACGGTGTCGGTTCGAAAGATCTGGAACGGCCGCGGTAATCTGGAAGAGATTGAGCTCACAACGCCCGCGGGCCATCTGGAGGGACTGACGCTGCGCTTGTACGATCCACAAGCGCGCCAATGGAGACTCTACTGGGCAAATGCGGCTCAGGGCGTGCTGACCTCGCCCGTGTCGATCGGCGAGTTCAGAGACGGTCGCGGCGAGTTTTACGATCAGGAAACATTCGACGGCAAAATTATTCTGGTCAGGCACAGGTTTTCGGAAATCACGCCGAATTCGTATCACTTTGAACAAGCTTTTTCGGCGGACCGCGGCCAGACCTGGGAAGCGAATTGGATCGCGGACGTAACGCGCACGAGCGACGAGCCGATTGCCCCGTCACTCAGCGCGGAAGATCGCAACCGCGATTTCGATTTCAACATCGGCCACTGGGACGTGGAGTTGAAACGTCTCACAAATCCGTTGAACGGTAACTCGAGGTGGACCGACTGGAAAGGCACGGGCGAGGTCGCGCCCGTATGGAACGGACGCGGAAGCGTCGCTCAGTTCGAGCTCGACGGGCCGACTGGTCATCTCCAGGGCGTCGGACTGCGTCTTTACAATCATGAAGCGAAACAATGGACAATCAGCTGGGCAAACAGTCGCAACGGCGCGATGGGCGTGCCCATCGTGGGCGAGTTCAAGGGCGGTCGCGGCGATTTCATCGACGCGGAGGAATTCAATGGCCGGCAGATTTTCGTGCGCAACAACTTCTCGAAGATCACCGCGGACTCCTGCTACTTCGAGCAGGCGTTCTCAGGCGATAACGGCCGGACCTGGGAAGCGAACTGGTTGATGACGTTCAAACGACGCAAATGATCCGTGGATTTTTGGGTTTGTTGCTGATCGTGAGCGCAGTCGGCGCGCTCGCGCAGGAAAACTCGAGTGGGCAACATGATTTCGATTGGGAATTTGGAACCTGGCACACACACCTGTGGAGACTGAAGCAGCCGTTGAGCGGGTCTAACGAATGGTTGGAGTACGACGGCACGACGGTCGTGCGAAAAATCTGGGACGGCCGCGCCAATTTGGTGGAACTGGAGGTCAACGGACCCGCTCACATCGAGGCGCTCAATCTGCGCCTGTATAATCCGGAGACGCACAAGTGGAGTTTGAATTTTGCGAGCAGCAAAACGGGCACGCTCGGCACGCCGACGGTTGGCGAATTCAGTAACGGCCGGGGCGAATTTTACGATCAGGAGGATTTCAACGGACGCCCGGTCCTGGTGCGCTTCATTATCTCGGACATCAAACCAGAATCCTGCAAGTTCGAGCAATTTTTCTCGACTGACGGCGGCAAGACCTGGGAGGTAAATTGGATTGCGATCGACACGCGAGTGAACGAATAACAAAACGCCATCGAGGAGCATTTCTATTTCCTAGCTCATCCTTATTACTTCGTAATTCTTCCTTGGTCGTACATCCGATCCGCACTTGAAGTGAATCCCTTCCTGGCGATTTCGGCTCTGACAGAACGCATTGTCGAAAACATCATCGCCTCGCTGGCTCGTTGACCAGACAAGTCCGATAAACTCTATATCTTGTGTCGAAACTACTTGCGCTGCCATACATCTTGCGCAAATCTGTCAAACCAGATGGACCGGCCTATTGACCTTACCGGCCGTAAGTTTGGAAAATGGATAGTTCTGCCTCGCGACGGGTTTGAGTCGATCCATCGGGATTGCAAGTGGTTGGTTCAGTGCGAGTGCGGAAGGCTTAGGCTCGTCCCCGGAGAGGACCTCTTAAATGGGCGGTCTTCATCTTGTGGCTGCGCATCGCGTCGCAAAAACAGTGATGACCGGAAGACCTCAGTGCGCGGTGAAGCGCTGCGAACGCGATTGCAGCGTGTTATGAACGAGCTTCGACCCGAGGGAGCAGGACCAGAAATCTGAGGGTGCGCGGGAACCTGATTTGTTTGATGAGGATACACAATCGGATCGGCGGATGATTGTCTAATCACATTAAATCCTACAATAGCCCTGACACGCGAATTCTTGGCAATGCCTCTGCGCGGGGGTGGGTTGCATGGTCGGCAACCATGATCCGCAACACAAACGGAAGCACCTCGAGGCTGGGCTGGAAATTCGCTCTCGACGTCACGTGCATTTTGCTTGCGCTGCCAGTTTGGTTGCCGGTGATGATCTTGCTCATGCTGATAACACGATTCGCTTCGCCTGGTCCGATCTTCTATCGGCAGGAGCGGGTTGGTCTTGGAGGAAGGCCTTTCTTTATCTGGAAGTTCAGAACGATGCAGGAAAGTGCTGAGACACAAACTCACGAACATTACTTCCACGAATTGATGAGGGTCGATCGTCCAATGACGAAGCTGGATGCTTATGGCGATCCACGCCTCGCCCCTTTTGGCCGATTTCTGCGTGCGAGCGGCCTGGATGAGTTGCCGCAAATCTTCAACGTGCTTTGCGGCGAGATGAGTCTGGTTGGTCCGCGGCCCTGCACACCAAATGAATTTGCTCATTACGAGCCGTGGCAACGGCAACGTGTAAATGGTCTGCCGGGGCTTACCGGACAATGGCAGGTAAACGGCAAGAATAAAACGACGTTCAACGAGATGATCATGATGGATCTCTTCTACCTCGAGAACATGTCGATCTTACTCGATCTAAAAATTATGCTTAAGACCGGCGCCGTTATCGCCGGGCAACTCTTGGAATTTCAGCAGGCGACACGACGCTGTCGTTCCGGCGCAAACCATACACAGCTCGAAGCTGTAGTGACCAGCATCGTAGGCACTGCGACCCAAACCGGATTCGAAACCGCATCGCCCGACTAACGCAATGGAATCGTCCGGGTGCGATTCTACTTCGGCGGAACCGTTATCCAGCCGCCGACACCAAGCGCAGTCAGCACGATTTCCACTGCCAGCGAACAAAGGATGAGTCCCATTACACGGACAAGGACGGACGCGCCCTGCCGACCGATCACCCGCAGAATCGCATCCGAAAAAAGCAGCAGGAGATAGGTCAGGAAGAGCACCACCAGAAGGACAACGCCAGTTTCGATCCGCTCCGGCACCGTATAAACATCGTTATCAGTTAAGACAATCACGGCCATCATCGCGCCCGGCCCGGCGATGACGGCCCGGCCCGAACATCTGTGCTGTAGCGGCGGTCTCTGACCGCCGAAATGTCCGGCGATCAGTCGCCATGCAGAGAATCTTCTCAGCCGAAGAGCCGCTGAATCAATTCGTCGCGACTAATTTCAAAATGCGCGGCCGCGTCGCCAAGAATTCCGGCCAGCGTTCCCACTTTAAGTGGATCTGGGAATCGTGACATGATGCTGCCCGCGCTCAGTGGTCGTCAGCCGCAGATGGCTGCCGGTTTGCCGCGTGACTTCGTAGCCCAAGCGCCCCAGCCGTTTGGCAAGATCCGCTCCCGAAATGTCTCTCGGCAATTTCATCTTACCAACGAGAGCGGTGTCAACTGGCACTCAGCCCGCAAGCACTTCGTCGCGGACAAAATGCAAACGAATCACCTTCGGGGCGTTTCCCTCATCGAAATGGCAATTCACAGCATCGCGAACCTGTTGCCGAAGCGTGTCCAAAGTGTCCGCCTCGGTAAAGATCGACTCACCCAAGGCTCGCGCCGTAAAGCCGCCTTCCGCCGCATCCTCGATCAAGAAAATAATTTCGTTCATGCGTTGCGGGCCAAAAGCGTGTTTCAATTACGCCGAGAGTCTCTGCGATTCGGAGTTCATTGGCAAGAATTGTCGCAGTCCGTTGATTACCGCGTCGAGAATCGAGCTGAGGGGGTCAGCGAGATAGAAGGTAAAGTCGCGAGGGTAGCGACGAGCGAGCTGGGCAGCGAACGAGTTTCAATGACCTGGCCAGCGGTCATGGCGGCCACGAGGATGATGGCGGCGTAAATCACAGCACGCAGCGCCGTCAGATGCCGCTCTGACCGGGTAAGCGCAGCGGTCAGCCCGGCAAACAACGCTACGTTGCCAATTGGATCAATCGTCTTCCAAAGCGTCGCAAAATCCTTGCTGATTTTAATTAACAGAGGCGACATGGGTAAATGTGCGCTGTCGTTTTAAACAAACCGCAGATCAAAGGCGAGACAAAGCTATGCGCGGCCGTTCGCGGATGGAACGCGTGAAATGATTTCTTTGGATTCAACGCTTTAACGATTCAATTCGCCGCTGGACGAATTCGCCGTGGCGGACGCGTTAACGATTCACCGAATCAAACTACGACAGTGGTGCGAATCGAGCTGAGGGGTTCAGCGACATAGAACACGTCGCGATCGGGTATCGCGCGGGTAGACGGCAGCGCAGCTAGGTAGCTGGCGCAAGCACGGGGCCGTGCGAGTGATCAACGTAAAAGTGACGAGGGTAGGAGCGAGTGAGCGTGGGCAGCAAACGAGTTTCAATGGAGCGAGTGGGATGAGCGACATAGAAGGCAAAGCTGCGAGGGTAGCAGCGAGTAAGCGTGGGCAGCGAGCGAGTTTCAAATCTTTGCTAATCTTGATCAAAAGCGGAGACATATGCCGGAGCGTGCGTTTTATCCTGATACGAACGAAGGATCAAGCACGAGCAAAGTTGGCGGTGTGAAATGGGCCATTGCTGACCTCAAAGAGATTATCGAGTTTCTCGCGGAAGATATGACCGACGAACGGCTTGTCTCTACCTGCGCGACACCGCTACAATTTGGTTTCGATGGGCAGAGCCGAGAAACTCGCCGCGAAGATTCTCAGTGGAAAATCAGACAAAAATTTTGCCTTCAACGATCTTTGTTACATTCTTGAGCGCGCTGGGTTCCAGCTGCGTCCCGGAAGAGGAAGTCATCGGATTTATTACAAAGAGGGAGTCATCGAAATCGTCAACATTCAACCTCGCGACGGAAAAGCGAAACCGTATCAAGTAAAACAGGTGCGCGAACTGCTTTTAAAGTATAAGATCGACATCGAATGACGACGCGTTACGAACTGATCATTTATTGGAGCAAAGAGGACGACAGTTTTGTCGTCGAAGTCCCGGAGCTACCCGGCTGCATGGCCGACGGCAAAACTTACGCCGAAGCCGTGAAGAACGCCGAGCAAATTATCGACGAATGGATCGAAACCGCGCGTAAACTTGGGCGCCCGATTCCCGAGCCGCGCGGCAAGCTCGCCTACGCCTGAGATCTGCGTTTCATCGCCGATCACTTATCACTTCTTTCCGACCAACGCTTCAACGACCCGCTCGCGAATGGAGCCGAGGGGACACGAGCGACATAGATGGGCAAACCCGCCTAAGGCAGGTCGAAATGCGCGGGAGCGCATGAGTCAAAGCTTTCGGAGTCAACCCTCAACAATCAACTCTCAACCATCAACTGCTTTAATGAAGAGAGACATGTGTCAGAAATGTCGCTCTAGATTTATACGAACGGTCAATCAATCGCGAGGCAGGGTTCGCCTAATTCCTACTTCTTAATTGGTATTTTTTACTTCTGACTTTCTTCTGGCCGCGGTTTCTTCGGATACAGGAAACGTTAAAACGCAGATCAGCAAGTTCGCCCTGCTGGATTAAGCCTTCCTCGTTTTCGTCGAATGAAGCCATAGACCATGCAAGGTTTGGGATCACCAACTCGACCATTAGCAAAGTGACGATCGGGCCAAATTCGGTCGAAATGGTGCGAAACCCCTCATGCCAATGAGAGTTTAATACGTGAATTACGGGGATTAACTGGGATGCACGGAGGGCCTGTCTAACCTTGATAGAAGGGGAATCGCAAATGCGCGCTCTCGGCGCGACAGCCTGTACAGCGCACCCCAAGGTCTTAAAAAATATTGCAGAGCAGCTCGAGGAGCACAACGTCCTCTCCACTCAAGAGCTGCAAATTGCGCGGCGCATGGGGATCGTCGCGACTACCCCCGTCGGGCGAGCCGGCTTTAATGACGGACTTCTTTTTCCGTACGAGCTCTTGAGCGGTGGACTTGGTTCGGCCTCGACTATTCCAGAAGCGGCGCTCGCTCCAGTCGAGCCGAAGAGACCGGAAAAACGAAAGGTGCACGCCATTGCACTGCTGGTCGATTTTTCTGACAACCGGGGAATGCAGCGGACGACGGATTTTCAGAACCTCCTCTTTGGCAAAGGGAACCCGAATTCCATGGCGAATTTTTACCGACAACTTTCCTACGGCGCGTTGGAGCTGACCGGGGAAGTAATCGGCTACGTGCGCGCGCCTCAGCCTTACAGCTATTACACAGCAGCCGAAAGCGGCACTGGAACCACTTATCCGCAAAACACGCCTGGGCTGCTCCATGACGCGCTGACGATTTTTTGTCGGAATGATAACCTGGCGCGTTTTGACACGGACAATGACGGGTTTGTAGATGCGATTTTTCTGATCCATGCTGGCAGAGGTGCGGAGGCGGAACCAAATCCCACGAAGCGAAAAAACATGATCTGGTCGCATAAGTGGACCCTTCCGCAGCCGTTCGTAAATCAGGGAGTCAAAGTATTTGCCTACTCCACCGAACCGGAAGACGGGCGCGTCGGTGTTTTTTCGCACGAATTCGGTCACCTACTTGGATTGCCCGACCTCTACGACACGACGTTTCGATCTCATGGAATCGGTGATTGGTGCCTGATGGCAGGCGGGTCTTGGGGAGGCGAAGGAAATCGTCCCGCGCGAATGTCGTGTTGGTGTCTCTCGAAACTCGGTTGGATCAAGCCGACGGTGGTTACCAGAAAAGAATCGATTCAACTCAACACGCTGGAAGAAAAAAAGACCGAGTGCTATCGACTTTGGACAAAAGGAGCAACCGGGCCAGAATATTTCCTTCTCGAGAATCGCCAGGCCAAAGGGCTCGACGCCGCGCTTGCCGGTTCAGGCCTTGCCGTCTGGCATATCGACGAGCGGCAATCAAACAATGACAGTCCGCTCGCCTATCTCGTGGCACTCTTACAGGCGGATGGAAACAAGGATCTGGAACTACTCAAGAATTCAGGCGACGGCGGGGATCTTTTCCCTGGCGATAAATGTGTCGCGGCGGTTGACGACAATACTACGCCATCAACACGAGCAAATACGGGGGCTCCTTCAGGCGTAGCGCTTACCAATATCGCAATGAGTGGAGGTATCATGACCTTACAGGCAGAGGTCTAGCTCCCAATCAAGCCTGATCGGACAGGGGATCGAGTTGTTCGAGAACCGTACGCTCGCCGAACGGACCAGCCAGTAATCGCGCTTGCACACGAACGCGATCGCCTATCGTCACATCTGGCGCTTGGGCCGCAAATAGAATTAGGGACTGCCCCTCTGCGGGCTGGATAAAGTCGTCACTTCGGCCACGCGAGAGATTACGATACACTTCGATTTCGATCTCGTGTCCTTGACCCTCGCTTGCTGGCACGATCGCTCGAACAGTGCCTTCAACCACCGTCTTATTTGGCTTCGCCAGCATATTCAAAGCTAATCGCCCGCCCCTATGAACGTGACCGCGATACGCAAGCGATAAAAATTGCCGCTCACGGGCCGAGAATGACAAAGATCACATAAAGAGCGAGCTTTTATTCGCACGTCAACCCGGTTTGGTGGCAGCGCTCACCAGTATCCCTTTCCCCTTACTTTCTACGGAAACAGCCAGGCGAAGTTTCGAAACCTCAATTTTTTTCAGAAAACGACCGGCCACTTTGAGCGAGTGCATGTGAATGCCGATCGCGTCGAGAATGGAGCAACTGGGGGGAGCGACATAGAAGGTAAAGTCGCGAGGGTAGCGACGAGCGAGCTGGGCAGCGAGCGAGTTTCAATGGAGCTGACGGGTTCAGCGACATAGAACACGTCACGATCAAGGGAATGGAGCTTTGGGGAAAGCGACATAGAAGGCAAAGCCGCAATGGGTAGCGGCGAGTGAAGTGGGAAGCGAACGAGTTTCAATCGCGCGGGTAGACTGCAACGCTGCTAGGGTAGCTGGCGCGAGCACGGGGTCGTGCGAGTGATCAACGTAAAGGAGCGAGTGCAGACGTGGACTACTTTGTGCTCACGGTGTAGCTGCACATACTTAGCGCATTCGTAGACTTATACCCGCCGGCTTCTGGCGACGTTAGCTGCTGCACTTTGTTCAACCTTATCACATTCAGACAAACCCCTTGTGATTACGTTTTGGCACATCTGTTTCCCCTCTGCATCTGAGAGGTCATTGACACAAGTTCGTAAGTAATTCAGGAAGGCTCGAGTCCTAGCCAGTCTCTCGTCCAGAAGGGTCGTCTCAACAATTTTCGGCCGGACCGACGCATCCGTGATTGGCGTGTCGATGCACATTGCATCCAAGTATTGAAACTCGGTGACCAAATTGTTGATATGGTAAGATCCGCGGGTAGTGATTCGAAGCGTGGACACCTTCATCTCGTCCTGAGTTACCGCAGAACTTGTTTCTAACGAGCCGTTTTCGACCAGAGTAGTTAGGTGCCTCTGGATTGTAGCAACGTCAAAGTAAAAAGACTCGAGATAAGAAGCGACAGCCATGTATGTGACCCAGTTGCCGGTCTCATGCTGATCGTGGAATCGGCTGAGATATTCAAGCATCAAAAGTCGAATGAAATGCTCCTTTGGGTCGGCATGGTAGATGTCGAAAAGATTAACAAAGATCGAAAACTTAGGGTCATACTGATCGTAGTCACCGTACAAAAGTGTTTTTACGGCTTCGAAGCTCGGCAGAAAATACGTGCCTGACTCTTTTATTTTGCCGAGTATTTTGCCCGTATCCAGATGGCCGCTTGTTAAAACGCGTTTCGTCAAATCGAGTAGCGTGCGGACGTTCCCGTTCGATATCGCCGCTAACATGTGGATAGCACTTGTATCTTTGCGAGCTGAAAATTCACAGCATGCGAAAATCTTAGCTACACTCGGAAGTCGAAAAGAAATATCCTTGTTCTTCATGGCGTCCTGAAGGACAGGCGTGTCGATTTCGCCAAGCGCAAGCTTTTGCGCAAACTTAAACCTTCGCTTAAGGACAAGTGGCAGATCGGGAGAACCAATCGTGAACGTCTTCGGTGCAATTGAATCGAGAACGCCGCTGCGGAAAGACAGATAAAATGTTGTCGGCCTTAAACAAATGAACACCACGCACTCCCAATCGCGTGCAATCGCGGACGCCTTGAGAAAGGCTGCTTCTTGAATCGCGGGGTCGCGGCGATCTAAATTATCGAAAAAACAGCAATCGAGCGTCCACGTCCGCGCTTCAGGTGTCGAATAACTGCTTGGTAATAGCTGTGACGATCCTTTAAGTGTTCCTGAATAAATGCCTTCTCCTCCTGTTTCGTTGCAGTGAGGTCGTCGCCATGAAGCTTGTACCTGGAACTACGATGAAATCGCTCAATTTGCGAATGAAGTGCGCCACGGACGATTGAGTCTTCGAGAATATCGATGTTGTGACGGTCGAGCAATTGAGCCTCAAGCTGGGCATATATAAAATCATTTACCTCCGCTGCGCTGTCGGGACGATCGAGGAAGTTTGCTTCGAGCTGTATGTAGCTCGACAGCGTGTCGCTTGCACCGACTAACCGGAGGTAATTCAAAAATGTCGTCTTACCTTGACCAACATCCCCTAGCAAGATAAAGGGCTTTTCGTTATCGTAGCCGATGATCGTGTTCGTTACCTGCCCTGTGTCGGCGCTCATCACATTTCTGGTCACAAGTTGGTCTGCCGCCGAGCGACGGCGTAACATATCCTTAGCGAATGCAATCAGGTGCTCGTTCGCTTGTGGAGACACATAGCATTTTTCCAAAAACAGAAGAGTATTCTCGGTCCGCGACAGGATATCCCAGACTGTTTGTAGAATGTAAGAGAGTTCATTTATGAATCGGTTGCGCTCAGAAGTGATGGGATACCCGGGAATGCTCAAGCTGAGCTTTGCTGGTGCCGGCTTCTTTCGGCTCTCCATCAGCAGTGGATAAATCTCATTTGCTGCTACCGCAGTTTTGCTGAAGCACATCCAGTAACGACGGAAGTTGTCGCGAATCCTTGACAATGAGTCGAAGACGATGACCTCGCGTTCCTCGATGTTTTGTGATTGGACATATGTCAAAGCGATAATCCATTGATGTCCGTTTGAGATCGCTATGTACCGCGCTCCTAGTGACGCGGCGTAACCAAGCGCTTGCCGAAGTGCGGCACCTGATTCGGGTGTTTCTTTCTCAAGAAGGGCGAACGCGACTGGTTCTGGATCGAACACTATCTCCTGCACAACGAAGGAGATGTCCGCGCGCTTCGCTTCAACAACTAATGCAATGCTATTTGCAACGGAAAAGACGTAATCAGCGTATCCCACCGCTCGGCAATAGTGCTCTGCATCGACGTCAGTTTTTTCCCAATCCAACACGTCGAACAGCAAGACGTCCAATACTTTCAGTCGCGTGTCTGCTTCGTTAGCGCGATTCGACACTGCTGTTAGTTCGTCAAAACGATTCTGTAACTCTGCGAACGCAGCTTCGGGCGTCCAAGGAATAGTCCGAACAAGCATGGCTGCAATCGTACAGCCCAAGGGGCTCAACGAAAGTTTTTTCCTTCTCGTAAGTGTAACAGCATTTTCAGCTAAGAACCGCTGGAATCTGCACCGCTGTCGCAACCTCAGTGAAATTGCGTGTCGCAGCCGCCTTCATTCGGAACTGCCGGTGTTCGGGTGCAATCGACATAATCATGGAACAAATCGATCAAACACTTCCTGCTTGTGCCACGCGAGAGCATCTGGATGGGGCCAATAGTGTTCGTCCGCAGGCAGTACGATCTTTCTCCGGTCGATTTCTAGTGCCGGGAATTTTGATACGCTAGCGTTTGCAATCTTTGGATTCACTATGACTTCGTACTGGTCCGAAATAGTGAATATCCCGCGGTCAAATGCCCAATGAGCTGACCGCGAAAGTGCGACTCCATTCCGAGGATCATCGGTTCCGCGAACATCTTTGCCGATGATATGTGCGCCGTCGGCTTCAATGTGCCGAGGCGACCTGAAGCGCTGACCTGTGACAGCACACGTGTAATCGTAGTTTGATAGCACAATCGAGCGAAACGCCGCCTCCCGTTTTTGCCGCGAGATTTTGTAAACTGCGCGATCTTCGGCCGCGAAGGGTATCCATTCTTCAAGAGATTCCAATCGAAGAGCCGTCTCGATTAACTCGTCCGATTCTTCTGAAAGAGCTGTTCCAGTAACCGTGGCAACTTCGTCGAATGTGAGTCCGCGAATCCGGAACAAATCGGTAGCAGGATCGAAGTTCTCAACGTAACCAAGTCCAAGCAGGAGATGTCGGGCGCCGACAGCGCTCGTTTTGTCGGACTCCTGCCGTAACACGAGTACCGGCTGTCGATCGGTCATGCAGCGCACAAGTCCAGCATTAACTGCCAGATTCATTCCACCGGCTTTCGGGCTGTACTCCATCCACCAGGTTCGATCTGGATTGTGGAACAGCTGATCACCGTAGCGACTCTTCAGCATCGATGCGATCGACAGCGGGTAATTTGAGCCAGCAGGTTTATAGATGCCTTCGATCAGTGGGTGAATCCGGTTGACGTCTTTGACGATGGCTGACGTATCACGAAAGAAGGACGCGGGCTGAATTGTGCCAAAGTATGGCACGAGCGCGCGAAATATTTGACGACGTTCAGCAATTTCGTTAGCCAGTGACGCCATTGGGCTACTGTAAAAAAACGTTCTGATTGTGCCACGCGAGGAGATCGCGCGTCGGCCGTTCTCTCTCCAACACGGGTACGGAAATTGGAGCTCCGCGTAGCGGATAGTAACTTCGGCCGTTTTGGTAGTCGTGTCGCAGCCGATCGCTGACTTCCAACGTGTAGTCCGGTGTTACGGTGACGTAGCCTTGTTCAAACAAACGGTGGAGATCAGCACGAAGCAGCAATCCATTTCGGACTTCATGAGGACCTTCCTTCGCGAACGGACGAATGTGCGCTGCCTCAAGAGCCGGTAACGAATGTTCCTGCGTAACTGCGCACGCGCGGTTGTACGCTTCAGTTACAGAGACGCGGAATGCTCCTTGCCCAAGTCGTGGACGGATCAAAACGGGAGAACCGTAACGTGGCAATTCAACGCCACCCTCCGACTCGGCGACGCGCAATTCACGATCGGGCTGAACTCGCGCCACTTGCTGGTAATGGAACTGAATCGAGGGGCGCGGGTCAGCGATGCTTCCGTGCAAAGATTGAATCGCAGTTTGATCAACCAAATCAAAAATCAGATCGAGCAACTCGATCTGCTCATCAAAGGGCACATCGACCAATCA
>JBKOYG010000055.1:0-47803 GCA_046725285.1 Verrucomicrobiota bacterium
TCCGGACGGCACTTTCAACGGGCTTCCTTTCTACAACTGCGTCGCTATTTCGCAAACGGGGGATCCCACCGGCGCGTACTTCCGCTATGCTTTCATCACTTCTCAGGAGGGCTCAACCTCGACGTTCTTCCCTGACTATCCCAAGTACGGGCTGTGGAGGAACTCGTACCTGCTTACCTCCCGGGACTTCGGATCGCAAGGGGAATACGGCATCAGCGTTTATGCGCTCGAACGGGGCAGGATGCTTGAAGGAAATCCGAACGCGCGCGCGGTTCACTTTTTCCTCGACGGGAACGACCCGGCGATCCTGCCGCTTGTTGGCGACGGCCTACTACCAGCAGATACCGATGGCCATACAAAACCACCGAAGGATTCAGCCGCGCCGATTGTGGGTACACAGGATGATAATGCTTCTTATGGCGCGGCGTTCGACGCGCTCAACATCTGGGAACTCAGCGTGAAGTGGCAGGCGAATCCTGTGGCATCCATCGTCCTCAAGGCACAACTTCCCGTTGCCAGCTTCGACTCGATCTTCCCCTGCGCTCCCGGTAGCCGCGACTGCCTGCCGCAGCCAGGGATCGTCAACCCTCAGCAGTACCTCGACATTCTTTCTTATCGCCAGCGGCCAACCTTCCGCCTCGCCTACCGCAACTTTGGCACCTACGAATCGCTGGTGACCAACCAGTCGGTTGAGGCATTACCTGGCGTCGCCGGTGCGCGCTGGTACGAGATCCGACGTACCGGTGGCAGCTACTCTGTCTATCAGCAGGGAACGTACGCTCCCAATGATGGCGTCCATCGCTGGATGGGTAGCATTGCTCAAGACAAGAACGGTAACATGGCTCTTGGCTATAGCGTGGTGAATGGCACTAACGTATATCCTGGTATTCGATACACCGGCAGGCTCGCTGGCGACCCGCTTGGCCAGATGACTCTTGGCGAAGGCACGATCATCAACGGGGCAGGTGTGCAGACCACTACCAACTCCCGTTGGGGCGATTACACGGACATGACAGTCGATCCCACCGATGACTCCACGTTCTGGTACGTCAACGAGTACTATCAGGTAAGCGGACTGCCTCTTCCCACCCCAACTCCGCCATTGCCGCCGCCCGGAACGACTGCGCCTTGGCAGACGCGCATCGGCAGCTTCAAGTTACCCGGTCAATAGGAGTTGCTAACGGGCTGCCGCGAGAGAGCGGCCTCTCTGCTAAAGCGATTTGGGATCGCCTGTTCCTGGCGATCCCAAATTCTTACTCCACCGTGATTGTTTCTTCGGCCGTTCCGACGCGACTCACCGCGCGCACATTCCATTCGCCGGGCGCTAGCTGCCAAAAAAATCTGCTGTCCTGCTGAGGTAAAACTCGCTCGTTATTAACAAACCATTCAACATCGCTGGCCGCCGCTGCAGTGAGTTCGACCATCTGTTGTGACGGAGGCAGAACAGGATCGATCGCATAATGCGCGTTGGGCGGCGGACTGGTGATGCGGACGTCGGACTGGACATGAGCGGCGATGGTGTTGTCGCGACTCGCGCACCAGCGGCTGTATGCGTCCGGCAAAAGCAATTTTCCATCGCTGGCAAAGTAATCTGCTGAATTTTCACGCGGCTCGGTTCCAGCCAGAAATAGTTCGCTGAGTTTTGCCGGACTGAAATCGGATGGAAGCAATCCTGTCGCCTTGCAAATTTCACGGCGAACTAGTCTTTCGGTCTCCACCGGCGGCTCGAGCGGATAATCGTGCCGCAATAGCTCTTGCATCATCGCAGCCCAGAGCGGCGTTGCCGCGCGCACGGCAAACGTATCGCGCATGGGGCGTCCGTCGAAATTTCCCGCCCACACTGCGACGGTATGTTCTTTGTCGAACCCAACAGTCCACGTATCGCGGAACCCGCTGCTCGTTCCCGTCTTTACGGCTACGCGTTGCTCGAGTGCCAGGGGCGAATGTGAACCAAAACTTTTCTGTCTCGCATCGTTATCACATAAAATATCAGTCACGATTGCCGTGGCTTCAGTGGAGGCAATGCGCGTGATCGGTTGGTGCTCCGCCGCTAAGAACTTTGCGCGCATCGCTGTTCCGCCGCGCGCCAGTCCCGCATACGCAGCAGCAAGATCGACAAGTCGCGTTTCGGCATTTCCCAAAACAAAACCGGCGCCGTAATCCGCCAGGCCCTGCGGAAAATCGAAGCCCCATTTTTGAAGCTGATAAAATGCCGGGCGCGCTCCAAGGCGGCTTAGCGCGAAGACTGCCGGGACATTTAGCGAACAACCAAGCGCCTCTCGCAAGCGCACCGGTCCAAGATAATGATGATTATAATTCTGCGGATCGTAGTCGGCGTATTCATCACGAATTGCATCCGGCGTATCTGGCAACAAACTCGCAGCGGTAAGCAACCGCTTATCTATCGCGTCGAGATAAACAAACGGTTTCAGTGTGGATCCACAACTGCGCGGTTGCATGGCACCGTTAATTTGCGACACGGCGTAATTTTCGGAGCCGACCATGGCGCGAATCGCGCCGGTGGCGTTTGCGACGACCACGACGGCAGCCTGCGTGATATCGTGCCGATTTAACGCCGATAAATGCGAACGCACCGAGCGTTCGAGCATCGTTTGCAAATCGAGATCGAGGGTCGTCCTAACCGTGCCGCGCAATCCCGGCTTTCGGGCGACCACTGCATCGACGAAGTGCGGCGCACGACGGGGCGGATCGATATGCGCGATTTTCGGTGGCTGCGCGAGCAATGATTGCTGATCGCGCGTGATGACTCCCAGCTCAACGAGCCGCGCGAGCGAGCGACTGTATTTCCGCTTTGCTTGCTCTGGATATCGCCACGGATTAAATCGCGTCGGCGCTTGAGGCAAACCGGCGAGAAAAACCGCTTCGCTCAATGTGAGATCTCGCGCCGGTTTGTCGAAGTATGCTCGAGCAGCAGCTTCCGGCCCGATCCGCCGATTGCCATAACTGCTGCGATTGAAATATTCGGCGAGAATTCTGTCCTTGTTCCACCGGTGTTCGAGCTTCCACGCGATGATTGCCTCGTAGAGTTTCCCAGCCCAACTACGCTGCTGACGACCCGTCGCCAATTTCACGAGCTGCTGCGTAATGGTTGATGCTCCGGAAAGAAGCTGATGCGATCGCAGATTGCGCGTGCACGCAGCGGCTATTGCATGCCAGTCAATGCCACGATGGTTGTAAAACCGTCGATCTTCCAAGGCAACAGTAACACGCGGCAGCCACGGACCCATTTTCTCGAGCGCGATCGGAAATTGAGTGCGCGCTTCCGGCGACGCCAGCTCGGCAATTTCGTGGCCACGAGAATCAAGCAGCGTCAATGTTCCGACCGGTGATTTTTGCAACTCGCTAGGAATTGGCAGCCAGCAGACGATTGCCATCGCCACCACTAAGACGACAACTGCATAAATTGCCAATGAGCGCGGCCGCAGAGCTCTGGGTTGCGGTATTACTCGGCGGCGACGACACATAGACTTGAGGGAGAAAGTCCCGAGAAACGGCTGTCGTACATGGGCTCGACTTGTGTGGCAGGCCAGCGGAACGTTCCTGCCGCCGTTGCGCGCGCCAACACTGAATACGTGCCCGAGCCTGGATCGAATACGTCAAAGTACAGGAGCGCCGAACGATCGCGCATCTCGGAGTAGGACAACTCAAGTAAACGATCCTGCGGATCGGCGGGCGGAAGTTGGAAAAACTTTCCGACCAGCGCGAGATCAGGATTGACTATTTCCAAGCCAGCCGGCAACGAATCTTCGAGCGCCACATAATTTTGAAGTTTCCGCGAGTACACGCGGTATGTGATGAGCAATTGATCGCCGAGCTTCAACGGCGCGTTGGAGGTACCAACGCGACTTGGGTCAGTCAGATTTTTGACGACGCGCTCGATTCGAAACCCACGATCCACACGATCCGTATCGACTTCCTTGGTGGAGTATTCGGCCTGCAGCAAAAACGTAAGCGCGCTTTGATTGAGCCCTTTGACCAAAAGATCATCGTCCATTTTCCGGTCGGGCCATGCGATCGAGCGTCCGTTTTTAGAACTTAGGCCCGGCGGCTGCGTTGCGTCCAAAGGTGGCGCCGTTTCCGCCCCCAGCATTGATTTGAACGCGAGCAGAAGCCAAAGGTTTTCCTGTGTCGAGAGCGATCCCGCAGAATCCATCAACTTGGACATGCGCTGGTGCGCCTGCTGTTTTCTTTGCTTCGTCCACGTCGGCGGTGAGACGACATCAAACGCAAGCGCGCGCATCGCCTCGGCGCGCGTCATCGAAGTAAACGTTGCCGGATTAAACGCGCGCTCTTTTATCGGTACGTCGATTTCGCGCAGCAATTGCTCCTGCTCGCGCCCCATGATGTTTTGCCTGTGGAAAGCGATTGCCAGCAGCGCCCGCTCTTCATCGCCGCCTAGGTTGCGATAGAGGTACAGCTCGTGGGACTCATTCGCGAAATCATCGTTGCTCTCCAATTGTGTAAGCACAAAAAGTGCGAAGCACCGCTCAAATCGAGACGCCGGAAGCTGTCCTTTCAGGATTTTGGTTACCGCGCCGGTAAGTTTCTCCTGTAACTCGGCAGGCGCCTCGAGCCCAGCATTGACGGATTCGTTCACAGACCACAGCGCCTGGCATGTAACGAAACCGTTCCCTGTCCCGCCCCCGGGCCAGTACGGGAGCATCCCGTCGCTCAGCAGTGAATCCGCATACTGTTTCATCCCGCGCTCAAGCGTGGCCCGATATTCGACGTCGCGTTGCTGTAAATCAGGTAAATACGCCAGCAGATTTGCCATTAAGCTGTAGCCCAAAAGCTTCGTCGAGATTTGTTCGAAACAACCGTGAGGATACTGCAGAATCACAGGCAGACCTGAGATCTCCGGCAACCAGGGCGACGTGGAAACCGTCGCAGCGAATTGGCCCCAACCATGCCTCCACACTTCGGGCATCGAGCGGCGCGCATCGAATTGCGGTCCCTTAAACGAACCGGCCACGCTCTCCTTGCGAATAACCGTCGGCGCCTGGACCGGGAGCGTGATCTCCACTGCATCCGACATCTGTTTGTTAGATTTCGAAACTGCTTCGAAACGGACTTTTGTAGGAAGTAGATCGGCGTCGGTGACTTTCGCTTTAAAACGGAACACAACCGGCGCGTCGCGTGATGCGGACTGCATTGGGTCATCTGCTCCGAGCAATTTCAGATTTGCGTCCGTAACACAGCGCGCCTCGATCTGGTCGCTGTCAGTGAAGTTTTGCCGAACTACTGCGCGCAACTCGACTTCGTCGCCATCGCGCAAGAAACGCGGCAACGCGGGATCGATCAGGAGCGGCTTGGATATTTTTACCGTCTCCGTGGCGTCACCGCCAAATTGGTTCGCTTTCGTCTGACCGACTGCAACGATGCGATACGTCGTCAGGTTGTCCGGCGCGATGAATTCAAACGCCACTTTGCCCGCGGCGTCAGTTTTCAAGGTCGCCTGCCAATATGCGAGCGTGCGAAATTCTTTTCGGACATTTTTTGTGTTTGTGATGGCTTCCTCGCCACCGTCACCAATGGTGAATCCTTTTTGGGTTAAACTCAGCTTGGCGAGATCATCGATATAACCATGGAGCGCTTCGTAAGTGCTCACGGAAAAGGGATTCTTCGGATAAAATTTTTCGCCAATTTGCGGCAACTTCCAGTCGCCCAGCGTGAGCACGGCGTCATCAACTGCGAACACCAAAAGATCGGCATCCTGGACCGGTTTATTTTCCGAAGTCACCACCACCTCGCCCCGCACCAGCTCACCCGGTTTTGCAGTCGCGCTTTGGAGATGCGGAGCGATCTTCAATTCGCGATCGGGTCGGCGCACCTGGATATCGCTGTAAGCGAAACGTTCTTTGGGCAGTTCTTTATCGCCGCCGGGTTTGACTAGATAAATCGAGACTGTCGCGTTTGGCGCGTATTCTTTTTTGACTGACAACTCGACCCGGCCTGCATTGCCTTTTACTGGAACAAGAAGTGTGTCCAGCACTTCGTCCGTCTCCACGGACACCCAGGCCATGCCGCCAAATGGCGCCTGGATCGTGAGTGCTGCTTTGTCGCCCGGTAGAAACGGTTCGGCGCGATGCTCGATCTTAAACGTCGTCTCATTGATCACCGGTAGCTCCGCCGGTTTCTCACCTGTGACAGTCGTCTCGTCGCTCACCACCGGTGCCTTGATTTTTGTTGCGTTAACTGCAACCACATAACGGCCGGTCTCGCTCGTTGGGAAAATCAGATCGGCGGGCGTGCTGGCTTCCTGGGACGCGAGTTTGGTAAACTCGTCTGTATTGCGATAGCGATAAACGAACGGCGCGATCTGTTCCTTAACCGTCTTTGTGGTGATATGGAAAAGATCGGCCCGAACTGGAACTCCGTTGACCTTGTGGTCCTTCGGATCGAGCGCGTCGATCCGAACTTTCACTCCGCCGGGCTCGGTATCCTGCTCGTTAGATCGGACGCCGAGCCGCGTTTCTGACGATAGCGGCGTCGCCGTGTCTCCGCCGGTAAGCGTTTGCCCATCGACTGAGGTCACGTCCGCCCGCCAAACCACGCTCGCGCGTCCAACCGCTGGATTGTCTTTGAATGGCGATTCGCAGGCGAGCATCACAAACCCCTGCGCGTCGATTTGCGCGTCGCCCTCAATTGTTTTTTCTACCTCAGCGTTTGGATCAAGCGATGGACCGACTTCAGGGTACGCATTGAAACGTTTTCGGGAAACATAGGAATCCTCTTCGCCGCCACCACCGTACTCTGCAGATGTTGTCCAGGTCGCCTTCCAATGCACGCGCGCGCCGGCATTTGGCGCGCCATGAAAATAGACGGAGGAAACTCGAGCGTGCGCGGTCGTTCCGACTTCAGGCGTAGTTGCTTCCACAACAACCGAGAACAGGGGTACGCGATATTCCTGGACACTAATGGTGTTCGTGCCCTCGTAATCGCGACCGGCAACGCTGCAACGAATTTCGTAACTCCCAAGCTTCGCTTTCTCGGGAATATTCCACTCCGCTTCCCATCCGCCGTAAGGCGAGACGGTCGTGCCGCCCTCGCCGACAACGCGACTGCCGTAGCCTTCGGTGATAGTCCAGTGAACTTCGGCGTCACCAGGAATGGTAATTCCGGCGTCATTGAAATCGCGTACCAATCCCTTCATCTTCACTGTTTGACCGGGCCGATACAGATTGCGGTCAGTGATGATTTCCACCTGCGGTCTTTTTCCGGACCGGGCGTAATCACTTCCTGATGGATAGGATGTGGCGTCGACAAATTGCAGCGCCGGGCCGCTTGCTGTATCCGCAATGAATAGATGCGCGTTCTTCGCTTTGGGATCGTACGATCTCGGGAAAAGCGAGTCCTTAGCGAACCGGGCGATGCCATTCCTATCGGTAACAGCCCGGGCTAACTCGATATTCTCCTCAGTGACTGCACGAACCGTGACTTCTGCCACAGAGCTGCCGTCGGACATTTTTGCCAGACGTACGATGGCGGTTGTTGGCGTTCGCTTTTGCGTCAGCAGATAATCGTTCGCGCAAATGATCGAGCGATTCCCGACCATTCGCCCATCGGGAAGCACCGCACTGGCTTCGAAGAGATACGCGCCGGCAAATCCTTCATTTCCCGGGGCAGTGTAATGCACTTCGCGCCGCGTTTCTGCGTCGCCACTGCTTGCATCGAAGGTGCCGCTGGCTGAGATCGGCAATTGAAGGGCGTCAACGAGCAATTCAGTTTGAAACTCCTTCGCGAACCCTGTCCGTGGATTAATTACAACATTACCTGTGACAGGATCACGCGCGTCCGTTTCAAATTCTCTGACCCGCGCTGTGACTGTCGATAATTTCTCCGGCGGGATACGCGCCAGTTTCCAGGTCACCTGCGGCGTATTGACCTGGAAAAACGCAAAACGCAATTCCTGGCGCGCGCGGGCAAACACCTGTGACGATGGAAAAATAAGGCACGACTCTTTGGGCCGGAACGTCGCTCCCCAGCGCGATTCGGCAGCGAGCCCATAGCCGCGATCGCCTTTCAGGTCCGGTGAGATTGTAACTCTGTAGCGCTGAATGCGATCAAAGTTGCCGGTGATCTCGACTTCGTCTTTGCTCGCGAGCAGTTTCATTTTTTCCACTGCAGGCTCGACACGGATTCGCTCCGGCGTTACTTCCACCGGATCGATATCGTCGTTAAACTTGATGCGAATCGATGGCTCATCGAGCGCGTGATTAAATGCCGCGACCCATTCTACCTCGAGCGGTTCAGTTTTCCCCACGGGGGCCACTTGCAAATAGGGTAGCGGCCGCCGGCTTTTCGGCTCGACCAAGCCGTTTATGATGAGATCAAACGTGCGTCCAACCGGAAGCGGTTCGCGCGGCGCGACTCTAAAAGATGTCGCATCGATTCCGAAAGTTTTCGAGGTTTTCTCCTCGTCTTTTAGAATTATTTCGACTGGGAAACGCTCACGCGAGTCGCGGTCTTGAAAGTAAATGTGTTCAGCTGCGTCAGCGAGACGAACAGCATAAGTGGATTCGAGATAAATTTGCGGGCGCGCAGGCAATCGCTCGCGCTCACCGGCTTCGACCGAAATCGAAAAATCGGCCGTGCCGAATTCAGCGCTCCAATCCTTCACCACGAACGGTTTCCCGGTGGCATCTTTAAGTCCCGGAGCGAGCGTCAACCGATGGTGCGCCCCTGCGAGGACGCCGCTAACAGTGAAGACGCCTTCCGTCTCACTTTTCCACAAAAATGTGCCTTCGAGTTTCGGGGCGCTAACGAACGGAGGAGGCTGATCACCTACATCAATCAGATCCGGCGAAACCATCCCCACCGGGAACGTGATCGTGATCGTGTCGCTCTCGGCAATTTTGCCGCTAGACGGTTCGATGACGATGCCGCCCGCATCAGGCTTAGCGTTTGATGTTTTTTCCTCCTGATCTTCGTCCGTGCCTGCCGCGGCGAGCAGACCGACTGCGACAGAGCACGCGGCAAGAAGGGAAAGTGTTGTAGAGAATAGGCGGTTCATTTGTATCACGGCCCCAGCTCCCGCATCCGGCGAAGATCGGCATCGGCCTCGCTAATCTTCCCAGTCCGGCGCTCGCATTGCTCGCGCTCGCTCAACGCGAGAAGTGACTCACTAATTTGCAATGAGCGTGTTAGTGATTGAATGGCGGCTTGGAAGTCCGCGCGCTGTCTTTCAAGAACACCGCGAAACGACCACTTCGTTGAATCATTCGGGTCCAGCTCCGTCGCGATGCGGGCGTGCGTCAATGCGTTTTTTTGCTCGCCCAGATCATCGAAAAGATGCGCGGCTACGAAATGCGCGGCGGCGGATTTATCGTTGACCCCAATCGCAGCCTGGGCATCCGCCACAGCCAAAGTCAGCTGTTGCAGCGAACGCAAAACACCTGCGCGCGCGACCAGTGCCTCCACATTTTTGGGGTTCTGGGCAAGAAGCGCATCATTCACGCCGAGCTCGAGCAGAGCCTGTTCGCTCACGTGCCCGTCCTCACGATCGCGTGAGAGACGGCCTACTTGCAGCTTTGCCGCGTCATCCGCGCGACCCGTATCCAGCAAAGCCTCCCCGGTTTGAATGCGCGCGCGCATTGACGCTGGCTGAAGCTTAAACGCGCGCTCGGCGTCGTCGAGCGCCAGCAGTGGCCGGCCAGCAACAGTGAAAGCCCGCGCTCGCTGGAGCAAGAGCTCGAAATCGTTTGGCGATTTCGCAATCTCCGCGTCCAGTTCCTTGATACGCGGCAGATACAGCTGCAAGCGCTCGAATTGTGGCAGCCATTCCTTCACCTCCGGATCGGTGGCGTCCACTTTGTTCGCCTGCGCCATGTCGGCATAAGCCGCGTCCCATTTGTGTAGGCGAAGGAAAGCGATTGCACAGGAAACCCGGCGCGCGGCTGAATCCTTCGCAGCGATTGCCTTTGTTCGATAAGCCGCGTGATCTTCCCAACGCTCCTGCTCCGCACATAAATCTGCCAGACTATCGTACTCGTCCGCGGCATCGGCTGCGGGCGGCTTCGTCGCGACATAAGCAAGCCAATGCCGCTCCGCGCACTGATAATCCTTGCGCTTAAAGCATAAGGTGCCTCGGAAATCCTCAATTGCCGCTGGCGGATGGCGGACTGCTTTTTGCCAGGCGTTGAGCGTTTGCTCCAGCCGATCCAAGTCGTCGGTTTCCAGTTCCGTTTGCGCAAGCGTCTGCCAGATTTTTGAATCATTCGGAGTGATGGCGAGAATGCGCCGACTCAATTCGATCATCGCAGGCTTGTCCGCAGCGTCTTCGGCTGCTTTCAGCTGCGCTCGCAATTGCGAGAGTTGCTTGTCCGCGCTCAGCAGTGGATTACTGACGGACAGTAACAGGAAAATAATGAATGAAAGGGGGCGGACCAAGGGGAGGCCATTATGAACGCTGTGGGTCGCACTTTACAATAGTTTTTCTTAAGAAATTCCCTTACGCGTGCGCGGCATTCGCGAGATCGATGATGTGATTTGCGAACGTGTCTTCGCTGCCGTTCTTTTGAAATCCGCAATCGGCAATCCAAAATCCGCAATTATCAAGATGTCCCGCCAATACACGCTGCAACGCGCGCCGACATCGACATCAATTCATGTCGATTATGTCGCAGAGCTAAACGAACAGCAGCTGGCGGCGGTAACGGCGCCACCCGGGCCGCTTCTTGTCATTGCTGGCGCGGGATCGGGAAAGACCCGCACGCTTATCTATCGTGTCGCTTATTTGCTCGAAAACGGGATCGATCCGCGAAATATTTTGCTGCTTACGTTCACGAACAAAGCTGCGCGGGAAATGCTGGGTCGCGTCACCAATTTGCTGCCGGTCGATGCTAGCGGACTTTGGGGTGGCACATTTCATTCAATAGGAAACCGAATCCTCCGCCGGCATGGCAGCGCGCTTGGGTATTCGAGCGGTTTCACCATTATGGACCGCGAAGATCAAAAGGAATTGATCGACGCAGTCGTAGCCGGTGCAGGAATCGATCCGAAGGAGATTCGATTTCCGAAGGGCGATGTGCTCGCGGAAATATTCAGCTTCGTCGTTAATACAGAAAAACCGTTAGAGGAATTGCTTGCGGAAAAGTTTCCGTATTTCCTGCCGCTGCTCGAGAAGATCCAAGACATTCGGGAGCGATACGAAAAAAAGAAGAGGGCGACAAACTCGATGGATTTCGACGATTTGCTGCAAAAGACGTTGTCGATGTTTCAGCAGCACGAACGAATCGCGGAGCTTTATCGGCGGCAGTTTCAGTTTATTCTTGTCGATGAATACCAGGACACGAATAAAATCCAGGCTGATCTCGTTGATCTGCTCGCCCGCGATCATCACAACGTGATGGTGGTGGGCGATGACGCACAGTCGATCTACTCATGGCGCGGCGCCAACTTCCAAAACATTCTCGAATTTCCGAAGCGTTATCCGGATGCGCAGGTGTTCAAGATCGAAATGAATTATCGCAGCGTGCCGGAGATTCTGGAAGTAGCGAATGCAGCCATCGCCGCAAACGTTCAGCAATTTCGCAAACATTTAAGCGCAACGCGCGAATCAAAAGCGCTAAAACCGGCTTTGGTGGCGCTAAACGATAGTGGCGAGCAAGCGCAGTTTGTCGCACAGCGGATTCTGGAACTCCGCGATGAAGGTGTCGATCTCAACGACATCGCCGTGCTGTACCGCGCGCATTATCACGCTGTCGAGCTGCAACTCGAGCTGTCGAGACGCGGCATCCCCTATCAAATCACCAGCGGCATCCGATTCTTCGAGCAGGCGCACATCAAAGACGTCACTAGCTTTATTCGCCTCGTGGCCAATCCTCACGATGAAGTCGCGTTCAAACGCATGGCTAAATTGCTTCCCGGCATTGGCAATCGCACTGCAGAAAATCTTTGGCGCATCTGGGAAAATTCTTTGGCCGAACAAGGAGAACCTTCCTCATGGGGTGAGCGCTTGTTGCCGATGCCTGTTCCGGCGAAATCAAAAAAAACATGGGAGCAACTCGCGCATACGCTGGAGGAAATCGCTCCGGCAGGTCGACCCAATATGCCATCGGAAATGATCGCGTCCGTAGTCGAAGCCATCTACGACGATTATGCCAAGGCGAATTTCACAAACTACGAACTTCGCCGGGAAGATTTGAACCAGCTCGCAATCTTTGCCCGCCAGTTTAAAGACGTGCACGAATTTCTTTCGCAATTAGCGCTGATTAGCAACGTCGATGCGGAGGCCGCGCCAACCCAGATAAGCGACAAGGAAGCGGTCAACCTTTCTTCGGTGCATCAGGCCAAGGGCCTTGAGTTTCACACAGTGTTCGTGATCTGGCTGACCGACGGAATGTTTCCGAGCAATCGCTCCCTCGACACACGCGAAGCGCTCGAGGAAGAACGGCGTCTATTCTATGTGGCCATCACGCGCGCGCGGGACGAGCTTTACCTCGCTTATCCGCAAATGCGTTTAAGCGGGGGGTACGGCGACGTCTTCCAGCGTCCCTCGCGTTTTCTCCAGGAAATCCCAAGTGATCTTGTGGAAGACTGGGAAGTGGAAAGGCGCTAAATTTGGCAATTGTCATTCCGAGCGAAACGCAGCGAAGTCGAGCAACCTCTTAGTCTTTAATGAACCGAATTTGAAATCAGAGATGTCTCGACTTCGCTCGACATGACAAAATGAGCTACGAAAGACTGAATCTCTCACCGGAAAACAAGATCGCAGGCGTGCTTGTGCCCCTGTTCGCGCTACGAAGAGAGGACGACCTTGGAATCGGCGACATCGATGCGTTGCGGCAGTTTATCGATTGGGTTACCGGAATCGGTTACAAGCTTGTCCAGCTCTTGCCCATCAATGAGACAGGGACTGATAATAGCCCCTACAACGCGATCAGCGCCATAGCGATCGAGCCCACGACGCTGCAACTTGCGCCGAACTCGCCGCAGGATTTAACCCCGGAAGATTTTGATTCTTTAGTTGCCGACGCCAATCTTGCCAGACTCCGTCACGGCGGGGTTAAGTATCGCCACGTTAAGAAACTAAAGCAGGGCTTGCTGGAAAAGGCCTTTGCGAATTTCTCCACTCGTGGCAGTGAAGAACGGCGATTGGAGTTTCGGAAATTCTGCGAAGAACAAGCCGCGTGGCTGTGGGACTACGCATTTTTTCGCGTCCTGATGGAGGAGAACGATGACAGCGCGGCATGGAATCGCTGGCCAGGCCAGCATCAATCGATGGAAAGAGCGCGCAGTTGGCTGCGGGAGCTGCCACGGGATCGACAAGCCGCACTGACGGCCCGCCAGGAATTCTTCTGTTATGTGCAGTGGATTGCGCACCAGCAATGGCGCGCGATCAAATCACATGCAGAGCAACGCGGCGTTGCGTTAATGGGCGACATCCCATTTGGCATCAGTTATTACAGCGCCGACGTGTTCGCCCACCCGGATGACTTCGCGCTCGACTGGTGCGGCGGCGCGCCTCCCGAGCCTCATTTCAAAGACGACGAGTTCACGCAAAAATGGGGACAAAACTGGGGTATTCCGCTTTATCGCTGGGAGAAAATGCGCGCAAACAATTTTGCGTGGTGGCGCCAGCGTGTCCGTGCGATCCGAAACATTTTTCATGCATTTCGAATCGATCACGTCCAGGGGTTTTATCGCATCTACGCCTTCCCGTGGCGCCCGGGGAAAAACAAGGAATTCCTCCCGCTCGATCTGCACCAAATGCTTGGGCGAACTGCCGGTCGCGCGCCGCATTTTGTTCCTCGCGACGACGAAACATCCGAAAACCGCGAAGCAAACAAACAGGAGGGCGGAGAATACCTGCGCGTTGTCCTGGACGAAGCAGGTGCCACGCGCGTCGTCGGCGAAGACCTTGGTGTGGTGCCCGATTACGTACGGCCGGATTTGCGATCGCTCGGCATTGCCGGATTCAAGATCCCGCAATGGGAAGTGCGCGACGGCACAATCACCACTGGAGACAAATATGAACGGCTCTCCGTTGCAACCTACGCAACACACGATCACAAACCGCTTCGCGCGCTGTGGGAAGATGCCTTCGAGCGTCCAAAGGCCACATCAGGACAATCTCGTACAGAGCTTGTGAAGATCGCTCTCTTCGCAGGGCTGAATGGCAGAATCGAGGCGCTCGATTTCGAAAAAGATTTTTACCCGGCAATCATGGAAGCGCTGTTCAAGAGCGAGTCATGGATTGCCGTCGTCATGATCACTGATCTGCTGGCGCGCAAATATCGCTTCAATGTGCCTGGGACAAAGGCAAACTTGAATTGGACACGGCGAATGCAGCGCTCGATTGCACAGCTCCGTTCCAGCCGCAAAGAGCAAAAGCGAATGCGCTTAATCCACGAGCTGCTGCAAAATACCGGTCGGGCTTAGATGCAAATCGGTTCTGATTTCGCTAAGCAAGCACGCCTCGCTTTACGCACTCTTTTCAATCGGTGCTCCGACTTTATTGCCCCATTCCGTCCAGGAACCGTCGTAGTTGCGAACGTTATTCAGGCCTAACAAGTACGCGAGTACAAACCATGTGTGACTGGAGCGCTCGCCGATTCGGCAATAAACAACTGTTTCCTTTTCTGGCCCGACTCCGCACTGTTCGAAGTAGATTTTTGCCAGTTCTGACGCCGGCTTGAAGGTGGCGTCATCATTGGTAGCGGTTTTCCACGGCATACTCTTTGCCCCCGGAATATGGCCGCCACGTAACACGCCCTCCTGCGGATACTCGGGCATATGCGTGATCTCGCCCCTGTATTCGCCCGGTGAGCGCACGTCGATCAGTGGTTTGCCACCTTTGCTTTGCGTCAGCGCTTCATCAAAGAAGGCGCGGATCTCTTTGTCGAATCGCTTCTTCGGCACCGGATAATTTGTCTTTGCATCCTTAGGAACGTCACGCGTCATGGGGCGGCCTTCGGCTTTCCATTTGTCACGACCACCATTTAGAATTTTCACTTTTTCGTGTCCGAACAGTCGGAACGCCCACAGTGCATAGCAGGCCCACCAGTTGGCTTTGTCGCCGTAGAAAATACAAGTCGTGTCCGGGGTGATTCCGTGCCGGCTGCAAAGCCGTGCAAATTTTTCTGGCGAAATATAATCGCGAATCACCGGATCTTGCAGATCGGCGCGCCAATCGATATGCACTGCCCCAGAGATATGCCCGGTATCGTAAAGGAGCACATCTTCATTCGACTCAACGATCCGGATCCCTTCGTCTTTGAGATGTTTTTCGAGCCAATCGGTCTCCACCAGCGCTTCAGGATGCGCGTATTGGGTAAGTTGCGTAGCCATAGGAAAAGAAACTTCAGGCGGCACCCTCAAGCGGGCAAGGGATTTTACAAATTCATCGCCGATGAAGGCTTACGGCGCGGTTGAAAAGCCCGGTCCAAACTCAGCAGCGATTTCCGTCAGCGAGGAGTGACGGTCTTAATGCTTCTTCGCTTGCAACAGCTTGATTGCGTCGCGCAACTCCGCGGCGCGCTCGTAAAGCTCCTTTGCAATCGCAGTTTCCATCTCGCGCTGCATGATCTCCAGCTTGGAAAGCGGACGCTTTGACTTCACTTCCTCGAGCCACTCGTCGAGAAATGCGATCTCGGAGCTTTTCGACACCAGTTCTGGAAAGTTTGAATGTTGCAAGAAATCGGTAATCGCGTCACGCCCGCGCTCAATTTCAGCTATCGCCTCGGCAAACTTACCCTGGCCGAGAAAAATGGACGCCTTCGCGCGCGTATTCATCATGAGCACATAAGGGCGAAACTGTTGGAGGCTCCAGGAAAATTCCTCGCGATCTGTATGCTCAGAGACGAAGGTGAAAAGATCCAAATTGCGCTGCGTATCGCGCACCACGCCGTCGAAATCATTGATCTGAAACAGACTCAGATAACGATGGTAATACTGGATACCTTCCTGTTGAAGCTCTGCGCATTGTTCGGGCGTGAGTTCGTAGGTTTCGCCCTTGGCGTCAGCGCGGGCTGCGCGCTTCTGATGATATTCCAAGAGCGACTCACAATTGTGCGGACGCCGACCATCCGGCCGACCGACCAATTCCATTTGCAACACGCCAAGATCGACCCGCAACTGCAATTTCTCGCGCCCATCGAGCCCAGCGATCTTACGCACTTTGATATTGCCGTTCTCGTGAGGCCAATCCTTCAAGATGGTATTGAGGTCCAAACTCATCGTAAGCAAACATCCAACACCTAACATTGCCTTGTCAATAATATCGAGACCCTGCTTCCTTTGGAGGCGTCCTTGCTGGCGCATGCCTCTGAAGTAGCGAGCACACTCCATCCGAGTTTTGCAGGCGGCACGCCTGCCGTTACAATGTGGAAAGTGGAAGACGCGATCGACTCGTTTATCCGTTTCCTCGCAATCGAGCGTGGCCTTTCCGAAAATTATCAGCTCTCTACCCAAAGATCGTTGAGCGAGTTCGCGCGATGGTGTGCCGCAAGAAAAAAAATCGAAGATCCCCGCGCGGTGACATTGCCGGCGATCAGCGAATATCTTGCCGATCGCAAGCGCGCCGGCCTCTCCGCTTCCTCGATCAAACTCATCGTAGTCGCGTTGAAGATTTTTTTCCGGTTCCTGGTCGCCCAAGGCAAAGTCCAACGCGATCCGGCCGAAGCGCTGGCGCTCCCGCGAATCGAGCGATATCTCCCGGAAACGCTGAACGAATTGCAAATCGAGCAGTTCCTGGAAAAGATTGACACGAAGGCTCCTCACGGTTTGCGCGATCGGGCGATAGTTGAGCTGCTTTATGCAAGTGGTCTGCGTATTTCGGAGCTGGCAAACGCGCGCCTTGAGAACTTCAACTTCGAAGAGCGAGTTGTGCGCGTAACTGGTAAGGGAAACAAGACTCGCCTGGTGCCCGTGGGCCGCAAAGCATGCGAAGCGCTGGCGGCGTACTTGTCCACTGAGCGGCCAAAGCTCGTGAAGCGCCACAGTAGCAGCGAAATGTTTCTTTCCGAGCGCGGCACCAAACTAACCACAGCGCGCATCTGGCAGATCGTGAAAGAACATGCGCGACGTGCCGGACTCGAACAGAACATTTACCCTCACCTTCTTCGACACAGCTTCGCGACGCATCTGCTCGGGAACGGAGCCGATCTTCGCATCATCCAGGAAATGCTCGGACATGCCGACATTTCGACGACGCAAGTCTATACACACGTCGATCAACAGCGATTGAAAGCTGTGCATCGGCAATTTCATCCGAGGGCGTAGCAAGGGCGAAGCTGGTTTGATGCTTGATCACTTTGCGTTTGATCCAGTATCGAGCATCGAGTATCGAGCATCCGCGCTTGAGAGGCGCTGGTTATGAGACGAATTCTATTGCTGATCATCGCGGTCGCCGTTGCCGCGGGCGCTGGTTGGTACTACTGGAATTTTTCCCAACGGGTTTCGAGCGCTCCTGTGGCGGAGATTCTGCCGCGAGGCACAATTTTTCTGGCGCACATGCCGGACTTTAGTCGAACACGCGATGAGTGGCGTCAGTTGGACATTTATCAGCTATACCGCGAGCCGGCTGTGCAGGATTTTCTGCGCAAGCCGCTGGACAACGTGCCAACCCCCAAAGCCCTCGTTACGCTGCAGGAGATGGAACAGCTCGACCCAAAGAACGTCTTCTTCGCCTTAACGTCCATCAGCGATAGCGCTCCAAGCGTTGTGGGCGGCTTTCGTTTTCGCGGGACTCAGGAGGACGCCGAGCGGGTCATCGGTAAATGGCGCGCGATGCTTTTGGAACAACGTCCAGGCACGAAGGGCGAGAAACTTCAGTATCAGGGCCATGAAATCGACGTGGTCACGGCGACTCCATTTACTCTGGCAACAACGTATGATCGCCCCTGGTTTCTCGCAGCAACAAACCTAACGGAACTAAAGGCGCTGCTCGATCGCGTCGACCATCGCGCTAAAAATTCAGAGGAAACGCTAGATAAGGACGAAGCGTACCGAACCGCCATCTCGCATCGGCCATCGAATTACGCAGCGTTTTTCTATCTCCAGCCCAAGGCATTCTCCGAACGCCTTGCCGCCTTGCGCGCTGCTATCCGATCAAGCCCCACTCCCGGAGAAACCACGATGCTTGAAAAAATGAGATGCCTTGCCGGTTCGACTCGATTCGAGAACGGAAAGATTCGCGACGTGCTTTTTCTCGGAATGCCAAAGCTCGAGAACAATGCCACGCTCAACCGATCATCGCTAACACTTGGAACCAAGGAGACGTTTTTTTACCTGGCGATGCTGCTCAATCTAGGGGAAAAGATAGAAACACTAAACCAGGCCGCTACGCTGAGTGGCGTGGTACAGAAAGTTTTTCAGGATTTCGCCACCAGCGGGATCACAGCTGATGATTGGAAAGCTGCTTTTGGCCTCGAGCTGGGAGCGTTAGCAGATTGGCCATCCAGTGCGCATTGGCCATCTTTCCTTCTGACTCTCCCAGTGCTGGACATGGCCAAGGCCGGCAAGATCGCCGAGACGTTTACACGAGCTGACCAAGGGGCAATCTGGACGCAAACAGAGAAAGACGGTGTCCGCTATTTTTCGAAACAGTCCGCGGCCACACTTGTCGCAATCACTCCGACGATCGCGTTATCTGACCGGATTCTTATCGCCGGTTTCAATCCCGTCTCAGTAGAAGAAGCAGTGAAACGCAGTGCGGGTAGCTCGTCGGAGCTTTCCGATTCGCAAACGTACAAGGCAGCCGAGCGATTGCTGCCAGCGCCAACCAATTTTTTTTCATACGTCGACACTGCGCTGCTTTACTCGCGACTCGATGCTTCGCTTCGTCCGATGTTGCTGATGGCGGCGGCGTTCCTTCCGGCGATAACTCGCTCCGTTGATCTGGGCAAGGTTCCATCGCCAGAGGTTATTACGAAGCACTTGAGCCCGATTGTTTCCTCGCAAAGATATGACCGCGATGGCTATATGGCCGAGTCGCTCGGACCAATCACGTTGGATCAAGCCGCGATCGGCCTTGCTATCCTGAGCAGCGTCGGCACGGCGGCACGACAGCAAGCCGCCACAGGCTTCGGCAGTTGGGCGCCTGCTTCGACAGCGACGCCCCAGCCAGCGATGAGTAGCCCATCGCCCACGCCATAGGGGGGAGCGACTGCCGGGCCAGAGAACTGCGCCATTTCGGCACTCTTTGAGTCTGCGGCACGGCAAAATAAAGAAAAGTGCTGCAGTTTGGCGAAAAGGTGCTATCTTTTCCGCCTTATGGCTATTCTAAAGAAAAATGCATTCTCCCGTCGCGTTCCTGATCTGGTAACTGAGGAGCTGGTCGCTGTCCTCTCACGTCGTTCGTCGTTCGAGTTTAAGCAGTTGTTCGACATCGTGCACGAGAATCTTCGAGCCCGGAACGCTGCCAGCGGCGGCGAGGAAATGCTGCGCTTGCGAGCTTATGAGAAATTGCAAAATCTCGTGGCGCGGGGCGCGGTCAGGAAGAACGGCAAGAAATACAAGGGGTTGCCTTCGGCTTTGGCCAGCGCGATTGCCCAACAGAATGGCCATCTTGCTGGTGTAAAATAATCGACCCTGCTAGTCCCGGGGAATTCCGGATGCTACGCGAATATTTGCCGGTTCTCCTGCAAATCATCGTAGCCATCCTCTTCGCTGCCTCCGCGTTGGTTGTCAGTGTGCTCGTAGGCAAAAGCGGAAAACGTACGCCGGCCAAGGATACCCCGTACGAATGCGGCATGATCCCCCAAGGTGAACGCCAGCCGCGCTTCAGCGTGAAGTTTTACGTGGTGGCGATGCTTTTTATCCTGTTCGACATCGAGATCGTGTTCATGTACCCGTGGGCGGTCGTTTACCGGGACACCATCAGGCAGAGCAGCGTCATTTTCTGGAGCATGCTTAGCTTCATCACGATCTTGATGGTGGGCTACGCTTACGCCGTCAAAAAAGGCGCCTTGGATTTTAGAAGATAAGTTTCTCTTCTCACTCTTGCTCTCGCTCTATAGAACTGGATCCGAGTGTGAGCACGACTAGGAACAGAGTGCGTGTTCCCTAGTACGCAGATCATGGAAAACACGCCGAGTCGTTCACCAAAAAAGGGCTTCCTAAAAGCATGGGGCCAAACTTATCGGATCGAGCTGCTATTGTTCCTAATGCTCTGGATAACCTACGCGTACTTCTATCAAGCCACTGGACACAATGAGGCGGCAAAGTTCGATCAAGTGCGCGCCATTGTTGAGGACCACAGATTAGAGATTGACAAATACTGGTGGAACACAGCTGACGTGATCCGCTATGATAAGAATGGATCAAGTCACATTTATCCAAACAAGGCACCTGGGATGGTGCTGTTGACAGTAATTCCGTTCGCAGCGCTCTCGATTGGCCTGTCCCCCCTTTCAAGCCTAGGTTTGCCGGACTGGACATACTGGCATCTGCTCACATATCTGACTACTCTCCTTACAGTCAGCCTGCTTTCAGCACTCGCGGCTGTCGCGGTTTATCGCGTGTTAAACCGGCTTTCTGGAGACAAGTATTTCTCCGCACTGGCTGTTATTGCCATTTGGCTAGGGACACTTGCGTTTCCTTTTTCCACGCTTTTTTTTAGTCACCAGCTGGTGGCATCCTTACTTGCGATCGCGTTCTATCTTCTCTTCAAGGTTAGCCGAGGTGAAGTTAAACCCGGCAATTTACAGCTCTTTTATATAGGCTGGGCCGGACTGCTAGTGAGTCTGAGTGTAGCGGCAGAGTACCCAACCGCGCTACTCGTCGTTCCGTTATCCATCTACACCTTTTGGGTGATAATACGGTCCCGGCCCTTGTTTAAAGACAGGGCGTGGCTCGGTGGAGCGTGGATTTTGGGCGGCCTTGTTGGTGCCAGTGCTCTTTTGAGTTATAACATCGCAGCTTTTGGCTCACCTTTTTACATACCTTATGAGGCATACGCCAAAGCTGGTGCCACTTTTTCGCAAACATATTCACATGGCTTTTTAGGCATACACTGGCTTGGCCTTCGTCACTTTCTGCAGGCGTTAGCTACAATTACAGTCTCGCCCCAAATCGGAATGCTTTATCTCGGTGTGCAAGGATGGCGCGTGTACGCTTGCAACCCTGTGCTTTGGCTTTCGCTACCAGGCTTGGCGATAATGATTTGGAGACGCGACCTGCGCCCCGAGGGCTTGCTCGTTGTGGCGATGACAGTCCTCTATGTTCTCTTCATCACCAGTTACGGGACATCTGCTTATGATTGGTCCGGTGCTGTCTATTTTGGTTCGCGTCACTTGATCCCCCTCTTACCGTTTGTTGCGTTGCCGCTCTGTTTTGGTGCTCGCCCGTTTCGATTCGTTTTCTATCCTTTATTGGCGATTTCGATGTTCTACATGTTACTCGATACCGCCATCGAACCGCGCGTACCGATTCCTTCCCCCAATCCAGCTCGAGATTTCCTGCTTCCCGACTATCTCCGGGGAAGATTCGCACAAAACACTAGTGTCCTATTCGATGGACACCGAAATCTTACAAACGACTCAACCGCCTTCAATTTCGCGAAACTGGCCGGACTTCCTGGTGGTTACCAGCTGGCTCCGTTGATGCTGTGGTGGTTGCTCGCGGGCGGACTACTTGTGACTCAAATCGTAAGGAGCGACAACACACGGGACGATCAACAGCTCTTTTTCGACGCAGACTGGGCGCGCAAGGTCGCAGGGCGTTCCCCCGTGACGGCCTTAATTGTACTGCTGGGGTTTACCACAGCAATTACTTTGCCTCCGATCGTTACTCATGTGCGAGCGTCGTTGCGACATCCTACTCACGGGCTGTTGGGAAAGTATTACCGCAACACCAACTGGAGTGGACCGCCCGTCGATACCCAGGTAGACGATGAGATCAACTTTGACTGGTCGACAACCTTGCCACTTCCCCCGCCCTTCAGCGTGGAATGGACGGGCAATATCGTTATTGACGAAACCGCAGATTACACTTTTTCCCTCATCGCAGACGATGGCGCTCTGCTCGAAATCGACGGCAGAATGATCGTCGACGCCACTCACGGCCTTCTCCAAAAGCGAACAGGAGTGATCCATCTGAGCGGTGGACTCCATTCAATTCGATTACGTTATTTCAACGTACTATTTGGTGGCGTGGTAAGGCTAACCTGGACAGCAGGGAGCCGGCCAGAGCACATCGTTCCAACGGAAGTACTCGTGCCACCAGCTCGTTAGGCAGGTTTTTCTTTATCGAATTACTATTCGCTAACTCAGGGGAATCCCTGGGCTGTTGAAGTTAGAACACCCACCAACCGCGTACGAACACGCTGCTGAACAGAGCGAGAAAAAGCAGAGACCAGACGGTGATTATCGCGGTGCACAGTCGGTTCCGGCTAAGTAACGCGAACAAAATAAAAACCGGATACATGGTGAGCACGTAGCGTGGCACGCTTTCCATAAATGTCACACTTGTTATGAGAAACCAGTTCCCAGTAATCCACGCAGCGTGAACCGGGCGCAGCTTGAACCAACTGACGATCATGCAAACAAAGCTAAGTGCTGCGAAGTATAGCTCTTGCGCACCGACTATTTCCGCCTGATTCGGAGTCCGGCGGAGATTTCCCATGGCACTGCGAATCCCAACCCATGGCCAGGAACTCTCCATCGCAAACAGCTTCTTTCGCATTCGCAAGAATGTGAATGGGTCCCCGGTAACTCTCCAATTCACGAGCAAATAAACAGCGAATCCTGCCGGTACAATCGCGATCCAGAGCCATCGCCAATTCCAGCGCCGAGTGACGACCCATTGATGAACCGCTTCGACGCCCAAAGTTGGAAGGAGGATAATACCGTTGGGGCGTGTCATCCAGGAAAGAGCGCCGAGGACTCCCGCCAGCCACCAACGCCCAAACAGCGCCGCCAGGATCGAGCCCAAAACGAGTGCCAAAAAGAGGCTTTCACTGTAGCCGATGTGCAAGTAATAAGCGGTCGGAAAGATGAGGAAAAACCAAACCGCCCAGTGCGAGGTCCCCGTGTCGCGGTCGAACTGGACAATTCTTCGCAGGAAAATTGCCGCGGCGATAGAAGAAAAGCCGGAAACAATAAAGGCGCTGACAAGATAGTTGTGACTGACGACATAGGCGACTAAGCGAGTGCACCAAGGGAAAAGCGGATAAAACCATGCTTTCATCACGCTGGCCGCGTTGTAGCCAAATTGCGCGACTTGCAAATAGTGAAGCGAATCCCAGCGATTCCAAATGTCCAGCCAGCCAGATCTTCCGGGCAGTGGCTTGTTTTCCAGAATACGGAAACTTTTTGCGCCGAAGATAAAGAGCAAAATTTTAATCGACAGCACCCAGCCAACAACAAGCCAATCCTCTCTCGGTAAAAAGTGCCACCATGGCTTTGGGCGCGGCATAACCGGCCCTTCGGTCGTCGCTTTCACACTTTGATCAGTCGTTTCCACGCAAAGAATCTCTCAATCCAGTCGGATCCTTTTACTCGTTCTTGATCGCAGCCGCGAGTCAAATAAGACAATCTTTGCTTCAGATCGCCTTTTCATTCGAAGTTCAGCAACGGGCGAACTCTGTCGCGCATTATTGTGGGTTCCGTGGTGAAGTAAATCACAAGACGCACAATGATACCGCGGGCTTCAACGCCTTCTTCCCAAATGATTCAGTGGCGCCACTGTTGCGATCCCCTGCGGTCTTTGCTCACCCTGCGGATTTTCACAGACGCGCGCTCCACCGGCTTCGCTTGGGCAACGGATTCGCACTTGCACGCATCATCGGAAGCGCCTATTAGCTTTACCCTCATGGTTCATCATATCGTTCTCTACAAACTCAAACCCGAGGTGACCCCTGCCCGCGTGGAGGCGATGATGATGAACACGCGCATGCACCTTCTGAAAATTCCCGAGGTTTTGAGCATCAAATGCGGGAAACGGATCGACCCCGAATTGCCTTGGCCGTTCTTCATCGCCATCGATTTTGAGTCGATGGACAAGTACGCAATCTTTCGCGAGGACCCTATTTTCGTGAAATTCATGGAGGAAGTGATCAAGCCGAACACGGAGGATTCCCTGGATCTCGACTTTGAAATGGATCCAGGCAAGGACGTCCGATTTTCATAATTGCGGATTGGGGAGTGCTGATTGCGGATCGGAAAAGAATCAGCCTGATTGACTTTGCGAAACTTCAGTCCGCAGTCCGCAATCCGAAATCGGCAATCATAAGTTGTGCGTCTCGGCTATCTTTACTCCCGGTATCCAGTGATTTCGCAGACCTTTTGCGACGCGGAGATGCTGGCGCTGGAACGGCTTGGTTTCGAACTCGAGATCGGCTCGGTGTATCCGCCGCTTACGAGCCTGCGTCACGAGCATATCGCCTATTTGCACGCGCCCATTCATTATGCGCCGCCGCAAGAAATCCTAAAGATTTCAGAAAAGAATGCGAAAACGCACGGCAAATGGCCGCGCGACCTGGTTGAGCGGCACGAGCGAAAATATGGCCCCAGCGCGAAGGCAGAGCAGCGCGCGCGGAATGCACTTTACTTTGCCGATCATTTCAAGCGCTGTGGTGTCGATCATGTTCATGTTCACTTCGCGAATCGAGCAGCCCACACCGCCATGTTCTTGAAAGAGATTTCAGGGATTCCATTCAGTGTCACTGCGCACGGACAAGATTTCATGAAGGACCTGGGCAACGACGATCTGTTGCGGGAAATCTGCGCCGCCGCGGAGTTCGTTGCAGCCGAAACGGATTACAGCCGCGACCTGCTTCACCAACGCTGTCCGGATTCCCGAATTCAGCGTGTTTACAACGGGATCGATCTGGAGCGTTTTCCAGCACCCCATTACGAAAGGTCGGGCGACACAGTGCCGCGCATCATCAGCATTGGCCGACTGGTTGCGTTCAAGGGATTTGAGTACCTCATCGACGCTTGCGCGGAGCTCGCGCGCCAAGGTCTTGAGTTCACCTGCGAAATCATCGGCGATGGCCCGCTACGCGCGGACCTCGAAGCAAGGATCCGAAAACTGAACCTGTCAGGAAGGCTTCAACTGTTCGGCTCATTATCGCAGGAGGCGGTTCTCGAAAAACTTCGGGCTGCCGATATTTTCGCGCTTGCTTCAGTGATAGACGCCCAAGGGGCCAGCGATGTTTTTCCAACAGTGATTATCGAGGCGATGGCTGCTGCGCGTCCGGTCGTGTCCACCCGGTTGGCTGGAATTCCTGAATCAGTTGTCCATGGTGAAACCGGTTTGCTCGTTCCGCCCGGCGATACGATGGCGTTGGCGGAAGCACTGAGCCGACTTATAGAAGACGCGAAATTGCGATGCGATTATGGTCGCGCCGGGCGCGCGCGAATCGAACAACATTTCCGAATCGAACACACCGTGGCACCGCTTATCGAGCTTCTGCAGAGAACATCTGGCGCTCGGATGAAATCCAGCCAGCGCCGCGCTTCGCACAGCGAAGCGGCTACAGAGATCGCATACATCATCGATCGGTGGCCGGATAAAGACTTGCCGTTGCTTGAACACGAGCTTGAAGAGATGAAGCGCCGCAAGCTCGCGATCATTCCATTCGTCTGCGAGTTGGATACGGCGATTCGTCTCACTCAGAAGATGGAAGAAATCGCTTCACAGATGGAATTTTTACCAGACACGATGGTGATCGAGGCGGAATGGCGCGCAAATCCCGCACTCGCGCAGAAACTGGAAGAAGGTCGCGCGCAGCAGAGCGTCCGGGTGCCAAGCGCCATCTTTTTGCGTCAGGCGCGTTTTGCTCTTCTGCTGATCAAACTGCTTCGAGAGAAAAACGTGTCGCTCGTCCACGCGACGAGTTCCCGCGCCCTCGTCTGCGCGCTCATCATAAAGAAACTTCTCAATGTTCCCGTAAGCGCCACAATTGAGGTGCGACCGGCCTTACCGCGAGAGTGGATCCAGAACGCGTTGTCGGAATGTATAGGCGGTCGTCTGAGAGATCAAAAATTAGTCCGCGGCAGTTCATTTCTTATTGATAAGACAACGTTCAGGTCGGCTCCGCAGCAGGCGCTTGGACTAGTCAGTCAAAAGAGCGGGATCGATTTGACTGTTGGGACTCGTTTCTGGCAGAAATGGGCGCAATTACTTATGCGCTGGAGCCGCGGACAGCCAACATGAAATTGATGATATACTTTTGGCCCGCGAATCACGCGAATTGACGCGAATGAAATGACGAAAATCATTCACAAAGAAGAAAGTTACGCCATTATTGGCGCCTGCTTCGAGGTGTACAACGAGAAAGGCTGCGGATTTCTTGAACCGGTTTACCAAGAGTGCCTCGCTATTGAGTTTGAATACCAACGGATTCCTGCGATCGCCAAAGCCTCGCTCGCCCTGAGCTATCGTGGCCGGATGTTGAAGCAAACTTACGAACCGGACTACGTTTGCTTCGAGAAAATTATCATGGAATTGAAAGCCGTCTCGGCTCTGGCCGATGAGCATCGCGCGCAACTCCTAAACTATCTGCACGCAACCGGTTTCGAGCTTGGCCTTTTAGTAAATTTTGGACATTATCCGGGCTTGGAATACCAACGCATTGCGAGAACCCAGCGCCCGAAGGCGAAGACCGACTTTTCGGATGTCTGTCTTTAATTTATTCGCGCCAATTCGCGTTATTCGCGGGCTTCAAGAAGAATGAACAAGAAGGCCATACTTCTCGCCGGCGGCGCGGGGACGCGTCTTTACCCGCTTACGAAGATTGTCTGTAAGCAGCTTCTCCCGATTTACGACAAGCCAATGATTTGCTATCCGCTGGCTACGCTCATGCTCGGCGGCCTGCGCGAAGTGCTGATCATTTCCACGCCGAAGGATTTGCCGATGCTGCGCCATTATCTGAACGACGGAGCGCACCTTGGCATTCGGATTGACTACGCGGAGCAAGCAAAGCCTGAAGGGATCGCGCAAGCTTTTCTGATTGGCGCAAAATTCATCGCCGGCTGTGGCGCGTCACTCATCCTGGGCGACAACATTTTTTATGGGAAACTCGACTTTTACCGAGACGCTTTGGCCATTGAGCGTGGCGCCTGCATTTTTGGGTACCAAGTCCGCGACCCTGAACGCTATGGCGTGGTCGAATTCGACGCCGACGGGAAGGCGATCAGCCTGGAGGAAAAACCGAAGCAACCGAAGAGTCACTTCGCAGTGCCGGGGCTTTATGTCTATGACGAGCGCGTCGTCGAGCTATGTCGCACGCTGCGTCCATCCGCACGCGGCGAATTGGAGATCACCGATTTAAATTTGCTCTATCTCAAGGAGAACCAGCTACACGTGAAATTGCTCAGCCGCGGCATGGCTTGGCTCGATACCGGCACCACAACAACATTGCTCGAAGCAAGCAACTACATCGCTACAATCGAACACCGGCAGGGACTAAAGATCGCCTGTCTGGAAGAGGTGGCCCTTCACACTGGATTTATCACGGAGTCTCAACTCGCAGCTACGATCGATCGACTGCCAAAAGGCGAATATCGCGATTATCTGCGAATGGTCTCCGACGAAGGACCAAGCTCTGGACCAGAGCCAGTGGGCTAACAAATCTTTAATCACCAACATCTCCGCCACGGGACGGATTCGTCCGAAGGCGAACAACCTCCAGAGAAGCTCCAAGAATCAAGATCCAAACGCGCAGGCTGATTGGATGTTCGGACTTAAAGCTTCTCTGGACGTTGGAGCTTGGAATTTGGAGCTTTTATTTAGGTTGCTCACGCAGCAGATGATTCGTGTCTGCGAGTAATTTCGTTACGGCGTCCGGTTCGGTTGCCTCGTAGTAACCGCGGATCTGACCGTGCCGATCCACCAGCACCATCCGCGTGCTATGCACGGGAATTCCCTGTTCATCGCTGCCATCCGAAACGGCAAGTTTGAAACCATCATGCGAGAGTTTGTAAATCGCGCTCTTTGGTCCTGTGAGGAAATCCCAACGCGCGGGATCCGCTTGCAATTTCTCCGCATAACCGTGCAGAACCTGCGGCGTATCTTTCTCCGGGTCGACGCTAAACGAGATCAGATGCACGTCGGTCTTTTCCAATGGTTTCTGCAGTTCACTCATCCGGCTACTGATCATCGGGCACGGTCCTGGGCAGGTCGTGTAAATGAAATCGGCGATCCAGATTTTCCCGGCCAACTGAGCGGAGCCAAAGGGCTGTCCGTTTTGATTCACCAGCTGAAAAGACGGGACTGTTCCATAGGAAGAAACAGTTCGTTGCCGAAGGGCTGCCACTTCGATGTGACGGAGCCAAAGTAACAGTAACAAAGTGACAATCGGAATCAGAATCAGGATTACCTTCCAGGCAATGCCGCTGCGCGTCACCGTCTGATTCATTGTGGCAGAAGTTGTGTTCATGATTTCGTCAGGACAAGTGCGGCCAGCAACAGCGGCAGGTAAACAATCGATGTAATAAACAACAAACGCGCAGCTTCTCTGGTGCGGACTCTCAAGAACCGCATGGCAACCGCAATAAACAAACCGCCAAGCACCAATTCGATTGCGAGATACACGAACGTGACGATTCCAACAAACGCGGGCAGACCGGCCAACACCAGGAGCAGAATACAGAAAAACACACTTTGACTGGCGCTGCGCTCGCCGCTGAGATCATCGCTCGAAATCATGCGGAAACCCGCTCGCGAATAGTCTTCGCGGTACATCCAGGCAATCGCGAAGAAATGCGGCAGTTGCCAAAGCAAGAGAATTGCGAAAAGGCTCCAGGCGCCGGCGTCGATTCCTCCCCGAGCGGCTGCCCAGCCAATCACTGGCGGGAGGGCGCCCGGGATGGCGCCGACGAGTGTGTTTGCGGTACTTGCGCGCTTGAGCGGCGTGTAACCGAAGATGTAGATCGTGATCGTGATCGCAGTGAGTACGGCGCTGAGCGCGTTGCAAGCCAGCGCAAGATAGCCAACTCCAAAGACTGAGAAGACCAGGCCAAGGGCTAGCGCTTCGGTCGGTCGCATTCGGCCAGCCGGCACAGGACGCTTTCTCGTCCGATGCATCAGCGCGTCGACTTTGCGTTCCCACCACTGATTGAGAGCGGCGGCGCCGGCAGCTGCGGCCGCTGTTCCAAACACAACGCGAAATAACGCGGCATAATCGACGGACGGTCCCGATCCGAGATAAAAACCGACCGCAGTCGTCAACAAGACAAGTGAGGTCAACCGCGCTTTGATCAACTCGAAGAGATCGGCAATAAACCTCCCGCGCGCGAATGCATGTTTCGCATTTTCGACTTCGAGAGCGACGGTTTTCATGCGACGACTGGTTCGCTGCGCGGTGCGCCCGGGTCCGAACCGGACTGGCATTGTCGCACCGTACCTAAATCAACCTTCGAAATGCGCCAGCAAATAGCCGAGATGCTCACTCCAAAAGATAGCATGACGGCCCCTACTGCGACATGCGCGGTCGCGATGTCGGCGGCTTTGTTGCTCCAAATGGTCCATGCTCCAAGCGTCAGCTGAACGAAAAGAAATGCGATCCACCACATCGACAATCTCTTGAGCGCGGGAATCTGGCGTGCGTCTCGCCAAACTCGCGAACAAAATGTAATGACAGCGACTGCAATCAGCAACGCCACAAAACGATGAGTCATTTGCAACCAAATTTGGAAAGCATCTACGTCCGACAACCCGCGCGCGTCGCGCCATACATTAATCGTTGCCAGAGCTGTCGCGCTCGTATCTGGAATCCACGCGCCGTTTGCCGTGGGAAAATCCAGAATCGCCAGATCGCGATGCTGATGGCGCATGGTCGCTCCCAGTGCAAGCTGCACATAAATCGTGAGCGTAATCGCGATCGCCAGTGATCGAATCGGCGCGAATTTTTTGGGACTGCTATCAATTTTCTCGAGAGAGCGCCAAAGGCTTGTCGTTACAAGCGCGATCACCACAAGCAATGCGAGAAAGGCTTGCGCGACGCATGCATGGAAAATGCCGATTTCGTCCTTCAGCATGGTGACGCGAAGCCCACCGAGCACTCCCTGCAAAATCACGCCGGCGAGCGCAATCACGCCAAGGTTGCGTACCCATCGCCGGCTTTCACTGCGCCAAAGCCAGATTGCCAGAATGATCGTGAGGAATCCAACGGCTGAAGCAATCAGGCGATGTGTATGCTCGAACAAAATTCCACCGACCCATTTTGAGACGGGAAACAGAAACATGTTGTAGCCGAACGTGGTCGGCCAATCCGGTACTGCGAGGCCGACATTTTTGCTCGTGACCATTCCGCCACTGCAAATGAGGAACAGTGCGGCCACACAAATGAACCATGTAAAACGGTTCAGCCATTTAGTCGATTTTCCCACAGAGGAAGAATACGACAAATGGGTAGTATGGGACAAATGCGAGCGTGCGCGCTGCTGCCGCGAAAAATTTATCCGCGCGGGCTGGGTGAAGCGCTAGGTGCTGGTCCTTGGTTTTGGGGCTGTTGTCCAGCAGGCGAGGGTGAAGGAGCAGCGCCCTGCGCGCCACCCCCAGCCAGCTCGGCGCGTTCTTTTAGCCAGGCTTCGTAATCCTGCGGCGTATCTACTACCAGCGTGCCTTTCATTCCATAATGACCGAGACCGCACAGCTGGCCGCAAATTACTTCGTCGGTCCCGGTTTTAATGGGCGTGAACCAGATCGGAATGAGTGAACCGGGGATTGCGTCGCCAGCAATCCGCATGCTGGGCAAAAAGAAATCATGGATCACATCCTTTGAGGAAAGTTCGGCGATGACCGGCCGATTCACGGGCACGTGAAGTTCGCCAGTCGTGACGATGTCGTCCTTGCCGGCGGGATCATTCGGATCGAGGCCGAGTGGATTTGAGTTGCTCTCAAAGCTGATATCGCGCCGGCCAAATTGTCCATCGGGTCCTGGCAGGTGATAATTGAAACTGAATTGCTGCGCGACCACGTGGACGACCAGCGCTTCTTTGCCCGGCGGAAACTGATTCACGCGCTTCGCCCAAAGTGGAATCGCGAACCCGAGGAGGAGCACTGCCTCGATTAAGACGACTGAAAATTCCAGATGCGTCGAGATGCCGCTCCTCACACCCAGGTGATCCGCGCCGGGCTGTCGGCGTTTCCGAAACCGAATCAGCACAAAAATAAAAAACGCCGACCACCCAACAAAAAGCGCTCCCATGAACCAGTGGCAGAACTCGAGGATGTGATCGATTTGATAGCCGTGCGAGGAAGCGTTGGGCGGCTGACCCAGGAATTCATTGATCAACGCGAGGCTACTCATATTTGCTCAGGTCTTCCTCGATAATCTCCTGGTGAGGTTCGGCAGGCATGCGCCCATGCCGCCAAAGATGAAAACTGAACGCTCCGATCCCGCCCAGGACCGACATGACGGCGCCGAACAGAAACCAGATCGCGACTGCCATGTGCTCGGTCGATTTTCCATCCTTCGCGCCGTAGCAGAACGGACACGCCAACGCCTGGCCCGCGGGCGAAAAGATAAATAAAAGCAAAGCCGACAGAATCTTCGTTTTCATGTGATGATCCGAAGCCTTTTCATTTTCCGATAAAACCAGATCCCATAAACGATCAGCGCCACGGCGGCCACAAACGATGCGATCGCCCCCGCAAGAAAAATCGGCGCGCCCTCCACGAGATCGACCCAGACACACCAGGCTCCAATCCCCAGCGCGAGCAGCGTCGAGAAAATGATGAAAACAATATGGAAGCCTTTAAGCGACATTTAGTGAAAAACCGGGTAGTCGTACCACGCCAATAAGATAAGCCAGAAGAGGCCGAGCACAAAAAAGCCTGTAAAAATCAGGATGCGGTAAATCAGCCGTTTTTCCGCCGCCAGATGCATGAAAACCGCAGCAACGGCTCCCGCCTTCAGCGTCGCCACCAACATGGCAATGCCGATGTTGGCTTTCGGGGTACCAAAATTCACGTACGAGAGCGCGACGGTGACGGCTGTGAACGTCAGCAGGAGTGCGCCCACCATCAAATAACCTCTGACGTGCTTTTGTATGCCGTGCGCGTATTCCTCGTATTCCTTCGGGTCTTGCGAAATGTCAGGAGGATTGTTCATGGCCTACAACAGATAAAAGAGCGGGAACACAAATATCCAGATCAGATCGACAAAGTGCCAGAAAAGGCCACTTACCTCGACGCGGTTGGCGAGATGCTCCGGGTTGCGCTGGTAAACTTTTTTGCTCACCGGCAGCCACATGTAAATGAACACGAGCACTCCGCCGAGCACGTGGAGGCCGTGCAGACCTGTGATGGTAAAATAGCTGGCGAAATACGCGCTGTGTGTCGGCAGAAACATCGTTGCGCGCTGGACGTCTTCCTTCTCGATCGTCGCGATTTTGTCAGTAACCGGCAGCGGTAAAAAGTGGGGGCGATCCATTTGCGGGTTGGTGGGATACGCGTTAAGCGGATCGAGCGCGACTTCGTATTCCTTCGCGTTCTGGCTGTGCAAGTGGCCGGTAATCTCCAGCCGCGGCGGCAGACCATGCTCCGCGGCATGCTGGTTGCCCAGATACTGTTCGTATTTCCCAAGCGCCTCCGGCTTGATGTAAGCGCCGAAATGCTCGAACTTCTGCGGCCATTCGTAAGCGAGTTTGACGGTCAAGAAAATCACCCCGCATGTGATCGTGGCCAGCATGTACCACCAGTAGACGCGATATCTCCTCATTTTTAGCGCCGCCCACGCCAGCACCACCGTGACAGACGACATTATGAGGATCGCCGTGTTCATGGTTCCGACTGGAACATTGAGCAGCCCATGCGGCCACATCCCCGGCGCTGCGTCGATGCGCAAAAAAATGTAGGCGGAGAAAAGCCCGCCAAAGAGCATTACTTCCGACGCGAGGAAAAGCCAGATGCCGACCTTGGCATTCCAAAGACCAGTGTCTGGACGAGTCGAGACTGTGTACGGAATTTCCATCGCGTCGGACCTAAACCAGAACCGGTTCGGCCGGCGGCTTTCGACGAGTGCGTTCTGTCGGTTCCACTGGCTCGTTCTGCATTGTGAAATCGCGGTCGCGTCCCGGGAGGCTGTATTCGTAGGGGCCCCGATAGGCAACGGGTGCCGTAACGAAATTTCCGTGCGGCGGCGGCGAAGGTGCCGTCCACTCCAGAGTGGTCGCTTCCCACGGATTGTCGTTCACCTTTTCGCCGTGTTTGATGCTCCAAAAGAAATTAATGATGAACGGGATTTGGGCGAGACCCATTATCCAAGCCGCCCATGAGATCGGCATGTTCCATTGAAACCCGGTCAATCCCCAAATCGTGTGATCATTCGCGACGTTCCATCCCTGGCCGCCGTCGTACCAGCGCCGATGCATTCCGGCCATTCCCTGTAAAAACATGGGCAGAAAAATGACGTTCATGCAGATGAACGTTGGCCAGAAATGCACTTTGCCCCAGAAATCGTTCATCTTTCGGCCAGTCACTTTAGGGAACCAATAGTAGATGCCGGCGAAAAGTCCGAAAATCGTGCCCGGCGCGACGATGTAATGGAAGTGCGCGATGACGTAGTAAGTGTCGTGCAAATAAAGGTCGGCCGAATTAAACGCGAGCGGAATGCCGGTGAGCCCGCCAATCCCAAACATCGGCAGAAACGCGATGGTGAACAACATCGGCACATTGAAGCGAATCGAGCCGCCCCAAAGTGAAATGAAAAACGCGCTTAAGATGATCACCGATGGAATGGAGATCAGCAGCGTGGTCGTTTGGAAAAATGCGCTCACAGCCGAACCCATCCCGGTGAGCCACATGTGATGCGCCCAGACAATGAACGACAGGAATCCGATCGTGAGCACGGAAAAGACCAGCGATTTATATCCCCAGAGCGGCTTGCGCGAATTGTTCGCCAGGATTTCGCCAACAATGCCGAATGCAGGCAAAATCAGCACGTAAACCTCTGGGTGCCCGAGGAACCAGAACAAGTGCTGCCACAAGAGCGGGCTGCCACCACCGCTGATGGAGACCGGCGCGCCATTCACAACCAGACCGCTCGGCAGGAAAAAGCTGGTATGCGCAACGCGGTCCATCAATTGCATGATGATCGCAGACTCGAGCGGTGGAAACGCCAGCAGCAACAGAAACGCGGTGACAAATTGCGCCCACACGAAAAATGGAAGCCGCATCCAAGTCAGGCCCTTGGCGCGCAATTGAATGATTGTTGTGATGAAATTGATGGCGCCAAGCAACGACGATGTGATGAGAAAAATAAATCCGAGCAGCCAGAGCGTTTGGCCGTTGAACACCGGATTATGTCCCGGGCCGGTGTCAGCGAAAGCTGCGAGCGGTGTATAAGAAGTCCAGCCGCTCTTGGCTGCGCCGCCGGGGACAAAGAAACTGATCAGCATGATCACGCCGCCGACGAAAAACGCCCAGAAGCTCGCGGCGTTCACCTTGGGGAAAGTCATGTCGGGCGCGCCGATTTGCAGCGGCACGACAAAATTTCCGAAGGCAGCGAACGCCACCGGCACGACCCCGGCAAAAATCATGATGGTGCCGTGCATCGCACCTAGGGAATTGTAAAAGTCGGGCGTCATCTTTCCGTCCGGCATCGAGCCGGCCCCGAAAATGTGCGGGAGCCACTTGCCAATCACCGGCAATTGCTGGCCGGGATAGGCCAGTTGCCAGCGCATCAACATCATCAGACAAAAACCGAAGAACAAAAAGACCAGTCCGCAGAGTAGGTACTGGATACCGATCACTTTATGGTCGGTGGAGAAAATATATTTTCGCCAAAACCCGAGCTCGTGATGCTCATGTTCGCCAGCGTGCGAATGTGGATCGTGATGCGTTTTGACAGAAGCAGAAGAATCCATTTCAAGAAAAAGTTATCATTTCAATATCTAGAGGGAAGCGTGGTTTGCAAAGCCGAAAAACATTTTCACCGACCAAAAAACGGCGCGGTCGGCGGTCCCGTCCTACCACCATTTTGACAGGCGCGCTTTCGGAATTTCCGGAATCGCTTTGCCGGCCTCGTGATAGTGCGAGGTGTCGTTGAACAGAGTCAATCGCGCGCGTGTCGGGTCTCGAAAATCGACAACATTCAGCGCGGCCGGTTTTTGGTCCAAATTATCGCGGTATCGCCGCGGATCGAATCCGAGCAACGAGCTCAGTAAAAGTCGAATTGTCGCCTTGTGAGATACAACCAAAATGTTTTCACCGGGATACTGGCGGACTAAATCGATCAATGCTGGCAAAGAGCGCGTCGTCACAGCCAGCCCGCTCTCCCCACCAGCCGGGCAAATGTGTAGGGGTTCTTTTCCCATTCGGCCATTTCATCGGGAAATTTTTTTCTACTTCGCTCCGCTCCATCCCTTCCCAATAACCGTGCGAAATTTCCCGGAAACTGTCGCATTTTTGCACTTCGAGATCGTGCGGCGCAGCGAGAATCCGCGCCGTCTCAACCGTCCGACCAAGAGGTGACGCGTAAACGGCGGTAATTTTTTCGTGACTTAATCTGTCCGCAAGGCGTCGGGTTTGTTCACGGCCTTCTTCGGACAACTCCACGTCCGTCACACCTGCGAACCGATCCTCCGCGCTCAGAACGGTCGCGCCATGTCGCACCATGAAAACTCGCGTCGCGGTTGTTGTCATAAGATCGATTTCTCATGGCGCAAATTTCGTCAAAAGGCAATCTCGCCGTCGGCTAGAGATGATATAGCGAGCATTGAAGCTACATTCAGTCGGTGGAAAAAGAATTTGAACCGCGCTCCATCATTCATCTCGACATGGACTGCTTTTATGCCGCGATCGAGGTTCGGGATCGACCTTCATTGCGTGGCAAGCCTGTAGCTGTGGGCGGTGCGCGCGATCGACGCGGCGTTTTGACTACCTGCAACTATGAAGCGCGCAAATTTGGGGTGCGTTCGGCAATGCCGACGTTCATGGCACTGCAACGCTGCCCGAATTTGATTGTGCTACCTACGCGATTCGATGTTTATCGGCGCGAAGCTGCAGCCATTCGCGGAATCCTTTATCGATTCACATCCCTGATCGAGCCCTTATCACTCGACGAAGCTTATCTCGATGTTACCGCCCATCCCGGCGCACCGGCGCCGCTCGCACAGGTGATCCGCGGAACAATTTTTCGGGAAACCAAGCTGACAGCCTCCGCCGGAATTGGTCCCAACAAATTGATCGCGAAGATCGCCAGCGAAATGAACAAACCGAACGGCCAATTTGAAGTCAAACCGGAGGAGGTGCCCCGGTTCATGCAGGATTTGCCGGTTCGCAAAATCTGGGGAATCGGCGAGAAGACCGAGCGAAAACTCGAAGAACTCGGCGTAAAAACATGCGGCGAGTTGCAGCGCTTCTCGCGTCCGGAGCTTGTCGCCCTTTCCGGCAAATTCGGCCTTGATCTCTATGATCTTTGTCGCGGCATCGACGATCGGCTAGTCGAATCGGATCGGCCGCGCAAATCGCTAAGCACTGAGGAAACGTTTGCCGTTGATTTGACCACGCTCGAGCAGTGTGAAGAAAAGCTCGAGGAACTCTTCCAAGATTTAATGGCCGACCTCGCGCAGAAGGAATCAACCCGCGATATCACAAAAATATTCGTGAAATTGAAATTCAACGATTTCACGCGCACCACCGCCGAGCGCGCCGGCCTCGCGCCTGCCTTACCAGATTTCCGTTCTCTTCTGGATGAAGCGTTTGCTCGCACGGGGAAGCTGGTGCGATTGATCGGTGTTGGTGTCCGATTCGCCGAAGCAGCGCCAGAAAACGCGCAGATGGATCTGCTGTAGTGGCGGCTGTGTCAGCTGCAAAGCCACCTTTTTTGCTCGCGACGACAGAGGGTTCTGCAGTTTCTAAATCGCTTCGCGCGTGTGATATTCGAGTGGTCGAAATGACTTCCACGCAGGAGAGGAAAATCAGGCAAACCGGTTGTGATGTTCGCTTTGATAATCTGACGCGACAGCTCTACGCGACTGATGCTTCGATTTATCAGATCGAGCCGACTGGCGTGGTGTTTCCGAAACACGTACAGCAAGCAAGCGCAGTTATTCGCGCTGCCGCTGATGCGGGCCTTTCAGTCACGCCGCGTGGGGCCGGCACGAGTTTGGTGGGGAACGCGATTGGCGAAGGCTTGATTGTCGAGTTCTCACGGTACAACCGCCAGATCACTGACCTTGACCGCGAAAAACGCAGCGTGCGTGTAGGGGCAGGTGTTGTTCTCGATCAGCTCAACGATTTTCTAACCCTGCACGGATTTTGTTTCGGTCCGGACGTAGCAACGAGCTCACGAGCGACGCTTGGCGGAATGATCGCAAACAATTCCTCCGGCGCGCGTTGCCCAGTCTATGGGACAACCGCCGATCATGTGATCTCCTTGGAAGTCGTAATGGCCGATGGGCGCGTCGAAAAAATCGGGCCCAAGCATGAATCGCTCGTTGCCGAGCGCGCGAGAATCGAAAGTCTCATTCGTGCACGAAGCGCGGAAATGGTCGAGCGCTGGCCGCCGGGGCTGATAAAACGCTGGCCCGGTTACGGCATTGAACGGTTCCTCCGTGCACCGAATGACCTCACAAATATTTTCGCGGGCAGCGAAGGAACGCTCGCCGCGATTTTCTCCGCCGAACTCAAAATTTCGCCGCTGCCAAATGAGAAAGGCCTGGGCCTGATTTTCTTTTCCTCAGTGGATGAAGCTATGCGGGCCACGGTTGAGCTTCTCGATCTTAGACCCGCCGCCATTGAGCACATCGATCGTCCTTTATTCGATCAAACCAAAGGTCAGCTCCATTTTCAGGCGGCGCGCGATTTGCTCGAGCTCGATACGCAGCCTTGCGAATCGATTTTGATCGTTGAGTTCTACGATGACGTCGCCGAACGATTGTCGGTTTTACAATCGAGAAAAATCGGTCTGCGCACTAAAATCCTCACCGAACCAACGCAGATGAATCTGGTCTGGTCGGTGCGAAAATCCGGCCTCTCACTTTTGACGGGCTGCGTTGGCCCGGCAAAGCCGGTCGCGTTTATCGAAGATGCTGCAGTGCGCCCTGCGCAGCTGCCGGAATACGTGTCCGGATTGCGATCGATCATGAAACCGCTCGGGTTGGAAGCGAGTTACTACGGCCATGCCGCGAGCGGACTTTTGCACGTCAGACCCGTGCTCGATCTGCACAATGCAAACGATCTAAAAAAGTTTCGGCAAGTCGCAGATCAAACCTCCGCACTGGTGCGCCAATTTAAAGGCTCGCTTTCCGCCGAGCACGGCGTTGGCATCGCGCGCACCGAATACATGCGCGAGCAACTTGGAGATGAGCTGCTCGGAGTAATGCGTGAGATCAAGCGAATCCTCGATCCGAAAAACATTTTCAACCCGGGAAAAATTTTAACCGATGGGTCTCAGCCGGACGGTCATCGACACAGAATCGACAATCATCTGCGCGAAAACTTCATTCGACCGCTGGAGCTTCCATTCGAGCCCGTGCTCGCGTACGCATTCAAAGATCGTTCGTTCATCGGCAATCTGGAGCAATGCAACGGCTGCGGTGGCTGCCTTAAACGGACCGGTATCATGTGCCCAACGTTTATGGCCACCCACGAGGAAGTCATGTCTACGCGCGGCCGCGCCAACATAATCCGCGCCGCGCTGGAACTACGCGTCAATGGCCACGATCCGTTGCAATCGGCGGAATTGGATGCCGCACTGAGCAATTGTCTCTCCTGCAAGGGGTGCACACCTGAATGCCCGTCGAACGTGAATCTCGCGCTGCTCAAGGCTGACTTGATGCATGCGCGCTATCAGCGCGACGGTCTGCCATTCCGCGAGCGACTTCTCAGCAACGTCGATTTATTAGGCAAAATCGGTTGTGTGATACCGTCGTTAGCAAATCGGCTTCTCGATTCCAAGCCCCTGCGCGTGGGGATGGAGAAAACGGTTGGAATCTCGGCGAGGCGCTCCTTGCCCCATTACGCGAAGGAACGCTTTGATCGCTGGTTTGCGAAACATTACGCCACGGCGTTTCACAGAAACGCCCTACAGAAGCGCGGCAGGGTCATTCTGTGGGACGACACGTTTGTACGCTATCACGAGCCACATATTGGAATTGCCGCGGTCAAGGTGCTGCAAGCGCTTGGGTTTGAGGTTTCGCTTGCGAAAAATCGGCAGTGCTGTGGACGACCAGCGTTTAGTCAGGGAAATCTCGATACCGCACTAAAGCTTGCCAGGCACAACCTCTCTCTCTTAACTCTCAACTCTCAATCGTCCGCCGCACCGATTCTCTTCCTTGAGCCGTCGTGCTGGTCGATGTTCGTGGACGATTATCGCGAGCTAAAGATCGAGAGCGCGGAGAAGATAGCAAAGCGCTGTTTTTTGTTCGAAAAATTTGTGGATGATTTGCTCACGCAGGAACCGGGCGCGCTGCAATTCAAGCATTCAGAGGGGCAGATTGCGATTCATCCGCATTGCCACGCCAAGTCGTTCATAAATCCCGCGTTCATGGGAAGACTCGCGGAACGTTTGCCCGGGAGGAAAGCGACCGTGCTCGATACGGCCTGCTGCGGAATGGCAGGCGCCTTCGGCGCGCTCGCCGAAAAATACGACTTGTCGGTCCACGTCGCCCAGGATTTGATCGACAAGATCGACAATCAAACACGCGGGACAGAGATCATCGCCTCGGGGACAAGTTGCCGGCATCAAATTACCGACCTCACGAACATCCGCCCAAAGCATATGGCCGAGCTGATCGCCGAAGCGCTCCAGTAGCGGTCCGCCTTAGACGGATGGCGACTGCAAAGCGCGTAAAGAAAGCTTGTTCGTTATTGACCCGTACTTACTAAAAACCTAGCCTCGATTCCATGAATCCAGTCGTTGCATCCGATAAACTTAAACGCACTGAAGTCTGGGCCGAGGATGATAAGTCGGTCCATTGGGCTGGCGCTTTTGCCGTCTATGGCAGCCATGGCACCACCGCATCCTCCACGATCGTGTATGAAATTGAACCTGGAAATCGGCTCGGCTGGCACACCGACGCTACCGAAGAGACGCAGTATATCATTGCCGGTACCGGGGAATTGCACATGGAAGATGGCAGCACCTACCGGGTCAGTCCCGGCAGTGTTTTTGCGATTCCAACGCCGGTAAAACACGACCTCGTAAATGTCGGCAACGAAACATTGCGCGCCGTCGCGTTTTTCGCCGCGGCGATGTTTACGCAAAACTTCGATAACGTGATGATGCCGCCGAAGAGTCACATCCTCGGGACACCGAATCGAGAGGGTTAGGCGGCTTCTAAGCGCGACGCCGAAACCAAACACGCGGAATGCCCGCACACTGGCGGGCAAGCTGCACATTACCCTTGCGGTTTTGGTGGCTCGCCTGGCTTTGCAGCTTCGCCGGGTTTGGGAGGTGCAGCACCCGCCGGAGCGCCGCCCGGAAGATCTTCGTCAGCAGGGACTGCCAGGATGTCAGGTTCAGTGAATGAATTTGGATGATTGGCCAACTCTTTGCGCAACGCGGCAATTTGCTCGGCCGTCACCGGGCTGGCGGTGTTCCCCCACTCACTGCGCTCGTATGTGAGAACGTCGGCAATTTTTTGGTCGGTCAATGTCTTGTCCCACGGTTGCATCACCGCCGTGCCATACTGCTGGCCTTTCACCTTGACTGGGCCTTGCAAACCTTTGAGAACAATCATCGCCGGGCGTCGTGAGCCGCCCGTTGTAAACTCCGAACCGGCCAACGGCGGATACTGTCCCGGCACGCCAAGGCCGTTGGCCTGATGACATGTCTGGCAATTAGCTGCGAATATCTTCTTCCCGCGATCGTGCGGCGAAAGTTCCGCCGCCTGTTGTGCGCCCTGCGGTCCGGCGGCTTTTTTCATCGTGGGCATCTCACCGCCATATGGATCAAGCGCTTCCCCGCTAAAGTTTCCTGAGTAACGGCCAAGATAAGCGCCGCCGAAAAATACTGCCAGTCCGTACACTGCGATCAGCCAGATGGAAAGTGGTTCGCGGCCCACGCGCGGCTCGCGTTTCTCGCGCTGGACAGCGGCATGGACCTCCTGGACATCAGCGAACTCGCTGTAATCCATGCCCTGGCCAGAACGCGGCTCCGGTGTTGGGGGGCTCTCGTTCACTTTGGTGGTTGTCCTCCGGGTGCAGGTGAAGGTGAAGCCGCTGGCGACGCTGCGGCCGCCGCACCGGCCGATCTAACATCTTTCAATGGATGCGATTGATTAAGCGCCATCATGTACGCCACAAGACATTTCGCATCGTAAGTTGGAACGATCTCCCATCCCTCAGGCGGGGCGTCGCGACCGGTAAGCTGCAACGCATCTGATGAACGCGTGTCACTGATACGGCGAGCTTGGTAAAGAAAACGATACGACGGCATGTTCGAATCGAGGTTGATACTGCGCGGCGAATAAAGATGCACATGATGCCAGGCAGCGGAATACATTGGTGGGAGGCCCGCGGTCTGCTCGGGCCATGGTGGTGCCGCCGTAGGCGGTGATGCAGCTGCACTTGTGCCCGCAACGGGTGCTGTTTCGGGAGACTTTGAAGGTGGAGGAGCGGCCGGAGCAGGGCTCGTTGGCGCTTTCGGCGCAGTTGACGCGGGTGGAGTTGCGGGACCTTTTGTAGGTGGAGGCGAAGTTGCTGGCGGCGGGCTGGAGACCGCCGCTCCTTGTGGCGCGGGACTTGCGCCGCCGGTGGCCGAAGGGCTTTCCTCTTCCTTTGGTGCGCGTGCGCCGATGTTCGCAAGATCCTGACCCATGCGCATCTTCCCTAGAAAAACAGGTCGTTCGAAAATGTAATCGCGCGGTGCGCTGCGACGATCGCCCCATTTCCGCTCGATATCGGCACCTGCGTAATCGGCCCGGACTTGCTCACTGTGACAATAGATGCAGCCATTGGCAGCGTAAACCCGCCCCCCGCGCGTGACCATTCCCGATTGCGGCATCGGATAAATATCTGTGCCTTCCTCGTCAGATTGAGGATTGAGGTGTCCGATTTGCCAATTGGGGATCACCGTTAATCCCACCCAGGAGAACGCGAACGTTCCGAAGATTCCAAGAAAAAGCGGGGCGAGACCTTTCATCAGTGCGCTTCAGCCCCCTCCGGTTCAACTGGGTTAAGAAATGTGGGCACTGTCGCTTTCCGGCCCAGGCCAAAAAGCATCAATCCAAAGTGATACGCAAAGATGAAGTGCGACACTGTCAGCAGAATGCCGGATAGGCTGCGTCCGCGCAGGTAAGGCAGCACCGATTCTACGCTCTCGCTGAAAGCCAGCGAGGGATTTTCCGTGCTCGCGCCTTGCATAAAACCACCGACGAGAAGCATCAGCGTCATCAACCCAATGCCGTAGGCCGATGCCCAGAAATGCAGTTTGATCAACGACGCGTAGCGCCACTCGCGTCCAATCAGTCGTGGCACGATGTAATACATTGACCCGAAAATCACCATCGTGAAAAACGCATAAAGGCCAAGATGCGAATACGCGATGCTCGCCTGAGTAAAATTCACGTAGCGGGCCAGCGAGCGCAGCGAAATCAAAACACCTACCAGACTGAAGACGGTGTAAGACATCGCGCCGAACACGGTAAAACGAAGCGTCGGGCTGTAACGCATGAGCGGGAAATAACCTTGCATCGTCATGTGATGATTGAGCCCAACGGTGGCGACGGGGATCAGCGTGAGGATCGTGGCGGCGATGCTGGCTGTGACCATCCAGGCTGGGAACGGTCCATCGACGAGTCGCTGCATCCCGGTCCAGCTCGAGAACAGTGCGTAGGTCCAGAAACCGATCGTCGCCAAATGATAACTGTACACCGGGCGACCGATCACTTTGGGAATCATGTAATACGCAGTGCCGAGACCAATCGCGCCGAACCAGAGAAAGAGTAGATTATTTGCGTACCACCAGCCGACAGCCGCTTGCAACACTCCCTGCACCGGAACGACGAAGAGCATTAACTGACCAGCTGCGTAAAGCCACGGGAACCAGAGGAACGCGCCGAGTACATACCACTGCGTAATGTAAATTTGTTCCCCGCGCCGAAACCGAAACATCAGCACCGCCCAAGAGGCAACGAGGGTGTAGGCGACGAAGAGAATGATCGCTGCGTAACTGGGAAACTCGAGCCATTGATAACCAGTGCTATCGCCGAGGAGAATTCCACCTACCCCCAGCAAGACTCCCAGGTTCCAAAATCCAGCGCCTGCAACCAGCAGCATCGGATAACGCAGGACTGTCCGGCACAATCGGGCCATCAACCAAATTGCGGTGCCCATGCCCGCCATCGACGCCCAGCCGTATACCATCACGTTCATGTGGACGGGGCGCACGCGTCCCCACGTGAGGAAACTGATGTCAGAAAGCAAATCCGGCGTGTGCAGCTTGAACGAAACAAAACCGGCGAGCAGCGTGCCGAGAATCAGCCACGCCACCGCCGAAGTGTAAAAGATCAACACCGGGACACGTGTCGAGGCGTCGATCAGGGCGCGTTCCAATTGCTCCGCGTCACCTGCGGCAGCGGAAACGGACGGCTCTTTAAGTGGGATTCCAGTGGCGTTCATGGGCTTTTGGCAGGGCTTGGTGAAGTTGACGCCGGCGAAGCGGCCGGAGATGCCGATGCCTGGGCTGCCGGTGAAGGCGGCGGACTAGAGACCGCCGCTCCTTGGGGCGCAGCAGGCGCAGTCGCTTGAGGTGATGCTTGTGCGCCGCTGGGTTTGGGAGACGTAGCAGGGGCCGGAGAAGCGGCACTCGCCGGAGCGCTTGCGGTTGGTTGCGCCGCGGGCGTGGCGATCGGGCCTGCGGGCGCCGGCTTTTGCTTTGCCAGGTCGGCAACAGTCAATTCCATGGCACGCTCAATCGGAATGCGAGCGACGCCTTTGTTTTTGTCGATCCAACCATAAGTATTCAAAGACTTGTCGGCTTCCTCGCGTAAAGTCTTCAAATTTTCCATGCGCTTTTTCGCTCGGACTTCTTCGTAATCGCTTCCACGCGGCGTGGGTCCAATCAGGGCGAGCACGATCACACCAAAAAGCGCAAAGAGAAGCACGATCCCGAACCACGCAGACCATGGAGCACGCGCATGGGCAACTTGACGAAGTGATTCGATACCAGCCATGTCAGTTCACCAAGTTCAAAGATTCAATCAGGCGCGGATCGCGGACTGGAAAGAGAGAAGTCCGAGGCACAATTCGCAGATAAACGAAACCGAGCGTGGCGCCGATAGCGATGAGGGAAAGCAAATCCCAGATGCTGACATGCACGCCTGTGCCATGTAACGCCGGCAACACGATGAGGTACATGTCGAGCATTTGCATGCATACGATCCATCCTGCGACCAAACAAAGACGGCGCGGTTCCTTCTTAATCGAGCGCAAGAGCAGAATTGCAAAACACACAAAGAAGCGCCCGACAACCAACAACATGCTCAGCGCCCACCACGATTCAGTGTTTCGGGTGATAAAAAATTGCGTTTCCTCCGGTATGTTCGCATACCAGATGAGCATGTACTGGCCGAAGCCGATGTATGCCCAGAAAATGCAGAAGGCCAGCATCCATTTTCCCATAATGTGGTAATGCTCAAGCGTGATGACATCCTTTAGGTACCCGGCCCTGCGCAAGGCTGTGACCACTAGGACGAGCAGCGACATCGAGCTCCCGGCTGCACCGGCAAAGATGTACACGCCAAACATGGTGGAGAACCAGCGATAGTTCAGGCTCATGAACCAATCGAACGCGCCAAAGGTGAGGCAAAGCGCAAACATCGGCAGGCTGATAAACGCGACCTTGCGCATCAGGATGGTGAAGCGTGGATTTCCGTCCTTGTCCTGCTTCACCGATAAGCGGCGAAAAGCGAGCGCTGCGCACAGAAAAAAGCCCAGGAACACAACGGCGCGGACGAGAAAGAAATACCAATTGAGATAGGCGCGCTTTGCATCCAGCGAATGTTCAACACCGGGCGGGATATCCATCCAGGAATACAGATGGCGTCGAAGGAGAAGGATCGGCACAAAAAGAATCGCCAGCACCGCCAGCAGCACCGCAATGTTTTCCAACTGGCGCCGCACCACGACTGACCAGTCAGCATCGGTGGCATGATGGACAATCGTCCAGAAAAAGCAGCCGGCGCAAAGCGTGAAGAAAAATGCAAACGCAAAGAGCCACGAATAACTGAATTGATGCGGATTTAGAAATGCACCCACGACGCAAAGTGCCAGCGCCACAATGGCAATCAGGCCGAGTAGCGATGAAAGACCTGCAAAGCGGTTGCTCTCGAAATATTCGCCTTCCGGCGTTGGGACGGTATGGGAACGCTCGCTCATTGCTTCTCAAGTGCTGCGCGCCGATCCTCAGGAACATCGGTCATTGTTGCGTTTTGGCTGCGCTGCAACGCGCGCAGGTACGCGATAATCGCCCAGCGATCGGCTACAATGATGTTCGGGCCGTAGGCCATCATGGTATTTTTGCCATTGGTGATCGTGTTGAAAATCTCCCCGTCAGACATTTTGCGGATTCGTTCATCCTGAAGCGTTACCACGGTCGCGAGCCCGTACTGCTTGGTGATGCCGTTACCTGCTGCGGTCGCGCCATGGCACATCACGCAGGTTATGTTGAAACGCTGTTGGCCGCGTTCCATCAGCTCGCGCGTAACCGGAACCGGAATGCCGGTTCCCCAGTGGTCGCCCATTTTACCGGTGTTGTAGTAATCAGTGCCCTCGCTAAAGCCAGCATGCGGATGCGACCAGGGTCCGATTGTTTCCGCCAACGGCTCACTCTTGCCAGGTTTCGGCATCTCGTAGCCAATTGGAACCGTGCCCGCAACAGGCAGACGTGGGCCACGCCCATCTGCAAAGTGGTTGAGCGGCGCCTGCGCGCGCACCTTCATCTGGCGCACCATATCGGGAAAAACCTCAGTCGGCGGAGTGGTGCTTTTCTGCCCCCGAAATCCAAAGACCGCGACGAGCGCAATTCCGCACAGAAAAAAAATCACCAGAAATCCGCGCAACATAGTCAGTCCTCGTGCACAATGGTGATGTGTTGACCGCCGGTCCTTTCCAATAATTCGCGCACACCGTTTTCGGTGAACCGTGGATCGCGCGCCTCAATCGCGAGGAAAAATCCGTCGTTGGTCACGCGACTGAATCGCTCCCAGTTGAACATTGGATGATACCAGCGCGGCAGGCGGTTCATGCCTAGCCACGAAAAAAATGAAGCAAACGCAGCGAAAAGCACTGTCAGCTCAAACATGATCGGGAAAAACGCGGGAACGGTGAAAAAATTCCACGGCTTACCGTGCACATCGAGCTGATATAGAATCGATGACGGCCCAAATTGCACCACAGCAGCGGTAAGCAAACCGGTGACGCCGCCGAACAAAACCCATCCGCTCAACCAGGATTTTCCCAGCCCCATCGCCTCGTCCATTCCGTGTATTGGAAATGGAGAATAAACGTCCCATCGTCTGAAGCCGGCGTCCCGGACATGCTTGGCTGCTTCGTAAAGCGCGGCTGCGCTCGAATATTCCGCAGCCATGGCGTAGACCTTGTGGCCGGCAGGAGTCCGCATCATCGTGTGCGCTCCTTTCCGCCGGGAGATGCCGATTGAACCCCAGGTGGTGTGCCGTAATGCGGGTCCGCCTCTGGTACGGCGGTCTTAACTTCCGACATGGCGATCATGGGCAGAAAACGAACGAAGAGCAGAAACAGCGAACTGAAAATTCCGAGCGTGCCAATGTATGTCCAGATGTCCACCCACGTCGGATGAAAGATTCTCCATGACGATGTCAGGAAGTCGCGGGCCAATCCGCCGGCGATGATGATGAAGCGCTCAAACCACATCCCGGCGTTTACGCACATGGCGACGAAAAAGACAACCAGCACGTTGTAACGGCACCACCGGAACCAAAACAGTTGCGGCGAAAGCACGTTGCAAAAGAGCATGCCGACCCACCAGTACCACCAGTAGGGACCGAAAACGCGATTCCAAAACGCGAACCGCTCATAGGCACTACCGCTGTACCAGGCGATGAAAAACTCCATCAAGTAGGCATAACCGACGAATGAACCGGTCAACAAAATGATCTTCGCCATCTTGTCGATGTGCTGCGGCGTGATGACATCGTGCAATTTGAACATCGCGCGGCACGGCAGAAGCAGCGTCAACACCATGGCAAATCCGCCGAAGATCGCGCCCGCAACGAAGTAGGGCGGGAAGATTGTCGTGTGCCATGTCGGTATAACCGTCGTGGCGAAGTCGAATGATACCACGCTGTGCACCGAGAGAACCAGCGGCGTGGAAAGACCGGCCAAAAGGAGATATGCCATTTCATAATGGCGCCAGTTGCGATTGGAACCGCGCCAGCCGCAGGCGAAAATTCCGAAAAGAAACTTTCTGACCTTTGTAGTTGCCCGATCGCGCAACGTCGCCAAATCCGGAACTAGACCGGTGTACCAAAATAGGACCGAGACGGTAAAATAGGTCGAGACCGCAAACACGTCCCACATCAGCGCGCTGCGGAAATTTTGCCAGATCGCCCAGTTGGTAGGCACCGGAGCAAGATACCACGCCATCCAGAACCGGCCGACGTGGATACCTGGGAAAATCGCCGCGCAGATAACTGCAAAGAGCGTCATCGCCTCCGCAGAACGATTGATGGAAGTACGCCATCTTTGCCGGAGTAAAAACAAGATGGCGGAGATGAGTGTGCCGGCGTGTCCGATACCGATCCAGAAAACGAAATTGGTGATGTCCCAGGCCCAGCCGACCGGGATCTGATTTCCCCATACGCCAACGCCGGTGGAAATCAGGTATCCAATGCAAAAAAGACCAAATGTCGCTGCGCTGGCCGTAATGGTGAAAGCGACCCACCACCAGCGCGGCGCGGGT
>JBKOYG010000045.1:0-7559 GCA_046725285.1 Verrucomicrobiota bacterium
GTACTGAGGACTGATTTATCCAGCAGCGGACTTCCCGTGCTCTGCGCCATTGAAACGTTGGTCACGCTGCCGCTCGCAGAATCAACCGACACGACGCAAACTCCACTGCCCACAATGCGATGCGAACGGGCTTCCTGTGGATAGTGGGGACGCGGGGCGTAAATCGTAACCGCTTTCGCCGCAGAAGGCGAAATCACGCTTTTATTCGGGAAGCGATGCGCTTGCGCTGGTTTCGTCGCAGCTTGATTGGCGGACCCTTTCTGCTCAGCGAAGCTCTTTTCTAGATTCGCCGCGGAAGTCGACATCCCGTTCCCTTGCGCGGGAGTAGCGCCTTGTGCTGGTTCCATCGCAGCTGAATTGGCCGACTCTTTCTGCTCAGCGAAGCTCTTCTCTAGATTCGCCGCGGAAGTCGACATTCCGTTCCCTTCCGCGGGAGTAGCGCCTTGTGCTGGTTCCATCGCAGCTGAATTGGCGGGCTCCTCGCCAAAGTTCCTCTCTAGTTGGCGTCGCGAAATGACGAAGTGATTGTTTTCGCCGTAATTACGCCAGGGGCCGGGAGGCACATCGCTTACTTCGACAAATCGCCAATCCGCCACATCGGTTCGTACGAGGCCGAGATAATCGCGCACGGCTGGAGAAACACTCAAACCTGCACCACCACTTGCGTTCGGGGTCGGCCGCTCATTCTGAAAAACGTACTGAATATGATCGGTGCGAAACGGGCCACAATCTTCCCATTGCGCGTAGCAGATGCGGTCCCCCTTTCGAATGGCGACCCAGCGATCCTTGCACACGGATTGACCCGGCTCCGCATGAACCCTGTTGAACCAGGGGATGACAATCGGCGCCTCCGGCTTGAATCTGCCCTGCTCAACATCGTTGTATGGCAGCGCACAGTAGAAAGGATTTTGACGCGGCACGAACGAGATCGGGATGTAATCATGCCGGGCTGACGGCTCAGGGGTGTCCACTCCGCCAAAACTCTTCAGCCAATCCTTCTCCCAAACGCTCTGGTGCTGTGGCGACGTTTTTCCCGTAACCTGTTCTTCACCGACCCAAAAAACTGTTGTGACGACGTTCGTTTTCCAGGGAAAAACGTCTCCTGATGGGCGGCCTGTAGGAGAGGCTGGGACCGCCGTCTTCGCCGAAGATGCACTGAGCAATTCCATTTGAGAGAGCACTGTTGGGGCAGTAGGCAATGGTTTCGCTACGGCCACTTGTACCGTTTCACGTGCCTTCTCGATTATTTTCTGGCGCAGATTGTTAATTTTAGCCCAAGTCCCGGATTCACGAGGTAACAACCAAACGCCTAAAGCAAATCCCAGAAGAAAGGCGGTCGTAGCGATACCGAGCGATCTTCTCTGGCGGCGGCACCATTGAAAGACCTTGTTGCTAAGGTTGATTGTTTTTGCCATCAAGAGCCCGAAGGGCTTTGTAATAGCCATCGTGCTTTTCCTAAGCGTCCGACGAAGAGCAAACCCAGCAAACCAACCGGGCGGAGACGGTTCTGTGGACCGATACATTACCGGCGGCTCATACGGTCCGCGCCCACAAAGTCGCTGATACGCCAGATTTATTTGCTTGAGCCTGTCCTCCGCTTTCTTCTGAAGCCTGATGTCATTCGAGAATCGATCGGGATGCCATACTCTCGTTTGATCACGGTATGCCTGTCTTATCTCTTCGAGAGACGCCCCCCGCTCAATCTCAAGGATCCGACAATCGGTGTCGTAATCGCTCACAGGCGCAAGACTAAAAAAAGGGTGCAACTCTGTCGAATCTTTTCTCTTGACCGGGAATCGTGCTTTGCATGATTCGTGCAGGATCAAAGGCTTTTTTGGAAGGCATCGAAAATGTTGCCGCTGGGAACGTGCTCGATTCGCGCGACCACGCTTGGATCACCGCGTAGGGGCACAGCCTTATCCACTGACACGCCAAAGACGGGTACCAGCGTCGAGAGCGGCACGTTCTCTTTCTCCAGCTTTTCAGCTATCAGCTCAGCTGCGCGCGTGATATTACACTCGGACTGCGCCGCGATTCGGGCTTTTCGCTGTTCCACCTTGAGCCACCCCTGCTCAGCGACGGCGGAGACGGTATGGCGTGAAACCCGCGGAGCCCTGGCAATCTGCGCCTTGGAGTCACCGGCGGCGAGTGCATTGACGATCCGCTCTCGAATGGCCAGCGGATAGAGTTTTGTGTTGTGAAGTTTCAGTTTGCGAGCGCGGGTCACCGCGCCACTGGCGCTTACGAAGCGTTCAGCGGCGAAGCGATTCTCGCCATTGTTTTGCTCGATCATGTTCAAGTGAACGTTTAAATCGGCGGAACAAAGACGCAAACGCAGGTTCACGTCGTTTGCTCTCACGGTCGACTTTACACTCCGAATAATCGGCGACGTCGTTCAGCCGGGACTTTGTCCGGAAACTTCGCCCCGCCAATTCCGGAGAACATAGTGACAAATGAAGGCACCCCCGGCCGGAGCGGGAATGTGCTGCGGGGCCAACTGCAAGAACCGAATCAAAAAAGAAAGCCGCGGATGAAAACGAAACGCCCGCGTTTTGATACTTTGGTCGCTCGTTATTATCCCGCCGTTTACAACTTCGCTTCTCGCCTGACCGATGGATCCGCGGGAAATAGTTTTGTTAACGCACGACGCATTCAATAACACCCGAACGCAACTGTTGAGTCGTCGCGATGAGGTCGCGCCTGTAACAATCCTTCTAAACGCTGTAATCCGGGCGGGTCTTACCGCGGCTTGAGCCGAGCTCACGTTTCACTGGATTGGAGGTAAGATGGCTCGCTTGGTTCTGATTTCCGAAGGAGTTGATTTCGCGACGCATGAGTTCGTTGGCGACATTGTCTTCATTGGCCGTACTCCATCGAACCAGATAGTCATTGATCATTCGACGGTATCAGCGCAGCACGCCCTTCTTCTGAGAGTCGGCGACTCGTATTGGCTGAAAGACTTGAACTCAACTAACGGGACACGGATCAATGGCGTCTTTGTGACTGAGGCTGAATTGAACGATGGCGACACAATCCAATTCGGTTCCGTCATAGCGGTTTTTGAGGAAGGTTGCCGCAAACCGTGGTCAAGCCGCGGACGAAAATGTTCGGGATGAATATTTCGGTCTAGTCACACGCAAACGCTCGCTGTATGGTTGCTGCCCGATCTGGGAACTGTGCTCCTGCGTTCGGTTATGGGGTTGTGGGGCGATTCACTTGCGTTTTGCTGTGCCGACGTCGAAAATGCTTGCACAGTTTACGAAGTCCGGCCCCCAAAGGGTAGGACCGACAAAGATCAAACGCGAGAATTTGGCGGACTTCGTTCAGTGCCGCTTTCCTCTCGAGTATTTGACCTCGGGCTCGCTGGAGCCCGTTACGCGGGATTCGATTGGTTCTTTTGCGAGCGCCATCTCGAGCGGCAGCTCGATTTTATATTCGTTAGCTTCGATGGCATTCACCGCTGCGCGCAGCGCGTGGCGGACTATGTCGTTCTCGCTCAAATCGAGCTTGGCTGCGGCTTGGGCCAAACGCCCTTTCAGTTCCGGGTCGAGGCGGACGGTCACCGCGCCAGTCTTTGGGGTCTTCACATCAACTTCTACGGGAATTGAAACCGTCAGTTCCCGGCTGGCGAAAAAAAGTTGAAAAATAACACTTGTCGTTGCGAAACGTTTCGCAAATAATAGCTGCAGATGGGCCCAAAACCTATCACAGCAAATAGCGTAACAATCCCAGCCGACATGCTGGAGAAAATCGCGGCGATAAATCATCTAGCTATTGCGGACGTGGTCCGGCTGTTTCTCCTGCAAGCGCTTCCGGAAGGGGAATGGACGGGGACTTTGGAACTTTCACGCGCGGGCTCGCGTCGACTTCCATATGAAACTAGGACGCCGCCTCGCTAGGACTCGAATTGCCACTGCTTCAAAAATCCGTTTTTTATTTTGCTTCTCGCGCGCGTGGAGAGAGTTGTGAGAAACGGCCATCGACCTTTGCGAAACTCCCCGCCACTGCCGCTCACGCGCGCGCATGAAGGTCTATCGTCCAGGGGAACAGATTGGTTCATGAAGGTCCGGTAGCGGTTTATCGTAACTTGGCGGCATGATGAAACAGAAGAGGATCGAAACGCGTAAGATCCGGGCTGGTCGGTCAAGCGCCGTCGCGACGCGGCTACCCGCGCAAACCACTCGCTGGCCCAAACGGCCAGAAGATCGTTATTCTTGGTTCGAATCCAAGCGGGGCAGCCATATGAAACTCCGAAACATTGTTTTGAAGCACGTGGCTTGGTCCGTTGGGTCGCGGTTAGCAAATCCTCTAAACCAGCGTATATTTAAGGTTCGCCTTTATGAAGGAATTAAACGTAGAGAAGCTACACATTGCTGTCGGCGATCAGGAGATCGTGCGGGGCCTAAGTCTCCGCGTCCCACGGGGCGAAGTGCATGCGCTCATGGGTCCAAATGGGTCAGGAAAAAGTACATTGGCCAAGGTTCTGGCCGGTCATCCTGATTACCATGTCACTGCTGGCAAAATATTAGTGGATGGTGAGGATCTTCTGGAACTTGAACCCGACGAACGCGCGCGTCGGGGTCTTTTCATGGCCTTCCAGTATCCGAGCGAAATTCCAGGCGTGACAATCGCCAATTTTCTCCGCGCGGCGTTGCAATCGCGCCAGCCGGAAGGCGAGGAGCTGGAGGCGACCGATTATTACGCCAAGCTTTATGAAAAAATGGAGTTGCTTGGGATGGATCGCTCATTCACGTCGCGTGCGGTCAACGAAGGCTTTTCCGGGGGTGAAAAAAAGCGCACCGAAATTCTGCAATTGGCGATGCTCGAGCCCAAGTACGCGGTGCTCGACGAGACCGACAGCGGCTTGGACATCGACGCGCTCAAGACCGTGGCGCATGGGGTAAACTCATTGCGCGGCCCCGATCTTGGCATATTGTTAATTACGCACTATCAGCGCCTCCTGAACTACATCATCCCCGATTACGTCCACGTAATGGTGGCGGGGCGAATCGTTAGAAGCGGGCGAAAAGAACTGGCTCTCGAGCTCGAAGAGAGAGGTTACGATTGGGCGCGCGACGGGGCCGCTGAACCAGCGTATAGGTAAATAGGGTAAATTCACAATGAAAACAGAGACTTCTGCAGTCGATATCAATCGCAACATCGGGGACTTCTCGTATCCGGAAGCTCACGTGCGCGACGCGGGTGTGGGACTGAGCGAGCGAACCATTCACTACATCGCAGACGTAAAAGAAGATCCGGACTGGGTGCGCGAGTATCGCTTGCGTGGACTGAAAACATTCTTGGAAAAACCGCTCCCCACGCACTGGGCAAGCAAGGACCTTGAAGCCATCGACTTTAACAAAATCCGTTACTATCTGTCTCCGGGGACGGAACCGAAACGGAGCTGGGAGGAAGTGCCGGACGATATTAAGCGCACATTCGAGCGTCTCGGCATTCCTGAGCAAGAACGAAAATTCCTGGCAGGTGTGGAAGCCCAGTTCGACAGCGAAGCAGTCTATTCAAATATTAAGAAGGCCGTTGGCGAACAGGGCGTCATTTTTGTTGGATCAAGGGAAGGCTTGAAAAATTATCCGGAGATTTTCCGAAAATGGTTCGGCAAAGTCATTCCGATCGCCGATAACAAATTCAGCGCGCTGAATTCCGCTGTTTTTAGCGGCGGCTCGTTTATTTACGTTCCGCCCGGCGTAAAAGTGAAGCACCCGCTGCAGGCTTACTTCCGCATTAATGCAGAAAACTTCGGCCAGTTCGAGCGCACGCTCATCATTGCCGATGAAGGCTCGGAAGTGACGTACATGGAGGGCTGCACGGCGCCGAAATTTAACACGCCCACATTGCATAGCGCTGTCGTGGAATTGGTCGCGCTGAAGGGAGCGAAGATTCAATACATTACTGTGCAGAACTGGGCGTCGAATGTGTTCAACCTTGTCACCAAACGCGGTCTCGCTCAGGAAAACGCCGAAGTGAAATGGATCGATTGTAACATCGGTTCTCGACTGACGATGAAATATCCCAGTGTGATCATGAAGGGGCGTAAGGCGCGTGGCGAAGTACTCTCCATCGCGTTGGCTAACGATGGTCAGCACCAGGATACTGGGGCGAAAATGATCCACGCTGCCGACGAGACGACCAGTAACATCATTTCGAAATCGATCTCCATCGGAAAAGGCCGCGCCACTTATCGCGGCTTGGTTCACGTGCCGAAACATCTGAAGAATTGCAAGAACAACACGGAGTGCGACGCGTTGCTTATCAACGCGACTTCCCGAACCGATACCTACCCGGCGATCACCGTACGCGGGACAGGCAACGCCGTTCAGCACGAAGCCAGCGTCAGCCAAGTGAGCGCGGAGCAGATTTTCTACATGCAACAGCGCGGCCTCACTGAGGCCCAGGCAATGAGCTTGAGCGTCAACGGTTTCGTTAACGATCTCGTCCGCCAATTCCCGATGGAATACAGCGTCGAGCTCAAGCGACTGATCGAGCTGGAGATGGAAGGCTCGGTTGGATAATCCCGTACCCGCCGCACTTGCGCGTAACCACAGGACGCACGGTCCTGGGTGTTCTATATCGGAATGACCAGAAACCAGACAGCAACAATCGAGAAGGAGGCCGCGCCAATTCTTTCTGGCCCTGGTGAGACACGCGAATTTCCCAATTGGTTCTGTGATCAGCAGCGCGCGGCGTGGACGCAATTTGAGTCATTACCTAAGCCCACACGAAAAGATCAGGCATGGCGATTCGCCAATGTCGGTCTTCTCGATCTAAACCCGTTTAAGTACGGGGCTACGGTAACTGAGAAGGAGCACGCAACCATTCTCGAGCAGTCGCGTGGACTCGAAGATGTAGCCGGGCGCATGATCTTCGCTGGTGACCAGCTTCTTGAGCGCGACGTGATTTCGGACCAGTTGAAAAAGCGCGGCGTCATTTTCCAACCGCTCGAGCGAGCAATGGTCGAGCACGCCGAATTGTTCCGCAAACATTTCATGTCGCAGCCAGCTACTCTGGGCTCTGCCAAATTCGCTGCCCTGCACCAGGCGCTGGTTTCGACAGGAACATTTCTTTATGTGCCGCGCGGCGTCGAAATCGACCTGCCAATCGAGATTTTTCATTGGCTGACTGGTGAAAATACTTCCGCGTTTCCGCATTTACTCCTGGTCACCGACGAACTGGCAAAGGTCACCGTGATTGAACATTTCCACTCGACGAATGAACACGCGCCCGGATTCGCCTGCGGCGTAAACGATCTCGTCGCCGGCCCTGGTGCGAAGGTGACCTATGTGTGCGCGCAAAACTGGGCCGACAATGTCGTCGCACTGCAAATGAACACGACAACTGTCGATCATGATGCTTCGGCCATGAGCCTCAATTTGAATCTCGGTTCGCGATATTCGCGCTTTGAAAGTCTCAGCCGGCTCATCGGCGAAGGCGGACGCAGCGATCTCCTCGCTGTCTCGGTGGCGAAGGACCAGCAGGAATTCGATGCTCGCACATTGCAGGACCACATCTCACCCCATACGGCCAGCGACCTTCTTTACAAG
>JBKOYG010000008.1:0-10830 GCA_046725285.1 Verrucomicrobiota bacterium
TCAACCGCTTCCACGGGTCGACCAAAATCTTCGCGTGTGCGTGTTTTCACTTCGATAAAAACCAGCGTGTCGTTGTCACGACAGACAACATCGATCTCACCGCCGCTGCGGCCGCGGAAATTGCGGAAGAGAACTTTGTAACCGTTACGCTTCAGGTAGCGGCACGCCAACTTCTCGCCTAGCGCGCCTCGCCGGAGATGACCGGACTTGGGCGATGTCCTCCAACGCGAGAAGCGGTTGCGCCACCGGCTCGAAAGATCGGCGATGGATTGGGCAAGGCCCGAATTCATAAAGTCTCAGTAAATGCAGCTCAGTTCCGTAACCTTTGTGCTGGTCGAAGCAATACTGCGGGAACTGCGAGCAAAAGTCACGCATCATCCGGTCACGCGTTACCTTGGCGATCACGCTGGCGGCAGCGATGCTCAGACTAAGACAGTCGCCATCGATGATCGCAGTCTGCGGGAAAGGAAAAGGAATAACGGGCAGCCCATCGATCAGAACGTGATCCGGCGGGTCCATCAGGGCCGTGATCGCCAGGCGCATCGCTCGATGGCTCGCGCGTAAGATGTTGATGCGATCGATCTCGATCGCATCGATAATGCCGACCGTCCATCTGACGTCGGGATTGGACACCAGATCCGAGTAAATTTCCTCACGCAATTCGGGCGCAAGCTGTTTGGAATCGTTCAGACGACGATGACGAAATTTTTCGGGGAGAACCACTGCAGCGGCTACAACCGGACCCGCGAGCGCACCACGTCCGGCTTCGTCAATGCCAGCAATCCGCGCGACGCCGGTGGCACGCAGTTTTTTCTCGTAACGAAATCCGCATCGCCGGTACATTTTCGCGATTGATGACTCGACGATTTAACGATTTAACCAATTCGCTAAATCACTCAATCATTAAATCGCTAAATGATTGTCACTCACGCACCGCTGTCGCTTCCTTACCCTTGCGGGTGCGAAGATAGTTTAGTCTGGCGCGGCGCACCCGGCCTTGTTGTTCCACTTCTACCTTTGCAATGCGCGGCGAATGCAGCGGAAACACACGTTCGACGCCTTCACCGTAGGAGATTCGGCGCACGGTAAATGTTTCGTTGAGTCCCCTGCCCTTACGGCCAATGACTATGCCGGAGAATATCTGGACTCGTTCCTTGTCCCCTTCCACCACACGGGTATGAACGCGCACGCTGTCCCCAACAGAAAACGGCGTCACGTCGCCTTTGTGCTGTTCTTTCTCAATGGTATCGATGATCTGATTCATGAAAATCCCCCTCCCGCTCGGGCGGGCGAGCAGTTTCCAGCAAGATAGGCGAAATTGCAAACGTCAACAGGGCTAGCGAAATAACACTTAGACATTTAGCGATTGGAAAAGCCACTAAATCGCTAAATGATTATATTGAGTTATCTTCACAGCTCATCGCGCCCGTAGTTCAACTGGATAGAGCGACGGCCTCCGGAGCCGTAGGTTGCGCGTTCGAGCCGCGCCGGGCGCATTTTTAGTAGGTCGGCGCCCTGCACCGGACGGATGTCGCAGTGCGGTGTACCCACCAATTTCCGCGAATCAAAATGTTCTTGCCCAACGCCTCGACTCGGTTCAAATGAAAGTTTGGCTCAAGCTGTCGTAAGACCTGCGCGGATCACGGCGGATATGAGGATCGAAGCAAGCGCGGTCTCATCGCGACGGTGCCGGAGTTGGTTTCGGATGCTCTTGAATGCGTCGTGTGTAAGCACAACTGCTTCTCGCGGATCATCGGTCAATCGAGAAGCGAAGCTATAAACGGCGGGATAATAACGAGCGACCAAACTATCGAAACGTGAAGTTTTCGCTTTCATCGTCGGCTTCCTTTTGATTCGTCGCAGTCTCATTGTCTTTCCTCACATCTTTTGTCCGGAGTGCCGCACCATCGACGTTCATGTTCATGGCCAATCCGGTTCACCTCATTCTACGGGAACGACGGACCGAAGTTCTCACAATAGGAATCAGCACAGTGTAAACTGTTGCCGCAGTGGCGAGTTTGACCCCCTTCGCAACGCGTCTATGCTGCCTGCAAAGAACTTGCTTTTGGAGGAATTGCCATGTTGAAACAATCGTTTGCCACTTTCATTATTCCGGCGTTCGCCTGCGGAATCATCAGCGCGCAGGAGCTCTCGCCAACTCAACTTCATCAACCGACACTGACTCCGCAAAACAGCGGAACCACTAACGGTCTGATTGCAGTGTGGCCAGTGAACCCGCAAGTGGTCTGGGCATCCGGTCGCGCCGGGACGTTCACCGTCACCACTGACGGCGGACAAACGTGGACAGCCGGTGTAGTGCCGGGCGCCGAAACGCTGCAATTCCGCGATGTACAGGCTTTCAGTGCTGACGTTGCATATCTTATGTCCATTGGCGCGAATCCAACGGATTTTCGTGTCTACAAAACGGTGGACGGCGGGGCCAGTTGGACAATTGAGTTCGAGAACCAGAATCCGAGTGCCTTCTACGACGCGTTCGCGTTCTGGACGCCTAATCGGGGCGTTCTGCACAGCGACTCAGTGAATGGAGTGTTCCCGGATTTCCGCACGACCGACGGAATGACTTGGCAGGATATCAGTAACAATATGCCGCCAGCGTTGCCGGGTGAATTCTCCTTCGCATCGAGTGGTACTTGTGTCGCAGCACAAGGTGGGAGGAACGCTTGGATTTGTACGGGTGGCTCCGATATCGCCAGAGTCCTTGCCACGAGAGACCAAGGCAATACTTGGAACGCATATAACACTCCCTTGGTGAGCTCGCCAAGTGCGGGCGCCTTCACCGTCGCCTTTCGTGACCCGTTCCACGGCATTGTGGGCGGTGGGGATTTGGACCCCGGTGATCCGAATAATGCGCGCACCGCGACTTCGAGCGATGGCGGTCAAACGTGGACTCTTACAAACCCTCCTCCGGTAACGGGAGCCATTTTCGGCCTAAGCTACGTCGGTCGCACTGGTCGCGGCGCCGGAGACAATCTCGGCCGCGCAGTAGTTATTACAGCGAACGACGGAGGCGCGGCGTGGACTCCCGATGAAGGAAACACGTGGTTCACGTTGCCTGGTGTGAGCGGCTTCTGGGCAGTGGCTTTTGCCACTCCCAAAGCCGGATGGCTAGTGGGCACGGATGGTCGCATCCTAAAGATCAGCTTCTAGCGACCGTATCGCGTACGGCGACCTCTGCCGGAATATGGCCAAGAGCTAAGACGGCTGGCGGCACTGCGGCTGCTCACCGAGGAGTTTTCGAAATTTCCTCAGGCCAACGCCTCGATTCGATTCAACAAGTCCTTCTTGCTTGTGACCCCGGTGACTTGATCGCGCAGTTGGCCGTTCTTGAAAAAGAGTAAAGCCGGAATCGCGCGAATACTGTACTTGAGCGAAAGGCTCTGATTTTCGTCTACGTTAACTTTTGCTACCTTCACGGAGCCTGCTTTTTCACGCGCAATCTCATCCAGCAGCGGAGCGATCATTTTGCAGGGACCACACCATTCTGCCCAAAAATCGACGATCACAGGCTTGTCGTCGTGTGTCACTTCACGGTCAAAATTAGATTCATCGAGCTTAATAACAGTGGAATTATCCATAGCTTTAAGAAAGGTAAGTCCAAATCTGAATAATCAAAATCACCGCGGAAACGCCAAGCAGTAGCCACAACAGCGGCATTGGATTTTTCTCGATCGGCGCCACAGCGATTGAGGGGCTCTGCGGTGCCACCTCCGGTATGGCGACAAGCGGTTGAGTCTTTTTCATCTGAACCGCGCCAAGCGGAATGCGCACTGTCTCCTTTATCGGCCCCGAAGGCGGCAGATCTGGTGCGGGCATGACCGAGGCCGCTACCGGCGCCACTGGAGATTGCGGCGGTTGGAAAAATTGCGGGGAAGTCACTCCCTCACGGGCAGAGTTTGAGACGGGGGGTGGTTCAGTTGAAATGCGAACAGGCGGCTCACGAAGCGGCAACTGGATTCGCACTGTGTCGCGCGATTTCGGGTCTGCCGGTTTTTCTGCGGCCGCAGGAGCTAGCGAAATGCGAGTCGTCTCTTTTTTCGGTTCGTTTGGTTCGGTCATCTAGCGAAATAAGTACCAAGAAGTTTGCGCAGGAAAGAGACTGCTGTCACGTGTTAAGTAGGCTTTGCCAAAGAAGCCCTCTTGTAAGCAGTCGACTCAGGCCAGCAGATCGTAGCCACGGCTTCCCAGGATCGTTCGCCAAACGAACTCCCCGACTGGGGCCTCTTTCGATAAAATGACGCGCGCATCGACATCTGGAGCATCGGCTTCGCTCCGGGCGATATGTGGCTGATCCACTAATAATTTCAATTCTCTTCCGGTTTTTTCACGGGCAATTTCATGCGCGATTTCCCGCTGAATCGACATCGCGATCCGGTAGCGCGCATTCTTGATTTTCGCGAGAATCTGGCCTGGCATTTTTGCCGCGCGCGAGCCTTCTTCCTGCGAATATTTGAATATCCCGAGGCGCTCAAATCGAGTGCGCCGGATAAAATCAAGAAGGCTGGCGAATTCCGCCCCGGTTTCGCCGGGAAATCCGACGATGAAAGTGGTACGCAACGTCACACCCGAAATTCCTGCGCGCAGCCTTTGAATCAAATCTTCGATATGCTGACGTGAAATTTCACGTCGCATAAGTCCCAACATCGAGTCGTCAATATGCTGCAGAGGAATATCGATGTAGCGAGCGACCTTGTCGCACTGCGCGATGGTCTCGATTAGTTCGTCACTCCAGTGGGCCGGGTGCGTGTAAAGCAGGCGCACCCAGAAGTCGCCATCGATCTGTTGAATTTCGCGAAGAAGAGCGGCCAATGTTGGGCCGCGTGTCGAGTCCACTGGTTGGCGCGGTCCGCCCTTCGCTGACCAGAGATCCATCCCGTAATAGGTTGTGTCTTGGCTGATCAAATTGATCTCGCGAACGCCTTCGCTCACGAGCCCGCGAATTTCCGCCAGCACCGATTGCGGCGTGCGGCTGCGGTGCTTCCCGCGCATCTGTGGAATCACGCAAAAACTGCACGGATGATTGCAGCCCTCTGCAATCTTTACGTAGGCGGAGTGTGCGGGCGTGAGCCTGAAGCGCGGCGTATCATAATCCGGAATGTAGCTCGGCCGCGTGTCCGCGAATGCAACATCGCCACTGCTGGGTTTTTTAAGAATCTTCTCCACAATTTCACCAAGCTGCGCGACCTGATCCAGTCCGATAAATGCGTCCACCTCGGGCATTTCTTCTCGCAGTTCGCGCGCAAACCGTTGCGACATGCAACCGCTGACAATGAGTTTTTGATCGGGTCGCCTGGTTAGGCCGCGCTGCTGATGCGCCTCCAGAATCGCTTCGATGGATTCCTCCTTTGCTGAATCAATGAACGCACAAGTGTTAACTACGAGGACGTCGGCATCCTCCGCGCGCGAGGTGATTTCCATGCCACGCTGCAACACGCTGCCCAGCATGATTTCCGCATCGACGAGGTTCTTCGCGCACCCAAGGCTGATCATGCCGACCTTTGGCTTACAGGCAAAGTCGATCGCGTTTGTGCTTGTTTTCATTTAGCTGGAAAAAACGTCCAAATGTCGAACGCCCAACATTCAACTCCCCACCGTCTTCAGCGTTGAGTGTCGCCGCGATTAATTAACCGTCACGTCTTCGTCGCCTTCTTCCAACGCCCTGCCATTCTTCGTGATCTGAACAGCGTCGGGATCGAGGACGCGAATGGAGACATGTTTGCCGCGAAATTCCACAGTCCCATCCGCCGGAGAAACCCAGCGTTCGAACGCTGGACTTCCGCCTTTATCGCCAACAGTCACCCGGACATAGGTCCTCTTAAGTGGCTTAATAGCGACGCGATTTTGCTCGCCCGATTCCGCAGATGATGAATTCGTTGCTGCGGGCGCTTGCGCCACGTCCTCTGGACGCACAGGTTTGGCCCGGCGCACCTCTGGCTCACTCGGTTTCGCGGAAACTGCCGCAACAGCCTTTGGCACAACTGTCGGAGCCGCCAACGCCGAGGACGCGACTGTTGGAGCAGACGCGACAGCACTTGATGATGTTTCCGTCGCGCCGGGTTGCCCAGCCTTTGGGCTCGGAACCGGCGTTGCACTCGCTGACACCTGTGCCGTGGACCCCGCTTTTCCAGGGGCAAGCCGCTGGACGTTGAGGATCAACTTCATTACCGAGAAGCCGATCACCAACACGAGCACGCCGAAGATCAGCGGCATTGGTGAGATACGCTCGTGGCTGGTCGTGGGCCGACGGCGTCGAATGACCGGCGCACTGACTGGCTTCTCAGGGCGATTTTCCTGGAGATACGAGTAACCATCGACCGTCACGCGCTCAGAATCTTCGAACGCGTCCAGATACGGCGTGACATCCACGTCTAAAAATTTGCCGTAGATGAGAAGGAAACCTTTCGCGTATGCGAGGCTGGGGAATTGGGAAAAATCATCCGCCTCAATCTCTGCCAGCCGCGCGGGACGAATCTTTGTCATCCGGGCTGCTTCGTCGAGCGTAAGGTTCCTCGCGAGCCTCGCTTCCTGAAATTTTTTACCAAGCCCTTCTATCGTCATTACGTAGAAAATAGCGGCTAAACGGCAGCATCGAGATCGACCAAAATCTCGCGTGGTTTGGCGCCTTCGCCGGGACCTAAAATACCGCGCTGCTCCAGAATATCAACGATTCGCGCGGCGCGCGTGTATCCGAGTCGCAGGCGGCGCTGAAGCAACGAAGTCGAGGCGCGTTTCTCTTGTCGGATGATCTCCAGACATTTTTCGACCAACTCTTCGTCCTCATCGGTCACGTCTTCCTCCGGCGTCGCGGCGGATTGGAGCTTCTCGTGCATTGCCGTATCAAAAGCTGGCGGGCTTTGCGCAGAAACGAATTCCACGAGTCGGTGAATCTCATCATCCGTAACGAGCACGCCTTGCGCGCGGATGAGACGCGAAGCGCTCGGCGGCAGATAAAGCATGTCGCCCTGCCCAAGCAAACGATCGGCTCCGTTTTCATCCAGAATCACGCGACTGTCGATCTTGGAAGCGACCTGAAAGGCGATCCGGCTCGGAATATTCGCTTTGATCACGCCGGTAATGACGTCTGCTCGGGGAGTTTGCGTTGCCACGACAATGTGGATACCCGCCGCGCGAGCCATTTGCGTGATGCGTGCGATTCCGGTTTCAACGTCCGCAGGCGTGGTTTGCATCAAATCGGCCAACTCGTCGATGATCACGACGACGTAGGGCAACTTGTCGGGAATTCGCAGTTCATCCTTCGCAGCCGGCGGCGCTGAACCCGCACCCTCAGTGGAAGCTTCGTCTTCGTCGCCGTAGTCTGCGTCCGCAGCTACATGCTTCTTCGGCTGCGCGTTAAACCCCACGATGTTGCGCACACCGATGCGGGCAAAAATTCTGTAGCGACGTTCCATCTCGTCAATCAGCCAGCGCAAGGCCAACATCACCTTTCTTGGATCGACAACGATCGGGAACGCAAGATGCGGCAGCGAATTATACGCCTGAAGTTCGACCATCTTCGGGTCAATGATTACAAGACGCAGCTCTTCGGGCGTGAAACGGAAGAGCATGCTGGCGATCAACGCATTGATACAAACGCTCTTCCCACTGCCGGTGGTACCGGCGACCAGCAGATGCGGCATTTGCGCCAGATCGGCGATAATCGTTTTGCCATAAACGTCTTTGCCCAGCGCGAGCGGAATTTTGGCGTGTCCCTTTGCCTCCTCCCAGTCGGGTGATTGCAAAAGTTCACGCAGTTTTACTATCACTTTTCGGCTGTTCGCCAGTTCGATACCCACCGTGTCTTTTCCGGGAATCGGCGCGAGAATATTAATCCGTTCGGCGCGCGTGGCTCGAGCGAGATCACGCTCCAGGCTTACGATCTTGTCCACACGCACGCCTTTGGCCGGATACACTTCGTAGCGGGTGATGGTTGGGCCCTTTGTGATGTCGCCTGGCGCCACGGCAATCCCGAATTGCGCTAACGTCTCGATTATATGTTGCTGGACATTCTCCAGCTCCAAAGGATCAGCGGTGCCGCGTCCCTCCAGACTATGCTCGTCCAGCAAATCCACCCCAGGCAGGACATAATTTTCCGACGTCCAAGCTGGAGTCATCACACTCGGGGCCGACCTTGCTTTCTGTTCACCGGCACGCAATTCAGCGAGAGACGGTTTTCTGCGAGTTTCCTGTTCGCCCGGCAATGCCGTTGTATCGACGACCTTCGGTTTTGGCCGATTGGCCAGTTCTTCCGCCGAAATACTCGCGCCCACGCGTTCAGGCACAGGCACTCCCTTTTTCTTGAGCTGCTTTTCTAACGCTCGCTGCTGCTTAGCGAGCTGCTTCTCACTGATCTCGAGTTTCCCCTTGAGATCCGACCTGCGCAGCCTGCGGCGCAATTGCCATTCCTGCAGTTTGACGCTCATGCGTCGCATAACGGCGACGGTCTCGCGAACCAGGTGAATCGGACGCAGCCCCGTGACCAAGATCAGCGTGGTCACATAAATTCCGATCAGCAGAAGAAGCGAACCGAGTGGGCCAAGGGCGTTGCGGAGTACCCCGCGGTGTTCATCGGCGAAAGCGTATCCGATCCAGCCGCCTGGCCCTTGAATGTTGTAGGCCGTACGCCAACCATGCAAATAGTACGGTTGCACGTGGAACAAACAGGCACCCGATATAATGAATAGAATGATCCACGCCAGTCGCGGAGCAATCCGCAAACCCGGATAAAACAGTTTTGCAGCCCCGAAACCGAGCAAGATCGCGGCCAAAAGGTAAGCAGCCGCTCCGATAAATTGATAACAAATTCCTGCGACAATTGCGCCTACTGGGCCGATGAAATTCTGCGCAGGATGATTCGCCGGCGAAATATGGCTGAACCAAACCCAGGACGGCACATCCTTCGGCGTGTAGGAAATCAGCGCAAAAAACAGCAGGGTCCCCGAGAACAGTAGAACGAGCGCGAAGACTTCGTTCCAAGCGCTGTGTCTGTCTGTACGAGCCACCGCATCTGATAGTAATCCCCCAGCGGCGTCTTTCAATCTTTTGTAGAGCCGCTGGTTTCCTTAATCGTCCTCGATGATCGAATCATTCAACAGCACGCATCCGGCGGTCGGGTTCTACCATCGCGCTTTCGCCTTGCGCGCAACACCAGAGGCTGATAACTGTGCCAGCGCATTATGGCTCTTTTCCTTCGCTACGGCGTCACTGCTGTTGCGCTCTGCATGCTGCTGTTCTGCATATCTTGCGAAAAACATCCGCTCGGCCAGATGCCGGAAGTGCAGCGGGAACAAAGCGATCCGGCTACGAGAGTCTGGTCCGAAGAAAGCGAAACGGATAAATCGGTAGCCTCACCGACTCCGGCGGAAGCTGTTCCGCACGAAGCTCGTTAGTCAAAGGAGACATATGGCCGGATACAAATACCTCACATCGCCCCCGAGAATCAGCACGATGCCGCCGGGCGTGCCGTACATCATCGGCAACGAAGCCGCCGAGCGGTTCGCGTATTACGGGATGAACTCAATCCTGACGATCTTCATGACCAAGTATCTGTTGGACAAAATGGGTCACTTGAGCGTCATGCAACCTGCGAAAGCCGAAGCGTGGTATCACACATTTGTTACCACGCTTTATTTTTTGCCCATCGTCGGCGCAGTCCTCGCGGACGCCGTATTTGGGAAATTTTGGGTCATCTTTTGGCTGTCGATCGTTTACGTCGGCGGACTCTTCACGCTCGCGTTAATGGGCTCGCCGGTGGCGCACGCGGTTGAACCGGTCTACCTGCTCGCCGTTGGTTTGCTCTTGGTCGCCTTGGGCACCGGCGGCATCAAGCCCTGTGTGTCAACCAATGTCGGCGATCAGTTCGGAGAGACTAACAAACATCTCCTGACTAAGGTTTTTAACTGGTTTTATTTTTCGATTAATTCCGGCTCGGCGCTCTCGACACTTCTGATTCCCTGGCTGCTCGAACCGTACAAAGCCACGCCGGGTGGGTTCATTGCCGGCTTGCCGCCGGGCGTCGTGAGTTTTTTGGAAAGTCCGCGACTGCACAGCCCGGACATCGCTTTCGGTTTGCCCGGAGTCTTCATGATCATCGCGACAATTTTCTTTTGGGCCGGCCGAAAGAAATTCGTCCACATTCCGCCGGCCGGCTTGCGGACGTACGCGCGCGAGATTTTCAACAAGGATACAATCAAAATCTTGCTCAACGTTTTGATCCCGGTCCCGTTCGTAGCGATTTTCTGGGCGTTGTGGCAGCAAAATTTTTCTTCCTGGATCGTTCAAGCTGAGTCGATGGACCGACATCTTTTCGGCGTGGAGTGGCTCTCGTCGCAGATTCAGACGGTCAATCCGATTTTCATTTTGATTATGCTGCCGCTTTTTTCCTACTGGCTCTACCCGTTCCTGGAAAAATTTGTTCGTTTGACCCCGCTGCGAAAAATCGGCGCCGGTTTGTTTGTCACCGCGGCCTCATTTTTTGTCATCGCCATGATTCAAACGCGCATCGACGCCGGCGCGCGGCCCAACGTTATTTGGCAAATTTGGGCGTTCGCGATTTTGACCGCGGGCGAAACGCTGGTTTCGCCGACTCACCTGGAGTTCTCCTATACTCAGGGGCCCGTCAAACTCAAATCGCTCGTCATGTGCACGTATTTGTTCGCAGTCTCGCTCGGCAATCTATTCACCGCGGTGGTGAACTGGTTTATCCAAAATCCAGACGGCTCGGTGAAGTTACAGGGAACCAGCTACTTCATGTTTTTCGTCTGGGTCATGCTGGGAACGGCAGTCTTGTTCGCAATCGTTACGCCGTTTTACAAA
>JBKOYG010000084.1:0-42481 GCA_046725285.1 Verrucomicrobiota bacterium
TTACCTCACCAACTAGCTGATAGGCCGCGGGCCCCTCAAGAAGCGTCAGGTTGCCCCGACTTTGATTTTGAATGGATGTCCACTCTGATCACATGCGGTATTAATTCGCCTTTCGGCGAGCTATCCCCCACTTCTCGGCAGGTTGCCCACGTGTTAAGCACCCGTTCGCCGCTAGATTTTTCCGTGTATTGCTACAAGAAAAAATCTCGCTCGACTTGCATGTCTTATCCACGCCGCCAGCGTTCGTTCTGAGCCAGAATCAAACTCTCCGTTAAAAACGACTCGGTTCCCGTGAGGGAAACCGAAAGTTTGAAGATCTGACTTTTCATTGCCCAGCACTTTGACTAGCAAAGTAGCTGGGGTTTGTCCGATCTAAATCTTTGATTTCAAAGAAGATCGACAGATAACGCACAATTCAATTTTTGCTGACTATCTCCATCGACGGACTTTCTCCAACGAAGTCCACGACCAAACTGTCAAAGATCATCTTTTCCCTCCGGTACAGGGCAAAACCCGACCCTCGCCACGAATCTGACCAAGATCGGCTTGTCCCAAGCCAAGAGAAGAACACCGGCCCCACGCAGGAGGCGGTCCGCTTTCCGGGAATCACAACATAAGAGACGTGGTAAATTCGTCAATCAAAAATTTAACCACGAATCTGGATGAGTGGACACCAAGGGTTATTCTGTAGCGGCGGTCTGCGACCGCCGATCTCAGAAAGATTTCCTATCTCTACTGAACGTCGGAATCCAGCGTCCGACCTGCCGAGCATATTCGTCGTACGACTCGCCGAAGCGATGTCGGAGTGTGGGCTCCTCGTACCCGATGACGAAGAGATTCGCGGCCGCAAACCACACCGCCCAGTAAATGGCAAGCGCCAGAGAACGGACGACCAACGCCTCACCAAGAATGATTGCGGTGACGCTGAGATACATGGGGTTCCGCACATAACGATAAAGGCCCCGAACAACTAAGTTCGGAGGTGGATCGACTGGCGACAGCGTTCCGCGCCCGGTCCGTGCAAACTCAAAGATGCAGGCGGCAAGCAACACGATACCTAGAGCGATGCACACTAAACCGATAAGGTCGCTGGGACGGCTCAGATCGAGCCGCACTTGGTCCAGTCCGAAGAACCTCAACGGCACATAACCGGCAATGACGCCCGGAAGCAAGATCGCCCATAGAAGACTTCGAACAGCCAGCCACGCGGACGACCAATTACTATTCTTACCGCTCATTTCTCGCGATGGTATTCGTCATTTGCCAGCCGCGCCGTAGCTTGTTGAAAGGGCATCACTCGTCCGGCGTCATTTAGTGTTCGTCCGACTCCGACCTAACCTGAAAATTCGTGTCTATTCGTGGTTACGGATCTCCTGATAACGTACTTTACGTTTGGGGACGGTGGTCGATTCCCGTAGACCTTTGTTACTGTACCGCTTTTAATCGCGCCGATCTTTTCCGTCGCCTTCTGCGAACGAATGTTATTTTCGCCGACAAAGAACACGACGTTCTCAACAAACTTGAACGCGTGCGCCAGCATTAATTGTTTCATTTCAGCGTTATAACGCCCGCCCCAATATTTTCTCGCCAGAAACGTCCATCCAATTTCAACTTCAGATTTGGCGCGATCGAACCCATGGAAACGCGTTGATCCGATGATCCGTTTGGTCTTCTTGTCGATCACGACAAACGCTCCTCTGGATTCCAGAGCGCCTTCGAAGAAGATCTTGAATATTTCTTCCTTATAGCGATTGCTCTCCGGATGCTGTTCCCAGATGAGCGGATCCGACGCGACCTTGAAAAGATCACCCCAATCTTCGGGCGTGAGCGGACGAAGCTCGATCAGTTCACCTTTTAGGTGTGGTTGAAGCTCAAACGACATTGCAACAACGAATAGACCCTCCTTCGCACGCCACGGTGCGGCAAGCACGAATCAAGGCGGAATCTTGGTGCAACGACGGTATCGGCGTCCGTGGTCGTCACGGTGATTTTTGTACTCGCATCGCCTGCACCCTCCAGTTAAAAACGGAGCGCACGGGTCCGAGAAAATTCAACAACCTTAAAATAGCATGAGGAGAAGAAGTTTCGTACCACTTGCAGTAGTCTCGGCATTTCTCCTCGTATGGACTGATCCGAGGCAAGTGACGGCCGCCAATATGCGCAGCTTCATAGAAGGCGTGCGGAGAAAGGCGCCTGTCGTCTACGTTGGCTCTGTCAAACAAGTGCAGCAGCTCGCACGAACGAAGTTCGACATCAAAGCACGGGCAGTTGTGGACGTGTTAGCGGTGATGCGAAGTCCTGGCACGAATCCTCGCGAGGCTACGATCGAATATTCGAGTTATGACGATAAAACGCCAATGTTAGAGGGCGGTCCACAATATCAGCTACGACCTGGTGTTAAGCTTGTCGTCTTTGCAAACTCCTTCGCAAGCAGCATTCCCCCAAGATATCTGGTACAGGGTAACCGCGAGGAGTTGCTGCACCATGTCGAAACACTCCGCGATGCCCTTAGCCACATGTCTCCCGACCAACTTCGGGTGCATGAGATTAACGAGGAAGATCGTCGTATTCAGCTCGCCTTGTACGAAAAGCTTTGCGCGTACCTCCGTACGTCCGAATAATGGTCAGCCGAATTGCTTGAGGAATTCGATGAAATTATCGGCAACGTTGTAAAGTGGATGCTGTTCCCAAATGAGCGGATCCGACGCGACTACAAAGAGATCGTCCCAATCATCGGGCATCAGCAGCCTTAGCTCGATAAGCTCGCCTTTTAGATGTGGCTGAAGCTCATCTCTCATCCTTTCGCGGCTTTTTCTAAGGCGGCGATGTCAATCTTGTCCATTTTCATGATTGCTTTCATGACGCGATTTGCCTTCTGGGCATCACGATCAGCCAACATGTCGCCAAGAAAGACCGGATTGACCTGCCATGAGAGACCGAATTTGTCTTTGAGCCAGCCGCACCGCCCGGTCGATCCGCCGTCGGCGGAAAGTTTCTCCCAGAAATAATCGATCTCCTCCTGGGTCTCGCAGTTGACTGAGAACGAGATCGCTTCAGTGAACTTGAATTGTGGGCCGCCGTTGAGCGCCACGAACTCGACTCTGTCGAGCGTAAATTCCACCGTCATCACGCTGCGCTTCGGTCGCGGCCCATCTTCGCCGTATCGCGTTATCTTCCCGATCTTCGAATTCTTTAAAATGCCTACGTAGAATTTCGCCGCCTCCTCCGCCTCGGAATCGAACCATAAAAAAGGATTTATTTTCTTCATATCTCCCAGATTAACCGCCACCTCTCTCAACTCTCAACTATCCTGCGCTTGCTATTAGCGTCCGACGCAACGAAATTTACATGCCGAACAGCAAAAACTGGTTCCGGGTAATGAGCAAAATTGATTTCGCAGTCGGCATCGGCGGTGAGAACGGCCAGGGGATCGCTTCTACTGGGAACATTCTCGCGCTTATCTTTGCGCGGCGCGGACTGCATCTCAACGCCTACAACGCTTACCAGTCGATTATCCGTGGCGGTCATACCTTTCTGACAATTCGCGCCAGCAACGGGCCGGTCCGCAACATGGGTGACAAGATCGACGTCTTCATCCCGCTCAATCAAGACACGATGGATCGGCACCTCCAACTTTTGAAAAGCGGCGCATGCGCCATTTACGACAAAGATAAAGTCACGCCCGGGAAGGCGGCTGACGGCGTCCACCTCTGCGCCATGCCGATGAAGGAATTGACCAAGGGCAACAAGCTCGCGGTCAACACTGCCGCTCTCGGCGCGACGCTCCAAGTGCTCGGGATTGAATCGGAACCGCTCGAGACCGTCATTTCGCGGCAATTCAAGAAGAAAGGCGACGTAGTCATCGCCGAAAATGTGGCCATCGCTCGCGCCGGTTACGAGTACGCCGCTCAAAATTTTACGGCGTTCTCCTGGAAAGCGCCGCGAGGAGCTAAGGCGCTGGGAATAATTACCGGCAACCAAGCCATAGCCATGGGCGGCGCGGCCGCCGGCGTGAAATTTTACGCGGCCTATCCGATGAGTCCTTCCACCGGCGTGTTGATGTGGATGGCGGCGCACGCGCGTGAGCTCGGCATCATGGTCCGGCAAGTCGAAGACGAGATCGGCGTGATGAACATGGTGATTGGCGCAGCCCACACCGGCTGCCGCGCCATGTGCGCGACCAGCGGGGGCGGGTTTGCGCTGATGAGCGAGGCCGTCGGGATGGCGGGAATGGTTGAAACGCCGATTGTTTGCATCGATGTGCAACGCGCCGGACCGGCGACAGGCGTGCCAACCAAGACCGAACAAGGCGATCTCTGGCAGGTGCTGGGCGCCGGCCAGGGCGATTATCCGCGCATTGTCGTCGCGCCGACGAATCAGTTGGATCTGTTTCATACGATTCCGGAGTTGTTCAATCTCTGTGACAAATACCAATGTCCGGGTCTGGTCTTGTCCGATCTGCTGATCTCCGAAGGAACCACGAGCATCGATCCGGATGACCTCGACTTCCAAGTGAAGATCGACAGGGGCGAATTGATTCTGCCTAACGGCAACGGAAACGGCGCGAATCCCGCCAGCGGCTACAACGACAAGGCGTATCTGCGTTACAAGAACACTCCGAGCGGAATTTCGCCGCGCGCGGTGCCGGGAGTGCCCGGCTACATTTTTACCGCCGCGACCGACGAGCACGATGAAGACGGCACGCTCATCAGTGATGAATTCACCAATCCGCAGAAACGCCGCATGATGGTGGAGAAACGCGCCCGCAAAATGCAAGGCGCGATCAAGGACATAGCGCCGCCGAAAGTCGTTGGTCCGGAGCAGGCCGACGTCACGCTGGTGGGTTGGGGCTCGACCGCGGGCGTAATCCGGGAAGCGGTGGAAAAACTCGCAGGCGAAGAAGGCATCGTGGCCAATCAGCTCGCCATTAAATGGATTGTGCCGCTGCACGCCGCAGAGATTGGCGCCATTCTCGGGCGCAGTAAGAATGTCATCCTGGTTGAGAACAATCAGAGCGGCCAATTCGCCCGTTATCTCCGGAGCGAAACCGGTTTCGCCGCGCACGGTCACATCCGCAAGTACGACGGAGAGCCGTTCATGCCGCACCACATTGTCGAAGCAGTGAAAGCGCAACTGGCCGGCAAGACCCGGCTATCGGTCCCTGTCCACGAGATTAACGCCTAACGAACCATGACCGCACCCTCTGCACCGCCTGCCACGACCGAGCCTGGCCAATTAACGAAAGAGACTTACCGCGGCCGCATCCATCCCGATTGGTGTCCCGGCTGCGGCGATTTCTCCGTGCTCGCCTCGCTTCAAGCGGCGCTGTTCGAGTTGCAACTCCAGCCGCATCAGGTCTGCGTGATCAGCGGCATCGGCTGTTCGTCGAATCTGCCGGGTTACGTCAACACCTACGGAATGCACACGCTTCATGGCCGCGCGCTCGCGGTTGCGACCGGCGTCCGGCTTGGCAACCACGATCTGAAAGTGATTTGCGCCGGCGGCGACGGCGACGGTTACGGAATTGGCGGCAACCATTTCGTTCATACCATGCGGCGCAACGTTGACCTGACTTACATCGTGATGGACAACCAGATCTACGGTTTAACCACCGGCCAGTGCTCGCCCACCAGCGTCAAGGGAATGAAAACGAAGAGCACGCCGCACGGAAGCGTTGAGAACCCGATCAATCCTATCCCGATGGCAATCGTCGGCGGTGCTACTTACGTGGCGCGCGCCTTCAGCGGCAAACAGAAACACATGGTCGAAATGTTCAAGGGCGCCATTCAACACAAGGGCTTCGCGCTGGTGGACGTTTTCAGCCCTTGCGTCACTTACAACAAGGACAACACCTACCAATGGTTTAATCCGCGCGTGAAAATTCTCGAAGAACAGGGCCACGACCCGACCGATTTCCACAAGGCGATCGAGCGCGGCTTTCAGTGGGGCGAAGAAATTCCGATTGGATTGTTCTGGCGGCGGACCGACTTGGAAAGCCTGGAAGATCTCGAACCGGTGCTGCACACCGGCGAAGGCCCGCTCGCCTTCCGCAAGCTCGGCATTTCCCCCGAACAAGCGAAAAGCCTGATCCAGGAACTCCTGTAGTGGCGGCCGTGCCGGCCGCTGGCCCTCATCACTCAGCTCCGTAAAGAGCGTGGCTCCCACGGAGCTTTACGCTCTCAACCGTCTGTCTTAGCCCCCTTGATCCAGGGCTTCTTCAGTTCCCAGGCTATCGCGTTCTCCGCTCAGTTCACCCTGCGGTGCCGGTGCACCGGAGCGCTGCTCGCCGGGGCGCGGCTCTGCTCGCGTAAGCTTTTGTCCCCGACGTGAGAAGCCCGGGATTTCGACGGCGACGCAGATGCAGCCGCTGCCTTCCGCACAACCCTGGCAACAATAGGTCTCGCCGTCGTGCGTATATCCTTCGCCAGGCCACTCATTCTTGACCATTCTGCAACCGGGACACGCCGGCAATGGAATCGAGCTCACGAACGAATCGTTTTCATCGATTTCTATCAGCATAAGTTTCCTGTCCATCGACGTGGACGGCCTTTCATAAAACAGAAATCGATTCTAACGGGACTTTTGCGTGGGTGACCGCAGCAGGCGCCAACCAGCCTGCGCAACCGTCACCTTATGACCGTTGCGCCGCAACACGAATGGTTGTTGCGGGTGGGAGTTGAGGGTTAATCGCGGCAACATATCTTAAGTGCGATGAGACGAAGAGCATTTCTGGGCGTGATTTCTGCCGGTGCAGCTGGCGTTCTGACAGACGGGTTACGCAGAATTCTTGCGGCGGTTCCGGAGGCGCGAGATTCGACGTTTGAATTAGGCGGAGATCTATTGGTCAACCGGCTCGGGTTTGGGGCGATGCGGCTGACGGGCGAGGGGATCTGGGGTTGGCCGCCGGATCGCGAGAACGCAAAGAAAGTTTTGCGGCGCGCAATCGAGCTGGGCGTCAATTTGATCGACACCGCCGATGCTTACGGTCCGGAAACGAACGAACTGCTCATTGCCGAAGCGTTGTATCCTTATCCAAAAGGATTGGTGATCGCGACGAAAGGCGGTAGCACCCGGCCCGGTCCCGGACAATGGGCGCAGGATGGCCGGCCGGAGTATTTGGCGCAATGCATCGATAAAAGTCTGAAACGATTGAAACTCGAGCGGATCGATCTTTACCAATTGCATCGCATCGATCGCAAGGTGCCGGTCGAAGAATCGTTGGGCGCGCTGAAAAAGGCGCAGGATGCCGGAAAAATCCGGCACGTTGGATTATCCGAAGTGACAGTTGCGCAAATCAAACAAGCGAAAAAAGTGATGCCGATTGTCAGCATCCAGAACCAATACAACATAACCGACCGCCAGTCGGAAGACGCGCTCAACTACTGCGAGAAAGAAAAGATGGGATTCATTCCGTGGGCGCCGATTGGCGGCAGTAGGAACCCTTCGTTGCGCAAGACCGGCAATGCGTTGGAAGCTGAAGCGAAACGTCACAACGTCAGCGTCGTGCAACTGGCGCTCGCCTGGTTGCTGCAAAGATCGCCGGTCATGTTGCCGATTCCGGGCACATCGTCGCTCGCGCATCTCGAGGAGAATATGGCAGCCGCGAAACTCCAGCTCAGTCCGGATGAGTGGAAGGAGATCGAAGATTTGGCCCAGCACGCTTAGACCGTGCCTGTCGATCTTTTCATCTGTGGCGGTGTATGACCAATGACCTCCACCGATTCGCTAGGCGGAAAAGAGCAGCTACTTTACGCGCGTTAACTCGACCATGGTTCCGCGAGGTACAAGACGTGAAAATTTAATCGCGTCTGAAATTCGCACTTCTCCAGGCGATGATCGCGCCGATCGTCACCGTGATGACCAGACCGATGCCGAATTCGTCGATGATAAATTTCGTCGGTCCGGTGTCTTTGGTTAGGGGAGTTAGGATCGATTGAATGAAAAGATTATGGCTCGCGTGAAGAATCGCGGCCGGCCAAAGACTTCGCGCGCGCAGCGTCAGCCAAGCCATAATAAAACTGCCGCTCACGACCGAGATGGTAAAGCAGGTCGCACCATACCAGGCCGGCGCGCCCGCATTGTAATTGGCAAACAGAAGGACCGGAAAATGATAAAACGCCCACATCAATCCGCTGATCAATCCGATCCCGGGAAAGCCGACCACTTTCGCCAACTCCGGAACGAGAAATCCGCGCCAACCGATTTCTTCGCCGAGCGCGCGTGAAAGTTTGCCGACCATTCCAAGCGTGGCCGTGATGAGCACGAAAAGAACGAGCGTGAGCGTCGGCGGAAAATTCCGCCAACCGAAATCTGCCGCCACTTTCGGCAGGATCGACGTGTTGAAACCGCCAAGACCGGTGATCCACGTAATCAGATAAACCGGCAGCGCGTAACCGATCGGAATGAGATACCCGAGCCACGCGTATCGCGCGCTGCCCCAGCGCCATTGAAGATCGCGAATACTTTCCTTGAATAGCTTTTTCGTGGCGAACGCGGCGAGCCCCGGACTCCACATCGCGCCAGTGACGTACAGAAGATTGCCCGCATCCATCTTGCCGGCATGCAAAATGAACGCGCCGCAAACCGAACTAAAGAGCATCGTCAGCGCATAAAAGCAGACAATCTTCTTCCACACTCGCGCTTTCGGTTCGCTCATTGCCGGTTGTTGTATCATAACTATCTTATTGAAGGCGCGCGGATCGGACTACGAGAAATCATTGATTACAATTTTGCCCGACGAAGTTCCCGAGCGGAATCGATTAAATTGCTCAGTGCCGCGCGGCGAGACTGACGCAAAGATCGTTTAATGAAGTTCACGTGTCCGCTAATTGGAAAGCGAGATCATAAAGGTATGAGGGAGGGCATAGATGACTGACGAGCACATTGAAAAAACCAAATCAGCAATTGAGTCTGCCGAAAATATTCCGGCTGATCGGAAAGCCGAATTACTGGATCTGCTGTCGAAACTCAAGCCGGCCATAGCCAAGGTTTCGGAGACTCATCACGAGGATGCCCGAAGCATCGCTCGGCTGGTCGAGGCTTCGGCACACGAAACAATTCGAACCAAGAAAAAACCCGAACAGCACAACAGACTCCTGCGCGAACTGAAGGAATACGCGCAACGCTTTGAAGCATCGCATCCGCACCTGGCCGCTTTTGTGAATCAATACAGTACCTTGTTGTCCGCTTTAGGGATTTGATCGCAGATCACAATCAACCCGCACAGGAATCGTTCAGCGTTAGCAGCGATAGTTGCAATCCCCTATTTATAAGTCGTCTCTGGCTCGGGGCCGGCGAGGATTTTCTGGAGGCGCAGGTCGTTTCTAAGCGGGTCCCATTCCCAGCGTGTCCGCAGATCTGAAAGCGTAATCGATTCATCGGCGTAATCGACTGCAAACGGCGTCGTGAGCAAATGCTCAATCGCGGAAATGGCTTTGTCGGTTTCCCCGGTCCGCGCGAAAACCAAAGCTTGAAAGTCCTGCGCGACCGCGCCTTCGATCACGTCTCGCGAAATCGGTTTTGAGTCGACGGCGCGTTGCACTTCGCGCAGCGCGTCTTCTTTCCTTCCCATAAAGGCGTAAAGCAATCCGAGCTGCGCGCGCCGCGTGATGGCCTGCGGACTGTCGGTCACAGTTTTTTCAATTGCAGGTCGCGCTGCTTCAAAGTTTTTCTGAGCACTCGTGTTGTCACCGCGGACCAGATCAATGCATGCTTGCAGATAACTTTTTGGAAGCGGGACGCCCGGCTGCGAAGTGATTGTTTCCAAACGACACGCCGCCAGCGCTCTCTCCGCCGCGGCCGGATCTCGGTCCATCAGGCTCACATCCCATCGGGCAAAAGTGACGATTCCATCAGGATCAACATTGGCGGGAATGCTTTCCAATGCGGCCTTAATCGGCGCGGTGCTTCCTTTCCATAAGAACTCGGTGTAACCGCGTTGAATCTTCACGTTCACCGAATCAGGCGCGAGCGCGAGCACGCGATCCAGGCCTTGCAGCGCCTTCTGCCAATCGCGCAATCCAAAATAAGTCTGCGAGGCGTCGTACAGTGTGATCTGATTGCGCGGATCAATCGCTAACGCGCGTTCGTAGGCGGCAATCGCTTCCGTCAGGTGTCCCTGCCGTCGCTGCACCGCGGCAATGAAAAGGCCGACGTCGCCATCATTGGGGAGGGCCGCTTCGGCCAGGTGGAATTCGCGCAACGCTCCTTCGTAATCTGCTTCCTCGTAATACAAATATAAACCCAGCGCGAGATGGCCCTCGCCCAAGTTTGGTTGCAAACGCAAAGACTCGAGCGCTTCGGCGCGCGCCTGTTGGCGGTGCGCCTCGGTCGGTTCGAACCAATGATAAATTGCGCTTATCACAGCAGAGAGTCGTGCATGTGCGAGAGCAAAGTTGGGATCGAGGGCAATGGCCTGCTGAAAAAGCTCCGCGGCAGTTTTGAAATCCTGGAGGAGGTTATCGGGACGCGTTTGATATTGGCGAGCCCGCAAATAAAGCACGTAAGCGTCGGCATTTTCGGTCGGCTTGGTTTCAACGCGCGCTTTTTCCTGCGGCGAAAGTGTTGCGCTCAGAGAATCGGCAATTTTCTTTGCTACTTCGCCTTCGACGCTAAAGATGTCGGTTAATTGGCGATCGTAACTTTGCGCCCAGAGATGCGAGTCCGTTTGAGCCTGGATGAGCTGAACATTGATATGCACGCGATCGCCTGATTTTTGGACGCTGCCCTCGAGAACGTTGGCGACGCGCAATTCGCGCGCGATCTCAGGCAGATTCTCCGGCTGGCTGGCGTAGCGCGCGGTGGACGTGCGCGAAATGACGCGAAGCCCGCTGATCTTCGAAAGCGTGGTGATGATTTCATCCTGAATGCCTTGAGCAAAAAAGGCGTTCTCCTTGTCCGAACTGAGATTTTCGAAGGGGAGGACCGCGATTGACTTGCTGTCTGCGCCGACGTTTGCGTTCGGCGTGACGCCTGCTTTGCGCGTGAATTGAAAGATCAGCAACGCGGCGGCGATCAACGCTGCAACCCCGATGATCATCGTCGGTTTCCTTCCAGTGCGGCGGGCGATCGACTCGTCAGGCGAAACGGTGTCCGCCCGTTTGATTCCTTCAGGCGTAAGCTCGAAAGCCCAGGCCAGGATCATGGCAATGGGAAAACCGAGCGCGATCGCCGTGACAAAAACTTTCATGGTCCATGCCGGCGCGTCGAACGTTGGAAAAAGAATCGACGCCGCTTGGATCAGCAGCCAGGCTACCACCACGTATGCGGTCGCGACTTTGTAGACGTGGCGGCGTTTCAGTTCAGCCGAAAATTTCGGAAGATTCACAGGGGAAGCTTTACCGTGCTTTGGCATGGAGACTTTCGCAAGAAGGCGAGCGCCATTTCAAACTTCGTTAGCCTATGAAGTACAAACTGTCGGGAGAAAAAAGAAGCTTTCTTTTCCCGCGCTGTGTCACGCCGCGAAAAAAGTGGCTACCGAAAAGAAAGAAGTGGCTTAACAATAGGGGATTCAGATCACATGACTGCGAATTACTCGGGCATCGATGGATATGTTGGGAACACGCCGTTGATTCGATTGCGACGCCTGTCCGAGCTGACGGGATGCGAGATTCTGGGAAAGGCGGAATTCATGAATCCGGCCGGATCGGTGAAAGATCGAGCCGCCTACGGAATCATCACTGACGCAGAACGACAGGGTCGGCTTAAGCCAGGGGCAACGATCGTTGAAGGAACCGCCGGTAACACCGGAATCGGTCTTGCCGTGATTGGGCGCGCCAGAGGGTATCACACTGTTATTGTGATTCCGAATAATCAGTCGCCGGAGAAAATGCATTTGCTCCGTACTCTCGGCGCAGAAGTAAGAGCGGTGCCGGAAAAGCCATACAAGGATCCGGAGAATTACAATCATATCGCGCGTCGCCTCGCAGAGGAGCGCGGCTGGTTCTGGGCGAACCAGTTTGATAATACGGCTAATCGCGATGCTCATTATCGCAGCACCGGCCCTGAAATCTGGAAACAAACCGAAGGCAAGATCAGTGCATTTGTCGCAGCAGTCGGCACTGGCGGCACGCTTGCCGGAGTGAGCGTTTATCTCAAGGAACAGAATCCGAAGATTGAGATCGTCTGCGCTGATCCGTACGGCGCGGCGATGTGGTCCTGGTTTACGAATGGCAATCTGGAGACGAACGACGGTGATTCAATTGCAGAAGGGATCAGTCAAGGGCGTGTGACAAAGAATGTCGAAGGCATCAAGGTCGATCGAGCTTATCGGATTCCGGATCAGACTGGTTTAACGATCGTTTACCAGCTTCTACGTGAAGAAGGCCTGTTCCTCGGGTTATCAAGCGGCATTAACGTTGCCGGTGCGTTGCGCTTCGCCAAAGAATCTGGGCCGGGTCAAACCATCGTCACCGTTCTTTGCGACTCGGGCCATAAGTATCAATCAACGCTCTTCAATCGCGATTGGCTTGCTTCCAATCATCTCGATCCGAACGTTCCGCTGGGATCGATTCTCGAATGCTGATCTGTGATTGCAATGCGAGGTAACAGGGGTGGGAGCTGCCGGCTGTTCGACACGGTCACCCGGGAGGGGTACGCTCGAACATGAGTATTCCGTCAAACTTCGTCAGCCTTTGTCCGTACTTCAAAGTGCATCCGGGGAAACTCGATGCGGTTAAGGCTATGCTTCGGCGTTTCGTCGAGAAAACTGCGACTGAGAAGGCGAATCTTTTCTATGGATTCAGCGTCAACGGTGACGAAGTCTTCTGCCGCGAAGCGTACGAGAGCGCCGAGGGCGTTCTCGCGCATCTCGACAATGTCAGCGAGTTGCTCGCGGAAATGCTCAAAGTGGTAGATCTAACCCGCGTGGAATTGCATGGCCCGCCAGCGGAATTGGAAAAGTTGAAAAAGCCTCTTGCCCACCTCAATCCGGCCTGGTTTGCGCTCGAGCGCGAAAGAAAGTAAGCAGGCAAAAATTTGTAAAGATGTCGTTATAAAAAGTCGACACGGGTGTTTTCTTTTTGTCTTGTACTCCGTAATCGATTGCCAATTCCGCTGTTAAGCGTCGCTCCAGCTTCGAGCTTCTGAGGGAACCGCGAAGCCGTCCGCGTCCGATAGTACTACAGAGGATGACGCATATTCTTAGTAGGCGTCGAGGGAATCCTTAGTAGGGAGCTTTCCTCCCTCGCAAACCAACAAACAAGAAAGGGAATACTTATAATGAAAAGGCTTCTCTTAATCGCACTGATGGCGGGCGGATTGGCTTTCGTGCCTGTGCAGCGTTCTGACGCTCAGGTGTCAGTCGGAATCGGGTTCGGTTATCCGAGCTACGGGTATCGCTACTATCCGTATGGATACGGCTATTACCCGTACGGATACTACCGACCGTATCGGTACTATGGCTACTATCGGCCTTACTATTGGTACGGCGGGCATCGTTATTATCGCCACCACCGTCATCACTACTACTATCGCTACTAATTTGAAGTAGCGCAGAAATTAGCTGAGCTGGCTCGGAAACGATTTCGAGCCAGCTTTTTTATCGGATCATTTGGGGGGTTCACGATGGAATTGGTCATTCGACTGTACTAAAAAGGCGACGCCGTTTGCCCATTGAAAGAGAAAAAGGTCGTTTTTGGTCGCCGCTTGATTCCACTGCAGCCGCGGGTGAACTTTGTCATGTCGCTGATGGAGAGTTCCCTCAAAAGCCGGTTCGCATATGCGGCCGCCATTCTTTTAGCTGCCTGCCAGACGGCACCAACGTCAAATCAGGGAACCTCACCTAGCAAGCCTGCGGCTCTAACCGGACAGTCGGGATCTCCGTCGTCCCGATACGAGATCGATTCTTTTGGTCCTCTCCTGCCTCCTAATTTCCCTCGCGTTCAGGGCGGTAGTATCAGAGGACCGTGACAAGCGGGGGCTGCGAACCGGATTCGACTGATTGGGCTTCCCCAACTTCAAATAATTCGGTCGCACTCTCGTTAGACCATGTGTTTTCCAAAGCTCAAGCACGCTGCTCTTGTGGGCGCCATCCTCGGCGCGATCGGCCCGCTGCTTTATTACACTTCGCAGCCGGCACGCGACTTTATTCTGGGTAACGGTCTCTTCTTATGGCCAACAGGACTCATTATCATTGTGACCTACGGTCATGAACATCATTTTTTTGGGTACGCCGTCACGGCTGTAAGCATTGTTCTCAATATTGCGTTGTATGCCGCAGCCTTAATGCTCCTTTGGTTTATCGTTTGCATTGTTCGGCGCATGGCCACCGCCAAACGCTAGCCCGTCGCCGCGGGCGAGAATAATCGCGCATACGGGAACCGCGCGACCGTCCGTATCCGATCTTTTGATTGAGGGAAGGCCTCAACGCCCGAGGAGATCCCCGGCAGGGAGGCTGCGCCCCTCGCAAAACGCAAAAACAAGAAGGAAAATTTTATGAAAAGGCTTCTCTTGATTGGATTGGCAGCAAGCGGATTAGCTCTCGTCGTGGCGCAGCGTTCTGACGCTCAGCCCGCCGTCCTGGTTTCCACACCCGGGGGACTCAGTTTCGGATTTCCGGGCGGCTACACCGCTTATCCGACGTACCTTAATTACTATCCCTATGGGTACTATCGGCGCCCGTATGTTCACTACTATCCGTATTCCACGCCATATTCATATTATTACGGCCGTTCGTACGGGTACACTGGGCACCGGACCTACCACCGTCACCATCGCCATCGTCATCACTAACGTTATTGAAATTGGCATAATGATTTTTATGGGAATGATGTGCGCAGCTTTTTGAAGCCACGGACCCTGAAGCGAACAATCGTGCTCGTTGTCGTCGCTCTATGCTCTGTGGGCTTAGCGTGCGCCGATCAGACGATTCAATCGGTGCAGCAAGCCCTCAAAAATCAAGGCTTTTACTATGGCAACGTTACTGGTGAGAAGAGCGCCGAGACTACTGCCGCCATTCGGCGTTACCAAATTCGCAACGGGTTGCAGGTCACCGGCGACATCAATCAGGAGACGCTTCGTTCGCTTAACACCGGTTCGAATTCAGCCGCGTCGCCTTCGATCGCTTCCAAGCCTCTTGCCACTCAGCCGAGCGGCGCCGCTCCCTATGACGAGTCGCAGTCGCGCTCATTGAGCGAACCCACTTGGCGAGCTGAAACGAACCTACCTTTCCTCCGTGGCTTTTATGACGTGACGCCAGCAGAAGCACGCACGCGCATCGTTACGGAAGTCCAACTTCAGCTGATGAGCCGCGAATATTATCGTGGCTGGGTCGACGGGAGATATGGACCGCGCACAGTGTTCGCCGTGCGTGAGTTCCAATGACGATTGGGAATTCCACCGACTGGCCGGCTCGACATAATGACGCTCGATGCGCTCGGCTTGCCTGCTCGGAACATGGCGTATTTGGAGTCAGCACCTTGGCAGGACAGCTGGACGCGCGTTGAGAAGAAATTCAACCGTGGAAAGTGGAAACACGGAAAGTGGAAAGCCAAATGGAAGAAACATCACGGCGATGACGAGCATGATGGCGGCGACGATTGAGGGAAAATCGCGATGATTGATGGCATGGTCGCGGTCATGACAACCACGTTCGGACGAAGCTGCCGACATTTGGGAGAAGATCGCCGGCAGCGTGAATCAGCATGAGCGCCACAAGATTTTTCGTTCGCGCCCAGATGACGCCCAATGTAAGTCCACTTATTGCCAGGACAACGATAGAGTAGGCAACCGCGTCCAACGCGCTCGGATTTGAGCCGAGCCCTTCAACTTCGCCAGCATGGCGGAAAATAAAACCGGGCGCGTGCGCCAGGCCAAAAATCAGCGACATCAGTACGACGCCGCTCACTTCGGATTTAAGCGCGGCGGCCAGGTGTGATTGGACGAGGGCGCGAAAGAAAAATTCTTCGACTAATCCGGCTTGACAAAAAGCCAAATAAAACAAAACGGGAGACCGACAAACAGTTGATTGGCGGTAAAGTGTCCATGTCGAAATGAAGCGCCGCCACCGCTGAGAAAATATTGGAAGACTAGGAACGCGCCTCCCACAACGACGACAACGGGCAAATGACTTCGGCAGAGCGCACGCAAACCCTCGCTCTGAATTCCGAAATCGCGGATTCGATAACCGAAGCCGAATCGAAAGATCGCGAAAGGAATAGCGACGAAAGCAATAAGCTTCTTTGCAAGCGTGATAAAGAACTTGACCCGCTCGGAATCAATCCAAGAGGAAGGAAGATGCTCGTCGATCCATTGTGGACCGCCGATCAGGTAAGCCGATAAGGCTATAATGTATCCGATTAGGACCACCAATTGCGCCTTGCTCGGCTTGACGGAAATCGAGAGAGGAATGGCGCGGCGAGTTGTGATCCAAGCGATGAGCGGGAATGCAATTCCGAAGACGATGAGCACGACGACGGCCCCGGTGACGTCGAAGCTCTTGTTTCGTAAAAGGAGCGCGAAGGCGGAGGCATAAAGGATGAGGCCGCCAATAAGGATCTGATTGCGGGCAAAATGCTGAGAGCTATTTGCAGGGTGTGGCATGTTGCCTGTTTGATGCGCTGGCAAGCGCCCGTGGATTCAAACTAAGCATTGGCATAAAGGGGCAGCGAGAAGTTCCCGCCGTTCATCAGTCAAAAGACAGGCAATCAGCCTTCGCGTCGAAGCTGCGCCTTGGCCGCACGGCCACCCGCTGCACTGTTCGTGTGACTCGTCGATCTATCTGCTGTTATTGCTTGTCGTAAACTGCGACGTTCTTGAACTTTTTCCCTTTCGGAGTGGTGCCGTTCACAGTCGCAGTGCGGGTTTTGCCATCAGCAGAGACCACAGTGTGGGCCGTCGCGGTCACTTTCCCGTTTTTCTTAACAGTTACGTGCAAGGTCCGATCGTTCACCTTCGCGTAAGAGCGGGTGTCTCCGTTCGGGTCGCCAGTGACCGGATAATCTCTTCCGTCGAACTTGCCCGACCACTCGACATGGATGGGTTTACCATTTGGGCCGATGCCGTCGTTAGCCACTTTTATGTTCCCGAACATGTTTTTGAAGGTCACAGTCGTGAATTTCATTGTCCCAGGTGTGATCTTCGATTTCGCTTCGTTCAGCTTCCAGGTGCCCATGTTTGGGTCAGCGGCCAAGCACGCTGCAGCTCCCAAAAAGCAAAACGCCAGAGTCAATCCAATCGTCTTTATTTTCATGTGCTCGATCGAAACAGGATCGCGACTTTCCGTCAATATCTTTCCGATAACAGGCGGTAAGATTAGTTAGGTAGTGGATCGTTAGATTGTCGAACAACTCACAACATCGGTAATGACTCTTTAGACTTGGGCGGTGGAAATTCCCGGTCTAGTTCGGCGAGGTCTTCTTTGGTCAGTTTGATCTCGATTGATCGTGCGTTCTCACGGACGTGTTCCTGATCGCTCGCTTTTGGAATCGCGATCATTCCCGGCTGACGCAGCACCCACGCGAGCGCGATTTGTGCCGTTGTTGCTTCGTAGCGTTTGGCAATCCTCTTTACCGTCGCGTTCTCGAGCAAACCGCGGCCGTGACCAACCGGAGAGTAGGCTATTGCGATGAGTTGATTGCTGATAGTTGAGAGTTGATAGAGAAATGGCAGGAGAGCGGATTCAATCTCCCGGTTTTCCAGATTGTAGAGAACCTGATTGGCCGCGCAGTTCGCGCCGTTTTCCACCGACCAAAGTTCCTTCATATCATCGACATCGAGGTTTGAGACACCCCAGCGTTTGATTTTTCCAGCCGCCCGAAGCTTCTCGAACGCCTCGACCGTTTCCGCGAGCTGCGTGCTTCTTTCCCGCCAATGCAACAAGTAAAGGTCGATTGCGTCCATGCGCAGGCGCTTGAGACTGCGCTCACACGCTTTTGGCAGTTCTGTGCGTGAAGCGTTGTGCGGATAGACCTTGGTAACGACGAACACACGATCGCGTTGATCCTCGATTGCGTCGGCCACGACTTTTTCCGCGCCGCCATCGCCGTACATCTCAGCCGTATCGATCAATGTCATGCCGAGCTCGATTCCGAGCCGCAATGCGCCGACTTCATTCTTGTGCGCCCGCGTGTTCTCGCCCATGCGCCACGTGCCCTGGCCGAGTGCTGGAACCGACTCGCCGTCCGCTAAGGAAACCGTTTTCATTCAGGAACGCTCAACGCTGAACGCCAAACTTCAATGGCCAACCCAGAAGGAAAGCGATCTGTCAGAGTTGACGCCATTATCTCCAGCGCGACAGGTAGCATATGGCGAAAACAATGCGCGCAGTGCAGGTTCCAAAGGCCAAGGGAGCGTTGGAAGTGGTGGAGCGTGAGATTCTGGAACCAAAATCAGGTTGGGTCCGAGTGAAAGTTGAAGCGTGTGGCATTTGTCACAGCGATTCGTTAGTCAAAGAGGGTCTCTGGCCCGGCATCCAATATCCGAGAATACCTGGCCACGAGGTGATCGGTGTGATCGACGCCGTCGGGCCCGACGTTCCGGATTGGAAATCGGGTCAGCGGGTTGGCGTTGGGTGGCACGCTTCAAATTGCGGACATTGCGATCCATGTCGGCGTGGCGATTTCTTTGCCTGCCAGGTGGAATTACTCACGACCGGCATTTCGTTCGACGGCGGTTATGCCGAATACATGGTTGCACCGGCGAAAGCGCTCGCGTCGGTGCCGGACGACTTGAACTCAATTGATGGCGCGCCGTTGATGTGCGCCGGAATAACAACGTTCAATGCGTTGCGCAACAGCAGCGCGCGACCCGGCGACCTTGTCGGCGTACTGGGGATCGGCGGACTCGGTCATCTCGGTGTCCAGTACGCAGCCAAGATGGGATTCAACACCGTGGCGATCGCGCGCGGAAAAGACAAGGAGCCGTTGGCAAAAAACCTCGGTGCGCGGCATTACATCGATAGTCAATCGTCGGACCCGGCGGCGGAGCTGAGCAAATTAGGCGGAGCCAAAGTTATCATAGCGACGGTAACCCATGGCGGCGCGATGGCGACAGTGCTGGGCGGTCTTGGACCCAACGGAACGCTTATTGTAATCGGCGCAGCCGGCCCGCTCTCCGTCGATCCGATTCTGCTCATCACCGGACAGCGTTCCGTGAAAGGCTGGTACTCGGGGACATCAATTGATTCGCAGGATACGCTCAAATTCAGCGCGGCAAATGGTGTGCAGTCGATGAACGAAATTTTTCCGCTCGATCGAGCAGCCGAAGCTTATGACCGCATGATGAGCGGCAAGGCGCGGTTTCGGGTAGTGCTACAAATCGGCGCGAAAAGCTGAGGACCCAAAGCGCGCAAATTTCGTTGAACCGTGGAAAGCAGTTTCCAAGGGGCCAGATGGATCGGTAAATTGGTGTGTCTTCACTTTCGGGCGGACTTGGACGACGACATGAACCTTGGATCAAGAATAATCGTTACCGGTGTTCCTTTGCGGATGAGGAGCTCGATCTCCGCAATATCATCTTTCAGCGTGGCAATCCCTTGAGGGGGTCGATTTGCATCGCGAGAGTCCAGTGTTCCCTCCTTATCATCGGCTTCGACCGTAATCTCGGAAGTGCTGGTATCACTTTCTTCGTCCACGCCATAAAGCACGTAGCCGGTCCGCCCCAGATCGATTCGCGGAATGCTTTCGTTCTGGAGCGCCTGACTGGGTCGGACCGGCTTGCCATTTTCCCAAAACGATTTCGCCATTACCTTCGTTTGGATTGTGGCTTGTCGCGCCGTTGGCAGCTCCGCCGAGACGATCGGATACTGAGTAAGAAATCCACGACTGTCGTGCACGACGACACGGTCGCGCGGGAGGTCGATCGTGATAGTGAAATCCAGCTGCGGCACGAGCAGCTTTTCTCCAGGCCTGATCAACGTCGAATCAAGGTCATTCACGCGGATAATCGCTTCGGTACTCGACTCAAGTTTTCGTGCGATCGACGCAAGCGCGTCGCCGCGCCTGACGGTGTATTCAGTTTTGCGTGGCGAAAGTTCTTTCGAGAAAAAGATTTGCGTGTTGATATCGCCAAGAAGGTCACGCAAATCGCGCGTGACGGGCGACTTCGGCGCGGTGATAAGCGCTTTCACGAGAATTGCACGCGCTTCGTTCAATTTCCCTTCGCCAGCCAAATCCCGAGCCCGTCTCAGCTTCTTTACATTAGGATGCACGTATTTCACCCGCGGAATCGACTTGTACCTCTCCAATTCTGGCGGGCGAAAGACAATGCGCGCGAAATACGCGCTGCCGCTAAAGATCGCGACGCCGAGCAGCACAACAATACATTTTTGACAGCGTGACATTCCCATCGCCCTCGGGGACAAATGATCTCTACTTATAAGAGACATCGTGTCCGCGATGCGGTTCATTCCTGTATTTGTTACCGCACGATGGGCTAAAAGTTGGCCCCAATATTTGGTATGAATCACAATGGTTATGAAGGGATACCTTTGATCATATACCCAAATAAGCCCCCGGTGTTCGCTGTGGATCCGACGCAGAACTCTGAATAACCTCGGTTCGCTTGCTCGGCTTTAATTCACACGAGGGTCTGAAAAATGAGGAAGCTGATAACGATGGTTTGGACGAGAAAGAAGACGGCGTAGAACTCATGATAGCGCTCGTTACGTGTGATCGCAGCCGTGGTTAGGCCGACGAAATAAAGAAGATTACTGACAAAGTATTGCGGTCCTAGTGCAAGAAAATGCGGGACGCCCTTGAGCAACGAGTCGACAAAATCGACAGGCGTAAATAGAGCGAAGAGAATGAAGAAGGCGCGATGGTTCGCGTAATAGTGCGTCTTGTAATCAATGGCGAGATCGATTTCGCCTTCCCGTGGAAAAAGCAGGAGCGAGGCCAAATATAAGATCGTTGGCGAGATTAGAACGAAGACAAACAGCAAGAATCTCCATGGTTCTTGATTGCGCCATCGGTAGAAGATCCACCAGGCGATCACGAGGTATAAAAACAAGTTGATGATCCAGATGGCGTGCACCCAGTAGATCCGTCGATGGGAACGGGCTTGTAGCATTTCGCCGACGCCGCCCAGCACTCGGGTCATGCCCAAGGCTAGAATAATTGAGATAAGAACGGAGAGATACTCAAACGCGGCCATTGGCTGGAGGGTTTGCGTTGCGATTTTCGGTGCATGTGTGAACTCACGACTGAATCCGCATGAAATCTCACCGGAAAATTGGAGTGACTTTTTCTGTCGCCGCATTCACCGGTAATTTCCCCAGTTGTAAATGTTTACCTGTTCCGCTCTTGGCGTTGGTCCGATGTTTCACGTGGCGGAAGTGGCGCCGATATTGCCCCGGGGCAATCCTTAGCGCGCGCTGAAACACGCTGCGCATTGAATTCACATTTCCGAAGCCGCACTCGCTCGCGATTGATTCCATGGGGTTCTGACTTTCCTCCAGCCGTCGACGAGCTGTTTCGACGCGGAGACGCTCGATGAATTTCGCTGGGGTGGTTTTCATTTCTTTCGCGAAGACCCGGGCAAAATTTCGGGGACTCATCGCAACCCGCTGCGCCAGCACCGGCACAGTCAGCGGTTTATTTAGATTATCGAGCACCCATGACTCGAGTTCGCGTAACGGTTTTCGATCGCTCAGTTGCAGTGATAACGCGGCGCTGAATTGTGATTGTCCGCCGGGCCGGCGTAAATAGAGCACGAGATTACGGGCTACCTGCAACGCCAGTCGCGAGCCGTGGTCTTCTTCCACCAACGCGAGGGCAAGGTCCATTCCGGCCGTAACACCTGCCGACGTATAGATGTTTTTGTCACGAACAAATATTGGATCAGGATCGACATGTGCGCGAGGCGCGCGCCTTATCAAAACCTCGCACCAGTTCCAATGCGTTGTAGCGCGGCGACCGTCAAGCAAACCGGCTCGCGCCAGTAACATGGCGCCGGTGCAGACTGAGCCGATTCGCCTAATTCGCCCAGCGATGGCCTTCAACCAGCGGATGACTTGAGCGTTTACTTCGTCATTCTCAATTGCGCTGCCCCCAGCCACGAGCAACGTGTCGATGCTTCCGCGCAGCTCGCGAAACGTTTTGTGGGCCGTGATTCGCAAGCCGCAGTTTGCGACGAATGAGCGGTCAGGGGAGGTGGTGACGACTTCAATCGAATAAATTGGCGACGCACCTGGATTTTGCCTGATGAAGATTTCCGACGCCCGAGCGAAGACTTGAAGCGGTCCCACTAAATCGAGGATCTCGGTGCCAGGCGCGGCCACGAAAACGATCCGGCGTGTTGCGCAAGACGCACTTTGATTCATCGGCTCGTCGCTTATCACAAGTTCTTTTTATCGGCTCTCACAAACTTATCCGGCGTAGCGTCGAATGTTTTCTTGTCGTCGTCGGTACAGAAGTAGTATGTGGTGCCTTTGAAAACGGATTTTGGCGCTGTGGCAGGATCGACCGCCATTCCACACACTGGACAGACTGGGTGTTCTGCGCTGGAAACCGGCGTTAGGGCGTAAACATGGTTCGAATCCGGATCCATCCAGCCGAGTCCCTGATACTCCATGTCATAGGCTGTCTGCTGCGCGACCTCGCGGCCGAAGTAGCGCTCAACTACGCGAAGGGCGAGATCAATGCCGGAGGAAAGTCCGCCAGCCGTGGCAAGGTTGCCATCCTCGACGAACCTGGCTCCGCGCTTCAGCTGGATATCTGGAAATTGATTTGAAAAGCGAACAAACGCACCATGAAACGTGGTCGCCGCTTTGCCTGACAAAAGACCGGTCTTCGCCAGCACAAACGCACCAGTGCAAACCGACATGGTCACATCGGCAGACTTTGCGGACTTACGAATCCATTCCAACGTTGCCTCGCTCGGCTGGCTCTGGGCTGGGATAACGATTACTTTGGGCGGAGGAGCATTTTCGAAGGTGTAATCGGGAACAACCTTCATTCCACCGCTTGTATGAATAGGCGAAGTCGACTCGGACACGGTGTAAAGACGAAACGGATGATCCGTCCGTCCCGGAACGATGACATCTTGAAAAACTTCCCATGGCCCAGTGAAATCGATTATCTGGGCGCCTTCCGAAATAAGAAACGCAACAGGTATGCTGCCCTGAGCCGGCGCTTTGAGTGGCTTTGTTTTAACCGCAGATTGGTTGTTCTTACGCTCGCTGGGAGCTTGAGCCGGATTTGAAGCCGAAAGTTGACCCAAGACCGTAACCGTAATTGCAGCCAGCAAGCCGAATTCCGGTGCTGTTCTGAGTAATCCTTTCCAATTCATGGTGTTTGTTCGTGTATTCATGACATGCAAGTTCTCGGCGCAGGGTGCTGGCAGCAATGACAATTATCATCATATTTCTGCCAACAAGCGAAGAAAGACGTTTTCACATGCGATTGGCCTTTTTCTGCTGAAGGGAATAAAGGCGTCCGGCAGGAAATGTTTGATGTTTGCTTTGCGATGTTTGATGTAAGCATGCGGCAATGAAATCGCAGTACGATGTAGTAATTCTCGGCGCGGGACACAATGGCCTGGTCGCAGCGAGCTACCTTGGGCGCGCCGGCCTGAGTGTTCTGGTTCTTGAAAAAAACAACTACGTCGGTGGCGCTACGACTTCGCAGAGGGTGTTTCCCGATTATGATGCGCGACTGTCGCGATATTCATACCTCGTCAGTTTGTTCCCGGAAAAAATCATTCGCGACCTCGGATTGCACCTTGAATTGCGCCGGCGCGCGACAGCTTCGTTTACGCCTTATCTAAGTCACGGGCAGCACGATGGTCTGTTGTTGAGCAACGTGGACGAAGAAGTCAGTCGCCAGTCGATGTTCGAGTTGACTGGGAACAAGACTGAATTCGAGGCGATGAAAGCGTTTTACAATCTTTCGCGCGTTTTTGCCGAGAAGGTTTGGGACACAATGCTGCAACCATTGGTTGCGAAAGAGGAGTTTCGGCGTCGCTTCAATGCCGATGATGTTTCTCAGGAAGCATGGCGCAGTTTGGTGGAGGAACCGCTCGGGACCGCGATTGAGCGGTATTTAAAGAACGATTTGGTGCGCGGTCTTGTTTTCACAGATGCAAAGATTGGCGTCCTGACGCATCCGCATGATCCGTCGCTCTTGCAGAATCGTTGTTTTATCTATCATCTGATTGGCAACAAGACAGGCGAATGGAAGGTGCCGGTCGGCGGCATGGGGGCGGTAGCACGAGAACTGGAGCAAGCAGCGCGGAAAACTGGCGCGGAAATATTGACAAATATTGAGCTACGCGTGCTCGGCGTGGCAGGAAAGCCGCAGACAGTTGAATTCTACAAGGATGGAGAACAACAAACAGTCGAAGGGCGATACCTTCTAGTGAACTTTGGTCCCAACGTGTTGGCAAGGTATATCGGGAAGTTATACCAACCGGATGCCACGGACGAAGGCTCGGTGTTCAAGATTAACATGCTCCTGCAACGATTGCCGAAGCTGAGAGCGAACAGATATCCATTGGATCAGGCGTGGTGCGGGACGTTTCACAGCGACGAAGGCTATGAGCAAATGAATGCCAGCTACGATCAAGCATGCAGGCGGCGACTGCCCAACAAAGCACCGTGCGAAGTTTATTGCCACACATTGACCGACGACAGCATTCTCGCGCCTGAGCTACGAGAGCAGGGTTTCCATACCATGACGTTGTTCGGACTGGACGCGCCGTGGAGCTTGTTCGTGCGAGATAACAAGACGATGCGCAAGTCCGCGCAGAAAAAATTCATCGAGAGCATTAATCAGTGGCTTGACGAATCTCTGGAGGATTGTCTCGCCGTGGCCCGTGATGGCAGCCTCTGTATCGAAAGCAAAAGCCCTGTCGACATCGAGGATGCGCTGGGGATGTTTCAGGGAAACATTTTTCAGAATGCGCCGACGTTTCCTTTCGCTGAGCGCAAAGAGCAGGTTGGAACTTGGGGCGTCGAAACTGATTACGAAAATATATTTTTCTGTGGATCAAGCGCTCATCGCGGCGGTGCCGTCAGCGGGATTCCTGGGCATAATGCCGCGATGAAGGTGCTTGAAATTTGTCGGACGTCGTGAGTAACAAGTGACAAGCACGATGGAAGTTTCTGATCCCGCCGATGTCGCATCGATCGACGCCATTGTCAGGGCTGCCTATGATTCCATCTCAGGCCCAGCGGGCACGCGAGACTGGAATCGAGTGCGCTCCTTATTCATTCCAGGTGCGCGCCTGGTTCCAACAGCGAAAAACGCCGGACAGACAAATCCGGAACTTGCGCCACAGATGCTCGACATCGATGGGTTCATTTCCCGCTGCGCCGCACACTTCGCAAAGAACGGATTTTACGAAATGGAAGTGGCGCGGCAGACGGAACAGTTTGGGCATATTGCTCATGTTTGGAGCACGTACGAATCACGCCACAATGCCGATGATTCCAAACCGTTTATGCGCGGGATTAACAGTATTCAGCTGTTCTACGACGGCACTCGCTGGTGGATCGTGAGCATTTATTGGCAACACGAAAGCTCCGAGCATCCCGTGCCTGAAAAGTATTTGTAGCAAGGCCGCGGCGTCGTTACCGGCGCACGGCAAACGTACTCACTTCTTTCGCGAACCTATCGAGAGCTACGCCAGCGGATCCGGGCGCATAGCGCAGTGCAATGTAGGTATTGGAAATTTGGCGAATACGCTCCGATTCCTCAGGCAATAACTGCGCGGCGCGCCTTGAAAAATCTGACGGACCTTCGCATGGATCGCGGCGTACGCCCAGGCGAGCGGCCTTTTGACAAAAGCGTTCATACAACGCCTTCACCCGATCGCCGCGTGAGCGCGTGCGCAATTGCATCCAGCCGAAATAGATTATGAGCAATGCGATTGCGACAATCAGGATTTCGATGATGAGAACGAACGGTCCGCGATTCGCGAGCCCGATGGAGTCCAGCAATACCTCCTGCACATCCGCGTCGAAGGCCAGCAACCGAGTGTCCCACTCATAACTGAGCGTCTCCAAGGCGAGGCGAACATTGGTGAATAATGCGGACCGGGCCAACTGCGTGAGGAATGTGCTTCGGCGAGCCTCCATTTGGCCGGAAGCGATACGTCGCTCTAAAAACGAGGTTAGGTCGAGACTCGCTCGCCCGGGCGCGACCACCGTCGTTGGATCCACCCGTGTCCACCCGCTTTCGGCAAGCCAGACCTCGCACCACGCATGCGTGTCTGCTTGTCGCACGAGAAAGAAATGGCCGAGATCGTTATATTCACCGCCCAGGTATCCAACGACGACCCGCGCAGGAATTCCTGCCAATCGCATCAAGGTAGCGAAACTGGCGGCGTAGTGTTCGCAAAAGCCAATCCGCCGATGAAAGAGAAATTGCTCCAAATCGTTCTTCCTGTATTCGCCTGGCGACAACGAATAGCGAAAACCTTGCGCCTGGAAAAACTGGAGCGCGCTATGCACGATAGCGCGCGGATTGGAACTCTGCGTGGCCCAGGATTGTGCCAGCTCGCGCACGGCCGGACTAATTGATGGCGGAAGCTCGAGTGCTTCCCGACGTTCGCCCGGTGTCAATTCCTTTCCAGCAGCCCCTGCGGATGAAACGACTTCATATCGGCGCGCTTTTCGAATTGTCTGAACGCTCCAGAGGTAATCCCCGCGGGCAAGGATTGCGCCGGCTGGAATTTCAAACGGGCGATCGAGGGCAAACATCCAGCGTGCGCCATGCGGCGCGAGCGTGATGCGCTGGCGAATCGAGTTGCCGCGAATGGGTTGCTTCCGCGAGTGAGAGATTGACGTCGGCACGTACGGGGCGCGCCATTCCATGCCATCGCAATGCCACATGACTATGCCCCGCCAATACATCGGGCCAGGCGGCGGAGTCTTGCTTCCCGGAAACTCCGCGCGGAAAGCAATCTCCGAAGAGTTTGCAAGCGCTGCGATGCTGCCTGGAGAGAGTCGATCAGAAAGACCGGTGTTTGCTGACCGGATGGCGCGAAAATCAAACCGCAAGCCAGTATTGATTCGGGGAAACAAAACGAAGAAGAGGACGACGACCGGCGCCGCTTGAATAAGGAGTCTGCATGTCGTGGCCAGAGGCGGCCAGAAAGCGCTAGGTGAAGATCCGCGATGAAACTGGATCAAGGCGACAAGCAGCAAAGCGAATGCAGTCAGAAGGGAAAGCGCAATCGCGAAGTCTTGGGAAAGGAAAAAGCCACAAAGACAGAGCACCCATCCCATTAGCACCATCACTTGAAACTCGCGCGCGGTGTGTGCTTCCAGAATCTTAAGAGAGACCAGAACCACAAGGAGAGATATGCCTGGTTCAACCCCCTTTAGAGAACCGTAGCTGACGAAGATCGCGAAGAGCGCCGCGGCCGCAAGGAGCAGCTTTAAAGTTGCAAAGCGAAGTCGATAGCCTCTTGGCTCCATCCAAAACTTCATTGCAAGCGCGAGCAGAAAAACGCAGGGAACCCACCTCACAAGAGAACCGAACATCGGAGGCAACGTAAAGAGCAACGCGGCCGCCAGCCAAAGCAGGGGTCGCCGCGGAATACTCGTATCTAGCCTGTGCGCGCTCCTGCTCTTACTTATGCTCATGCTCTTGCTTGTTTAACTGGAACAAGCTCAGCGCCCGTAGACACTGGTCAAAATGCGATTGGCCAATACCCGGTGGTATTTCCGTTGCCGGAAGACGGAGACCATAAGGACGTCGCGCGCGTTCTGCTTCGATCACCCAAAGCGCCAACTGCGACAGCTTTTCTTCCACATTGGCTGAATTAACAGAAGAAAAATCGAGATAGACGACGCCTTCGGCTTCAGCCATGAATTGCTTTGTCATGAGCGGCTGTCCGCGGGCGACTGCTCTCCAATCGATGTGACGTTGAGATTCCCCGAGCACATACGCGCGCACTCCGGCAAAATCATCGCCTTCACCAAGGTCGCTCAGTGGCCGGCTGTCGCGTCGGTGCATGAAACTTGCTGGAAGCCGAGCGTTGCCCGCAGGCCTGGGATAGACAAGATAGGTGTGAGAGGACGCGAATTTCTTCAAAAACCGAATGAAACCGAGCGGGTAAGCACTCGTTAGGCACAATGTCCCTACCTTGTGTTCACCGCGCTCTAGCGCGGGAAATCGCAGCGTTACGCGAGCTGCTTTATCTGCTGGAATGTAATCGATGCGTTGGCGCTCACCCTTGCAATCCGAGAGTGCCAGCTCAATTCCATGCCGGGTGGCGCGGGAGTGGTTCATGATCTCAACTGGCAGCGAAACCTCCTGACCCACAAATGCTGGCTGCACCGACTCGAGTGTGATCGTGACGCCTGTGAGATTAATCAGCGTATGCGGAATCGAAACCAGAAATACCGCCGCTAGCGCGAACAAGAGCAGGTAAACTGCCGCGTTGTTTTGACTCGATGCCGCATACCACATTGCGCCCAGCACAAACAACAGCCCTGCAAAACCTGCAGTTGGATAAACGAGCGGAAGTTTTCTTGCTTTCACGGGACCGGCACGCTGTGAACCAGATTATCAGCAAGCGTACGTCCGCTTTGGCCGGGTTGTTCGATATCATGTCCCAACCGATGCGCCATGACTGCGATCCCCACAGCTTGAATATCTTCGGGAAGAACCATGTCGCGTCCGTGCATCAGCGCCCAAGCCTGGGACGCGTGCAGCAAGGCCAGACCGGCGCGCGGTGACAAACCGGTGGTGTGACGTTGTCGTGACGCGTCAAGCAGATCCTGCAGGTAATCGAGCAGCGCAGGGGACGCGTACACCTTCCGCACATTATCTTGGATCTCGATCAATGTTCGCGGGTTGATTACCGGCTTCAATTCCTTAAGCATATCGCGGCGATCCATACCCAGAAGCATTGCGCGTTCGCTGGCGCGATCAGGCACGCCGAGCTCGATCCGCATTAGAAACCGATCGAGCTGAGATTCAGGTAACGGAAAAGTACCGACCGCGTGTTGCGGATTCTGTGTCGCGATCACAAAGAACGGTTCAGGCAGCTCATAGGTCACGCCGTCGATCGAGATGCGATGTTCTTCCATTGCTTCCAACAGCGCGCTTTGCGTTTTGGCAGTCGCGCGATTGACCTCATCGATCAGCACCACCTGCGAAAAAAGCGGGCCGCGGTGAAACTCGAAGCGTTGCTTGCCCTGATCGAAGATTGAATTGCCAAGAATATCGGCCGGCAACAGGTCGCTGGTAAATTGAATGCGTTGAAACGCGAGGGCTAACGAGCGCGCCAGCGCCTGGGAGAGCGTTGTCTTGCCGACACCTGGAATGTCCTCGATCAAAAGATGGCCGCGCGCGAGCAAACAGGCGACAGCGAGTTTAACGGCCTGATTCTTGCCTACGATAACTTCACAAATCTGCTTCGTGAAGGCGTCAACGTGATCGGTCACTCTGAAATCATCTGCGGGAACGAGGCGATTCGCAAATGATTCGAAGTGGCGCCCTAACGGGAATCAGATTGGGATGGAGAAGGGGACGGATGGACGTCGCGATAACACTTTGTAACAAGGCCGAGCACGAACGCCGCAAGAACAAACACAACTACTCGTTTTTCTGTAGAGGTGAGGCGGAATCTCTGCCTCGCTTGATCCACTTTGAAGCGCCAATGCCTCTTCAACTGTCAGTTTGTTCCTTTGTCGCGTCGATTGGAAATATCATTCATTGACACGACGTTTTCCGGCGTGATCAACGAACAGTTGGACAGCTTATTCCCGCCCACGTAATCCTAGAGCCCTCGTCTTCCTTGATCAGGTGATGATCAGGATAACGACGGCAATTACGAGGAGAAGATGGATCAAACCGCCGCCGACATGACCGATGAAGCCAAGGAGCCAGAGGATGACCAGAATGACAATTATAGTCTAGAGCACGGGTATTCCTTTCGGTTGAGTTAAACGTTGTCGGTCTATTTATCCAGCGGTTTATTCACTCGCCAAGCTTTTTCAGAACATCGGCGCTCTTCCCTCCCCGATAAAAAAAGCATCCAAAATCGTGGATATTTTCGTCTTGATTATTTGGGGAGTTCCAAACTCCCGAAATTCACTAAAATTTAACTCTTCATTAGTAGCTGGGAAAATATATGAAAACTTCTCTCTGGTTTAGTCGAAATGGCGTCCTCTCATATCTGCGTATCGCAGTTACAGTCGTGCTAATCTTGGCCGCGGGGATAATGGCCTTTTTCGCGACGTTCGCGCCGACGGCCGGCCTTGCCGAGGCGCAGATCTCACCCAAACCGATGCCCCTCCCGCCAATTCCGCCAAAAAAGGGCGCACGTGCCCTCGCCGCAACTGCCGCTCTCGCTCCCAACTCGCCGTGGCAATTGCTAACAAACCAACCTCCGGTTCTTGACTATACTGATTGCGGCCCTGGCAACCCGATTTTACTCACCGACGGCACTGTTATGCTGCAAGATGACGGCTGCCAGGATTGGTGGAAACTGACCCCCGACGCGTTCGGCAGTTACGTGAATGGAACCTGGACCCAGTTGGCCTCAACGCCAGCGGGATACAGCCCGCTTTATCACTCGTCAGCCGTACTCCCTGATGGCCGGATCATCATTGAGGGTGGGGAATACAACTTCCTGCAACCGGTCTGGAGCAATTTGGGCGCCATCTATGACCCGCTAACCGATACGTGGACGATGGTAAATCCTCCAACTGGTTGGAGCACGATTGGTGATGCCCAAGCCGTCGTTCTTGCCGACGGTACGTTCATGCAGGCCAATTGCTGCACGACTGAAGCAGCCCTGCTGAACCCGACGACCTTGACGTGGACACCGACGGGCTCTGGGAAGTTCACTGTTAATGATGAGGAAGGCTGGACACTATTACCGAACAGAAATGTGCTGACGGTGGATTGCTACGTCTTTTCGTACGACGCTAGAGGCATGAACTCCGAAATCTACAACCCCGCGACGGGCGCGTGGTCTAGCGCTGGCAGTACGATTGTGCAGCTCTGGGACTCCGCCGCAATGTGTGGCAACCGAGGGCGTGCTTCGTACGAAATAGGACCCGCCGTTCTCCGGCCCGACGGGACCGTCTTCTACACTGGAGCGAACCGTTGCGGTGCGGGTCACAATGCAATTTACAACTCGAACAGCGGAGTCTGGACACCGGGTCCGGATTTCCCTGACTCACTGGACATCGCCGATGGTCCCGCCGCGCTGGAGCCTAACGGAAAGGTTCTCATGATGGTTAGCCCGGGAATCTTTAGGACCGGAGCTAGGTTCTTTGAGTGGGATGGGTCGACCCTGGCGGAAGTTTCTCCGGCGCCTCACGCGTCGAGCGACTCCTCGTTCTACGGCAACTTCGTAGTCCTGCCGACGGGCCAAATGCTCTTCACCGACTTCTTTTTCGTCTCAGTTTACAACCCTTCGGGAACTTACAATCCGGCCTGGGCGCCAAGGATCCAGTCTGCCCCTGCCCACGTTGCGCCCGGCGGGTCGTACGCCATTTCTGGGTACCTTTTCAATGGCATGTCCCAAGGGGCTGCTTACGGAGACGATCAGCAAGCCGCAACCAACTTTCCGCTGGTGCGCATCACGAATAATAGAACCGGGCATGTGTTTTATAGCCGGACGCACGACTTCAGCAGCATGGCCGTTGCTTCCAGCGATTTGGTGTCTACTCATTTCGATGTGCCGGTAACCGAAGAGCACGGCCCTAGCCAACTTGTTGTTGTCGCTAACGGAATCCCTTCTGCTCCGATTGCCGTTACGGTGGATTGAAGATCCTGACGACGAGTTTCGCACAAATTTTACCGACGCCTTTCAGTTCTTGCGGCTCGTCCATTCCTACTATCATTACCCAAGGGGCGTCGAGATTTCAGTACCGGCTGGCGGTGTAAATTTGAACATTGACGCAGGAACGAGCGTCCGCGTCTGATTTGAATACGTGGTCACGATCCGATCGCCGTTTGGTAACAACATGTCGGTACGTTCGACTCGCAACTGATCATTAATACGTAGGTCAAGCTTTTGAAACACGCGCTTCATTGCCGCAGTGCGGGGTAGCAATGCAAGCTCGTATCCGTTGTCGACCTTCGTCGCAGCGATCTGGAAGGTGTTTTCCACGTTCTCGAGATTCAACGAAGAATTGATCGCTGCCACCGTGGAATCGAGCGGCGATCCTTTGCCCAGTGGATAACGCTCCGCCGATTTAAAGTTGGGATAATAAATCCAGAGCTGACGCCCGTCGCTCACGGTCAGACTCGGCGAATTGCCTTTCACTTCGCGCCGGAACTTGTTAGGCGCCTGGAACCAAACTTTTCCCGAGCTAACGATCGGTTTCTTCATCAAGTGAATCGCTCGTTGTTCCTGAAAATCGGCCTGCGTGCTTCGGTTCTGACGAATTCCCGCAAGAAGATTCTTGAGATCAGCCTCTGAAAGCGGTGCGCTGTTTGCAATGGATGTCAGTGCAACGAACAGAACAATCAGAAGTAAGACGGTGCGCATGCGCTGACCTTATGTGATCAGCTCAAATTCTCAAAGCAGGGCGCCGAAGCGCAGTCGTGGGTCTGCCATAGGTGACAGCAGCGTTACTTTTGCGATGCAGCGAACTGTCGAAATAATTGTCCATTTTACTGCACGAAAATCGTCATCTCATTAGTGAAAGGAGTGCTGTAAATATGAAAACGACCAATTCATTGCGCGTTCGCGCTTCTCGTTTCTTCGGTGATCGATACGCAGAACGGCCCGATTATTTGATCGAGCTCGTCGCCTTCGGAATAATCCTAATCACTCTAACCTTGCTGGCTAACGCGATGGCAATGCCATTGAAATGAACGCAACCAGCTCGTCAGAGAGAGGGTAAGCCGGGCAGTTAGATCGAGCGGATTTTAAGACAGCCAACCCCCAATAAAAGATGCGTTTGAAAACCAATAGAAACCACATTGGGAGATCCACTGCGACCCTTACGCAAAGCGGACTGCTGGCCGAGTTGCTGCAACACCAGCGCCGAAGAGCGATCGAATTGACCCGGCGTCGCGCACAGCGCGAGCAGATACGTGAATTGTTTGGGAGTAGCCTCACCTGGTTATTGGCGCGTCTTCATAGCATCACCGCTGGCCGTCGATTCCGTCATGGCTTTGGAGAGGGAACCGTCCCGCGGCACACTTGAACCTTTCAACCGAGTCAATGGCCATGGCTCACGAGGTCCACACTTACACAGCACTGCTACGACAGATCCACAATGATCTGCGGCTCCAACATCCCGAGTGGATCCAGCCAAATGGCGAGTCCCCGATGTGTGATTCGTACGAGGCGCGGCTGATGGAATTACTCACTGGCTCGATACCAAGTGGATCCAACGAGACCGCCGCTGCTTCGCGCTGACCTCTGGAATACGGTCGAAGCCGAATCGTAGGCGTACCTACTACGACCTCTCCGGCGATCAACTCCCAGTAATCAGGAAGCGCGTCGCAGAAAAACACCTGAGCTCCTGCCACCTGTGCGACTATCGCGCACCAGAATAGAGCTTTGGTTGAGGAGCCGTTCATTGTCGCCTTTTTCAACAATTAAGAATGGTCGAACCTCGCCATCGCGAGCTTAAAGCGAGCGAGAACCCGTAATGGACGCGCCTTCTATGTATCTCGCCACGGGGTGGGGGTGGCAGCGATATGTCACCCTTCAGAAATCGATTGACCCGTCTCCGAGTCCGGCAACCCAAAAGCGGGCCCGACGAAACCGCATAACACACAAAGTGGCCATGTCGAAATTCGCGAAGTGGATATTGTGCTTTTGCCAAACCCGCGAGGCATTAAGCATCATGAAACCCAAACACATATTTAAAAGCTTTCTGGCAGTTCTGTTCATGTTCCCGTTGATGGGGACGTTCGCTCAACAAGCAGCGACCTCAGGCTCTATCGAAGTGATCACGACTTTTGATTATCCCGGGACCGGAAATTTGACCTTGCCGCAAAAGATTAACGAAAGAGGCGACATCGTTGGCGAGTTCATTGATTCGACCGGAGTGGTGCGCGGTTTTGTCCGGTTCAGCGATGGTAGCTTTAGCGACCCGATCGTCGACCCTAACGATACCGTGGGTTTTACCGAAGGACGAGGCATCAATAACTCACGCACAGTCGCCGGTGACTACGCCATCAGCGATGGTACCATTCACTCGTTTTTCCTGTCGGGTGGCACCTTCACAGAATACGATGTTCCCGGCGCGGTTCAGACCAATCTGCTTTCGATAAACGATGCCGGCGACTTTACTGGCGGGTTTGATCCCGACGGCAGCGGGGTCTTCCAGGCGTTCGTCAGTGTTGCCGGAACCTTAACGCCGTTTAGCGTCCCGGACGCTGCCTCGACCTTTGCTTACGAGATCAATAACTCAAAGCACTTAGTGGTAGGATACTTTATAGACGGATCAGGAATCCTTCACGGTTACTACCGGGACGCCAATGGGGCGCTGCAGTTCCCGATCGATCCTTCGGGCTCTGTTGCGACAGTCCTGTTTGGACTTAACGATAGGAACTGGGTGGTGGGCAGATATGCGGACAGCTCAGGCGTGACTCATGGACTCTTCTTTCTGCCGCCAAACAACTTCTTCACTTTCGATTATCCGGGGTCCACCTTTACATCGCTAAACGGAATCAATGACCAGGGGTTCATCTGTGGCCGTTACGTTGATTCTACCGGCATTGCCCACGGATTCATAGCTCGCGTGACAGGCACGCCGCCGACAGAACAGGCGGGCAAGCTGGTCACTCCGCTTAACTCGCCGTCGCTGGCCACTCCACTCAACCAGTCGTCCTCGGCGTGGGGAGGTGCAATACCGGCGCGCTGAATTGAGTATCGGGGTTGCGCGGCGGGCGCTTCGAGTTCCAGAAACGCACGCCGATTTCTCATCGGCGTGCGTAACGGAACGCTTTCGATCGTTGCGATGCGCGTCAGGAATCCGGATTAGCGCATTTCTGTAGCCGCGGGCGACGACCACGGCTTTTCTGAAAATCGCGCTTCTTCGTTTGCTTATGCAGCTTCTGGATCTTCGCGTATTCGGTTTAGGGCAGATCTAGCTAGCCACTCCCGGGCTTTTTGTCGCAACTCGGCGGCGCTACGCAGCGCGAGCTTCTCCTTTATGCGCATTTGGTGTGTCTCAATCGTTTTGACGCTTACTTTTAATTCACTCGCTAATTCTGAAACGCTGAGGCCTCTGCCAATAAACGAAAAAATCTCCAGCTCACGATCACTCAGACTGTTGATATCAGAGCTGCCCGAGTCCTTGGTGCCAGCTGCGAAGTTGCTTAAAATTAGCGGCAGCACGCTTGCGCCCACGTACGGATGGCCGGTCGAGATTTCATCGAACGCCCTGAGCAGCTCGGGAGCGTCCTCGATACTCAAGTATCCTCGTGCACCCGCCCGAAACACGCGTTGAGCCGAAAACGTATCAATGTGCTCGGAAAGGGCTAGTATTCCAGCCGCTGGATTGAGGCCCCGGAATTCTTTAATCAACTGTATACCGTCAGCCCCGGAGAGCCTCAACCCAATCAGAACAAGGTCCGGTTTGTGGCGCAGGAATAACTCGCGGGCCAAAGGCGCTTCGTCTGTTTCGCCGCACGCTTCAAATTGCCTGCTTTTTGCAATCAGCGAGAGCACGCCGGAGCGAACGAAGCCTGCACGATGAACAACGAGTACTCTTACTTTTGTCGGGTGTTTCCCTGACACATCGTCAGGCTCTTCTGTCAGGGACTTCTTCAATCCATGCGCAAACGCATTCTCTGGCTCCTGTTTAGTCTTGCCTTGTGGACTCCGCGTCCGTGCAGCCAGCCGTCTCTCGCTGCGTGGTTGCCTATGCGGGTGTATGCGCACTTCCGTGGGATTTGTAGCCGTTTTGTAGGGTAAAATCCGACAAAGGCCAAGATAAAAATTCAGGGATTTACCCCGACAGACAGATTGTCATCCGGCCCGTTATCCTCCGTGCGAGGTGGAACCATAAAGAACATGACATTTATGCGATTTAGATTTCGTTCTCTCTCTTTGGCGTTCGGCGTAATTATGTTCATCGCCATTCCTACTGCGTGGCTCTTGGGACAGGACGTGCCCGACGATCCCAGCACCCCGATGACTATCGAGTCAGGCGACCCAATTGACGACAGCGCGGAAGACCCCAATAACCAGGATGTTGCCGCTGACCCAAGCTATTCCCAACCAGAGGAGCCCTATTCGCCAGACCTTCCTGAGACGACCGCCAATTACGAAGGCCCAGTCGGCGTGACAGGAATTTTTAACGGCAACGTAACGACTGGATGTTCCTACGACCCTTTGTCCCACTCTGCCCACAGGCAAATCGACGACATCGTCGTGCCGGGTTCCGTCGGCAAATACCCACTCAAGATGACGCGTTATTACAACAGCCGCCAGCAGTATTACGCTACTCCCGGCTCGATTGGATTGAGCCCTGGCTGGGCATACGAGTACTCATGGCTCTTGTGGAGTGCCGGTCACAAGGTGGTTTCGCCGCATGGCAATGTGTATGACGATTATTGTGGGGCACCCGTTGGTGTCTCCGAACGTTGGGAGGACAGGACGGATGCGTACAATGGCACGTGGCGGCTTGCCGATGGTGGAAAGGTGATCTTCGTGAATGGCCGCGTGACTTATATTGATGATCCGTACGGCCTGAGGACGACCATTTACTACGACGGGAATGGTCGGCGCTGGAAAGTGCAGGAACCGGGCGGCAGATACTTGAAGTTTATCTATGGTCCCGCTGCTGATCCGGATGGCACCGTTTTGTTGACCAGGGTGGAGGCGCACGGTTCGGGGACCGACACGGTCACCGACTGGGTCAACTACACTTACACTCTGGTGTCGGCTGGAGTTATCGGGCGCAACAAAAAGATGTTAACCGGCGTCACTTACAGCGACGGCACGTCTGCGAGCTACGAGTATCGCACTGACAACGTCACGGAAAGTACGACGACCCACAAGATGTACCCTCTCCTGCAACGCTGCAATGACGTGCGTTACAATGGACCGATGCGCACAATCCGTTATGAATATCAAAACGCCTATCCGCATGGTTTCATTGTCAATGAGAAATATCCCGGGATCGGTGCGGTTTCTGCCATAAGTGTGAACGGTCCCGACACTTTTACTGAAACACGGGGCGATGGGCCCACGCGGTCGTTCACTTACACTCACATCCAACATTGCACGGGCACCGAGTGCGGCCCGTGCGATGACCAAGGAACCAACGGTCCTGATCAGCAAATGCTGCTTAATTATACTGATTTTCAAGGGCACACCACCTGCATCGGCTACGACCCTGTCACTTGGTACATCACCTCAGTCAGGGATGGCAATAATCACACGACCAGCTACACTCGGGGCCCGCCTCCACCGAATGGCATTGGCGAAATCACGCAGATTCAACATCCTGGTGACAATTCCATTATCAATTTCACATACGCTGATCGCGGCCATTACCTAATTCAGATCACCAACGAGCGCCGCGCCATCACCGATTACACGCGCGACGCCTATTACCGCGTTACGCGCATCGACTACAAGGACGCAGACGGCAATATCCTAGCTTTTGAAACGTTCACTTACAATAGTTTCGGCCAGGTACTCACTCATCGGCTGAAGAACGGTGCTTATGAGCGCTTTGCTTACGATACTCGCGGCCTGCTCACCGGTAAGTGGAATCCTATGCAGAACGCGATCCCCGCCGACAGCGATCCGCACACGCATTACACTTATTATACCTCCGGTCCGTGGACCGATCGGGTCATGACCATGGCTTTGCCGGCAAATGTGAGCGGGAACATCGCTTCGGAGACATACGAGTACGACCGGAATGCTTCCGGCGGGGCCTGCCCCGGGCGCGGCTTGGTGACCAAGATCACCCATGCCGACGGTAAATATCGCTCGTTTGGCTACAGTCAGTTCGGCAACAGAATATGGGAAGAGAACGAGCTGCGCCAGCGTACCAGCTATACGTACGACAATTACAACCGCGTGCTCACCGCTACGCGGATTATGAGCCCAGCCCCGAACGAGACCACCACCTACACGTACAACCCGACCAATGGCACCGGCACCTCGCCTTATTTGCACACCACGAATAACCCGGACAGTGTGACTACCCCAACTGGCATTATAACAAAAACTGATTATGACCAGAACTTCCGGAAGACCTCTACTACCGCGGCCTATGGCACCGCCGCTGCGGCAACCACCTTATTTAACTACGACAATGTGGGGAATCTGACCTGGGTGACTGATCCCCTCACTCACAAGACCTACAACACATATGACGCGCGCAACCGCAAGAGCACCACTACCGAAGCCTATGGAACTAATCTGGCGCGCACCACAACGTGGTATTACGATGCGACCAGTAACATCATCAGCGTCGTACGCCCGGACACCACGACCGAGACAAAAACCTACGATGCCATGAACCGGGTGCTCACCGACACGGTGCCGCAGACCAGCACCATAAATCTGACCACTTGGTTTGTTTATAACCCGTCAGGCACCATCTACAAGATCGTCGATCCAAACGGGCAGCCGACATGGTTTACGTACAATGCTTCAGACGAAAAGATCGCAATGATTTATTCGGGTCAGACTCAGTCCCAATCGTGGGTTTATGATGCGGCTCATAATTTGGCAAGCCGGACCACGGTGAATGGCGAGACCCAGAGTTTCACTTACGATAATCGCAACCGCAGGCTCACGATGAGGTGGAGCAACGGCGCCGATTGGGCTAACTTCGACTACGACGACGCCAGCCGGTTGTCGGTCGCCGCCAATGCAAACTCGGCGGTTAGCCGCGCCTATGATGCCGCCGGCCGGCTTTACTGGGAGCGGCAGGAGATTGCTGACTTCGGGATCAGAGATGTGAGATATGAACACAATGCCGACGGGGATCAAACGCGCTTGTATGTCAGCGGTGTTTCCGACTATGATTACGCCTTTTCCTACGACCAGATGGGGCGGTTTGAGACGATTAGGCACTCGGGCGGCCCGGTGATCTTCCAGTATTATTATGACGCGGCTTCCAATGAGACACACCGGATGAACTTGTACGATGGGGTGGACCAAATTTACACCCGGGACGCGTTAAACCGGATGTCACGCCGGGACATCAAGAAAGGTGCGACCACCATCTCATATGAGGCGTACACCTACGATGCCATGAGCCGGCTGAGGTCAGTCGCGCGTGAGGACGGCAAGAGCGATTCGTTCACGTATTACCTCGACGGCGAACTCAATGCTGCGCAGTATGGTGCAACGCCCGCGCCTACGCCAACTCCGACACCCACGCCAACCCCGACGCCCATGCCAACACCCACACCGCCTTTTGGTCAGGTGGCCACGCCCACGTTTGCTCCCAACGGTGGAGATGTGAGCGGTTGCGCCTATAACTATACCTATTATGTGACCATCCAGTCTGCCACCAGCGGGGCGCTGATTCGCTACACGACGGATGGAACCACGCCCACGCCGACCCATGGCACACAAATAGCCAACGGCGACCGAGCCGTGTTCACAGTAGCCGGTCACACGACCTTAAAGGCGATGGCTTACAAATCTGGCATGACAAATTCGAATGTTCGTAGCGCCGATTATTATTTTCACCGCGACTGCGGCCAGGGGCCAACGGTGCCTGACACCATCCGGACGGTAGGTTATTATCTGGACAAGGCGGGGAATCGCACCAGCGTGACAGATACAGTTTACGGAAACACGAGTTACACGCCGAACAATTTCAACCAGTACACCGCGGTGATCGGAAGTACGATCACCAACGGCCCCGAGCATGAGATTAGCGCCTACCAAAATGTCAATTACAACTATATCAATGACGAGCACCTGACGAGGGCCAGCGATGGCGCTAATGCCTACGACCTCGCCTATGATGCGTTGGGGCGCTGCGTGAAACGGACACTCAACAACGTCACCACCTGTTATGTCTACGGTGGGGAGAAGCCGATTCTGGAATACGACGCAAACGGTGCACGAGTCGGCTTTAACGTGTATGGCAAAGGGATCGATGAGGTCCTTCAGCGCGGCGGATACGGGACGGACAACGCGTGGCACTGGTACTTCCTGCAGCAGGATCATGAAGGCAGTGTCACTCATCTCACCGATGTCAGCGGCAACATGATCGAGAAGTATCGCTACGACGCCTTTGGGTTGCCGACCATTTACAGCCCTGGCGGCACTGTGCGATCAACCACGATCTACGACAATCGTTTCCTGTTCACTGGCAGAGAATATGCTGCGACTTACCGCTCAACCTACGTCTCAGCGTTCAAGTTCTACGAATATCGCGCTCGCGCTTACAATCCTACGCTTGGCCGGTTCATGAGTGAAGACCCCAAGGGCTTTGTGCGGCGCATCGGTTTAGAGAAATCGCCTGATGATTGGTCACTCGGCGCCCACCCGGATGAAGCTGAGTATAATCTTTTCCGATACTGTGGCAACGATCCGATTGATTTTACCGATCCCATGGGAACTTACGGGGAAGGGTCCGGCTGGTCTCCCGATCAGTGGAAGAGCTTCGCTGAAGCGCAGCAAAAGGCAGCGAATCAGCTTCAGGCCGTTTCGGCGAAAATTGACAACGCTCTACAGGCTGGCAAGGACAGCAAGGCTTTTAAAGCAGAAAGCAAGGCTTTTGAGAAAACGTTCGGACCAGGTTCGGGAACCTCTGAGAACATGGCGAAAGTCTCCGCGACGTATAGACAGATGGTGACTGCTCTCAGAGATGATGGTAGGAAAGGATACATAGCCAATGCGATAACGGTGAAAGAGGTCGCTCAACGAAATTTAAGTCCAAAGGTCATCGGTTTGGGAAAGCAAAATGGAAAGACGATTTGGATAAACATCGATCATCGGCTCTTTGGCAGCCAATCTGCCTTGAGTTGGACCACAGGCCATGAGGCCGCGCATAATGTCGCAGGATTCGGCGATTTTGCTTACAAGTGGGAGGCGAACTACAACAATCTCACTACTGAACAAAGGCTGGCAAATCCTGATAGCTACATGGACTTCGCGACATCCAGATGAAACACACGCTCTTCATGCTACTTGTGCTCGTCTTGCTTGGTTGCGTGACCAATTCTAGTGGCCCGTTACTCAGCGTCGCGGAAGCGACGCGAATTGGTGATTTAAAGGCGCGATCGGCAGGTTACGATCTCAACCAGTATCATAGACCACCTCTGATAAGCTATGACGCTCGCGATGATTCGTGGTGGGTTAACTATCGGCGAAAAAACGCAAGATACACCGAGTTCAGCATTCAGATCGAGGATAAGACAAAGAAAGCGTGGGTTGTTGTTCCTTGACCCGGAAATGTTTGACCCCGGCGATTATCCAGCCTTCGCAGCTGCTACGGCGGAGGAGGCCAATCTCTTTCGCTTCTGTCACAATGATCCAAATCGACATGACTGATCCCATGGGGACGGAAACAAACATGGCGGGCTTCTCACCCTTGGGTAACCACAACGCGAGCGCAGCGCTCTGGGACGTGACGAAATGGTGTGATAGGTCAAATACCTTCCAAGGTACTTATCAAGCCTGGTGGCGTTTACGCTCGCATTGGTTCAGTGAGGAGTTTGCGAAACACATCGATGAGCTACAGCAGACAGCCAAGCCTCCGAGGATGTATCGCGAACCAAATGCAGATCAATGATCTAACCAAGCTGCTGCAGCCAACCGCTGGCCGTCTTTGATGACTAACCCGCAACACGTTTACGAAGTCCGACCGCGCTTCACAGGAATCGCGCCAGAATCGTTTTTGATTGCCGGATGGCGAATGATCCGGCCAGTATATCATCGACGTGAAGGTCGCCGTTTACATTATGACCTTGGCTGATCTCGCGAAACTTCTTATAGGCGCCATCATCGGATTTTTTGGTGGATTCTTTACTCGTTGGCCGCTTGATAAGCTTGCAGAGCGTCGCGCTCTATTAAACAGCATGGGCGATCGTTACATTGCGAATGCACAAGCAAACTCCAATCAGGGTGACGAGTTCTGGCGTCTCGGAATACTCCAGAAGGTGGGTGCCGCGGGAGCTCAGTTCATGTGAATTGTCTCGCGTCTGTCGTCGGATCGTCGCTCACGGATTACAAGACCCGCGACAGCGAGAGATATCTACTGTTTTTAAAGATCGCCGTCACTCCCTGCGAGGGCTTTTACGTTGGGCCTCTCAGGAGGGTATCGACTTGAGCGACGGGTTTACAGTCTTGCGGCGGCACGCTGAAGAAATGGACGCTCAATCATCAAATAGAGCCTAACCAGAGGATGATAGTAGACCAAGCCGGATGACGGGTCTATGATGAATCCGGTACCGTGATCGAGACACACGAGCACCCGGGCGATTTCAAAGAGTCGCTTTTCCGGGGTCAAAATTGATTGGATTAGTGCGCAACCGAGCAGCGTTGGCGGGTGTTTAATTGGTTAAAGGGAGACGCGCATTTTCAAAGCGTCGAGGAAATCCTTAGCAGGAGCTTCCATCCCTAGCAAAACAACAAACAAGAAGGGAAAATTATATGAAAAAACTTCTCTTAATTGCATTGG
>JBKOYG010000063.1:0-5347 GCA_046725285.1 Verrucomicrobiota bacterium
CTCCAAGTCTTCAGCGAGCGCGAGAGCAGAAGAGTAACGGCGCTTTGGATCTTTCTCGAGACACTTGAGGCAAATTGTCGAAACGTCGCGATCTATTTTCGGATTCCACAGGCGCGGTTGTCGCGGCTCGGTATCAAGCAGTAACTTGATAGTCTCGTAGGTTGTTCCTCCGGCAAAAGGCGGATGGCCCGTCAGCAATTGGTAGAGCACGGCGCCAAGTCCGTAAACATCTGTGACGCTGCTGACAGCCGCGTTGTTTCCTACTGCTTGCTCCGGAGCCATATAACTGGGCGTGCCCAGTACTTCCATTGTGCGCGTGACCGTGCTCTCAGTCTCGATCAGTCGCGCAAGCCCGAAGTCAGTCAGATGCGGTTCACCCGTTTGGTCGAGAAGAATGTTTCCCGGCTTGATGTCACGATGAAGAATGCCGTGCTCGTGTGCGTAATGAACCGTCCGCGCTACCTTGGCGATTAGTTCGACTGCATGTCGGATTGGCATTGGCTCATGCTTGACTATTGCGTCAAGCTGGCCGCCTTCGACTAACTTCATGCTGAAGTAGCAGGAGCCATCGCGTTCGCCGACTTCGTAAATTGGAACGATACCGGAATGATCGAGGCTGGCGGCGGCTTCCGCTTCGCGGCGGAAGCGCTTCAGATGCGCGTCGGTAGCCCAATGCCCCAAGCCAATGACTTTGAGTGCAACGGTGCGGTTGAGACTTTTCTGTCGCGCGCGACAAACCACACCTTGCCCGCCGCGACCGATTACCTCCAGTAATTCATAGTCGCCAAAGTCGCCGAACGTCTTTGCTGGTCGCGCGGTTTTCTTTCCATCCACAGCCCGCACGCTATCATCCCTGCCCGGGTCACCGACCCCAGCTACAGATTCGTGCGCGAGCAGACCAAGGCCTGTTTCAAATAGGCAAACTGTGCAGAGTCCTTCCGGCGCGTCGGCGAAAATTTCCGCTCCGCACTTTCGACAAACTCTGAGTACCGTGCTCATCAAAGGAGAGTCGCCCAATGCGCTCTCCATGTTGTACTACGCAAAATTCTATCACACGTTACGCTCGCAACACAGAAATGCGTCCGTTTCGAATCAACTAGTACAGACTCAGCTCCCATTGTTAATTCGAACCGATTTCTTTATGCAGGTCCTTTGGCGCGAGGGAGGCGACGATTTTCTCAAAGCGCGGATCGCCGCGAGAGAACCCAACCTCGGATCCAAACGCAGATCACCGTAATCGAGACTGCTGAGGAGTTTCGCGGCTATTTCGAGCTGCTCAATCGCCAAATTACGCTCACCGGTCCACACGTAGATCAACGCCAGGTTGGAAGTGACCTTCGGCGCTAGCGTCGAGTCTTTTGCAACCGGAGTAAGTTCGACCGCCCACCCACCTTCGTGTAGCACCTCTCCTTTCCGCCCCAGTCCAGCGTCAATCAGCCCCAAGCGAGAAAGCGACGTCCATCAGAGTGTGCGCAGATCGCCGCCTCCTGCTGCGCACGCGCGACGCTCAAGGCGGCGCGCCCAGCCTCATCGTCTCCTTTCATCCGAGCAACTACACCTAACCTAAAAGGCGCGCCTGGCTGAGAGAGCGCGCTTGCGCTCCCTGAGCCGAGTCACTGGCCAAATGCTAATCGATGGGTTGGAAGGCATGCATGAGGTCAAAGTTCGCGACCTGGCGACCGAGGACGACGCCGGCGACGCCTGAGAAGTGATAGTGCAGCCCAGCCCAGAGTCGCGCGTGGATGATCTCGTCGCGGAGGTCGTTAGGCGTGTCGAAGTGCCGCACCGCGTTTAGGTTTCCGGGAGGTCCAGCGGGGTCGAACCCGTGAATATCGAGGTCGATCTGGTTCGTACCGAGGAAGGTGCTGAACACCTCGGCCATCGCTGACGTGACGTAGCCGTGAGCAGCGGGGTATTCCGGATGGTTAGGCGTGGTCAGGAGCGGCCGCCAGCCTGCCTGCTCGACGGTAGCTGGGTTAGCATCGTCATAACCCGGCACGGGACCAAAGCCGTCGTTTGTAACTGCGGTAGGGTCAAGCGATCCGTTGACCGCAGTGACCGGCCGCCAGAACAAGTAATGGTACTTGGCATGCAAGCCGGACATCGCTGCATCGGCGCCGACGACGTTGACCATCGCCGCTAAGCGCGCGGTCTCGAGCAGGCCAAGGCCGCGCGCGTCTGTGATGTCGCGCGCAACCCAGTTATACTGCCGGATCACGTTCGCCGACCAGAACTTCGCGACCGCGGTTTGCTCGGCGCTGCGCACGCTGCTATTCGCCGCGCCGTAAGCCTTTATCTGGGCGAAGGCATCGACCCACTCGAGGCTCTGAAGCGAAGGCGGCGGGTCAGGCAGGAACTGATCCACGCTCTGCAGAATAAATGGCTGCACGTCCCCGACCCACGGCGTCTGCGGCGGCAGGAAGGTTGCGGGTGTCAGGCGCCACACGGCCGGGCCGGGCGGCAGCGTGGGGAAAGACGACGTCACGCCGATCGGAGTCATCCGCCCATCGCCCGTGCGCAGGGCGATGATGTCGTTTGCAGCCCGTAACCCGACAGCGGTGCCCGTGCCGCCATCGGCGGTGCAACCGCCGAAGTTCGAGAGCGCCTCGGCGTAGTAGGCGTCGAGATTCGCCACGAGACCTGGGAATGACGAGAAGTAGTAGCGAAGCGTGCGGTAGGCAGCCTCGACTACTGCGCAATCGACCGACGCCCCCGGCGGCGCCGTGATCGGTGGACCATACGGCTCGAAGCCGCCGTCGATCGCCACTACGGCGTCATACACGCCAGCCGAGGCATAGGCCATGTAAATAAGGCCCTCCGATTGGAACGCGCCCGAGCCCACAACTGTGTCCTCGGCGATCTTGTTCCACTGCTCGACGGTGTTCCCTGGCGGCAACGTAGCCGACGCTGGCGACGCGAGCGCGAGGAGCGCCAGTGCGATCAGAAGTGGTAAAATTCGTATTTCTTTAAACTGTGTCAGTGGGTTCATTTTTCTTCCTTTCTTTTTGGTTTGTGGTTCTCTTCTCCGTTGTTTGGCTTCTCACCGTGCCGCCTTCGTCCCGCACTCGCGGGCTACAGCGTGCCAAGGAGAAGTCAGTTCTAGCCATTCACTGGTGTACTGCGCGAAATTTGGGAGGGTGTTACGCGGGATGGTCAGATTTTTCTGTCTGAACCACGGATGATGCGGAGGTCACGGATTGGCAGACGGCAAAGACAGAAAGAAACCGTATGCTCCAAACAGAAGATAACGAAGAAAACAAAGATTCTGTTCAGCTCAAGCTGAAACCCTTAGTTATCTTTGTTACCTTCTGTAAGAAAACGCATGTGTCGGCAAGCTACCGAGACCAACACGCGAGGCGCGTGCGCTACGCGGATGTTATTTCAGCACGATCGGCTGCTTGGCTTCTTCCATGATTTTTTCAAAGCGCGGATCGCCGCGCAGCGGGTCCCACCACGGGAAGAGTTTCAGTCCACCATAGCTGAGAGGGCTTGGAAGGCGGATCATGCTGTTCAATTCTTCAAAAGCGAGATCTTTGTCGCCAACACAGGCGGCGATCATTGCCAGATTTGTCACCCGGAAAATTCCCTCCCCTACATTTTTTTCCGCACGAACAAGCTCGACTGCACGCCGGCCTTCGCGCAGCGCTTCCTCTTTCCGCCCAAGATAGGCATCGATCAACCCAAGCAGGCCCAATTCCTTGCTATTGTGAGGTTGGGCTTCCAGGACTTTCTCCTGCTGTGCGCGTGCAGCGACAAAAGCTAAGCGTGCTTTGCCTTCGTCTTTCTGTATTAGGGCGATAAGGCCTTCTACAAATGAGCGACTAAAAAAAACCTCGTTACCCAGGAAGATTGGATCTTCTCTGTGTGCATCTAAAGCGATCTTTGTAGCAGTGGCATCGCGCTCGGCCAATGCGCAAGCCAGCGGCCACTCAGAGATATCCCGCATCCGACCGGGATTTGTGGCTCGAATTGAATCGAGTACTTGATGCACCGGCCGGGTGTCAGCTTTTTCCTGAAATTCCACGTACGCTGGCCATATCCGCGTGTCCAAGTCGTTCGGAAAAATGGCTAATGTGCTGGCCAGCGCAGATTTTACGTCAGCATAACGTCGCAAAGACGTATACCACATCGCAATGCCCGCTCTTAGTTGGAGGTTGCGCGGGTTCAGCTCGACCGCGCGCTCGAGATTTCGGATGGACGCTTCCAAGTGTCCCTGACGCATCTGAATGTAAGCTGTCATTTGAGGTATGCGAAAGTCATTGGGTAAAGTGCGGCGAGCAATTTTCAGTTCAGCCAGCGCACGGTCATAATCCCAGTATCCCCAGTAAAGGTTTTGCGCACGCGCCAGGTGTGTTTCACCTGCATCGGGACGAAGCCGCGCGGCTGCCTGAATGGCCGCTTCTGCGAGCGCCAGACGCGCGGACGTATGATCGATGTACTCGTTATAAACGTCGTCGTGAGCATAAGCGAGCTGGCAGTAAGCATCGAAAAACGATGGATCACGTGCGACAGCCTGGTTCAACAGATCCACTGCTTGCAGTAGCTCCTTTTGGGTCTGATCAGGCGCCCCTAGAATATTTTTAGCGCGCGTGTAGAGGTCGTAAGCAACAAGATCCTTGGTCGGCCACTCTTGGATGGCCGCCTTTTCGCGAGCGGAAACTTTCGCCCTGAGTCGGCTCGCAATTGATTGCGCCACTTCCGTTTCAATAGCAAACACATCGTTTAAATCTCGATCGTATTCCTCCGCCCAGATGCCGGCGTCGGTGCGAGCGTCGACCAACTGCGCGTTTATGTGTACCTTTCCGCCAAAACGCCGCACCGTTCCCTCCAACACGTGGGAGACACCCAGCGCATTGCCGATCGCTTGCACGTTTTGTTTGCCACGATACTGCATGACGCTGGTACGGCTGATCACCTTGAGATCGGCGATTTTCGCCAGCTTGATCAAGATGTCGTCCTGGACGCCATCGGCAAAAAATGCGTGCTCTTTTTCGTCGCTTAGATTTTCAAATGGCAGCACTGCGATGCCGGTTGTCAGTGGATGCTGGATGAATTCACTTTTCGAAATGATCCAGCCCGCCGCTGCCGCGAGAGCAACGAGGGACGCCGCTAATAGCGCACTTGTTGGATTGCGTCGCACCCACTTCCTTCCTCGGGTGAAGATTCCAGTTCGTCTTGCCTGGATCGGTTCGTGCCTCAGCCAACGCTCCAAGTCTTCAGCGAGCGCGAGAGCAGAAGAGTAACGGCGCTTTGGATCTTTCTCGAGACACTTGAGGCAAATTGTCGAAACGTCGCGATCTATTTTCGGATTCCACAGGCGCGGTTGTCGCGGCTCGGTATCAAGCAG
>JBKOYG010000066.1:0-5845 GCA_046725285.1 Verrucomicrobiota bacterium
CGCGGCGTGCTATCAAAAGAGTTCATTTGTCAGATCAAACACATCGAACACGATCACGTATGCTTTTTACCCCGCCACGGATCGTGGTCCGTTGCTTGTGTTCAACGCCGGTGACGCATACGACATTCATCGTGTTCTTACAGCGCTGGACCAGCCCGGTCGCGGCAAAGGGGATCAAGTCACCGGAGCGACTGGCCCGATCAACACAGCCACAGGAACACCCTTCTGGACGCACGAATTACCGGAGCCATCTATGTCATGGAACAATGTTCACAGTCCAACCGGCCACGTTTATGGATTCGGAAATGCGAACGCTCCTACTTGTTTGCCAAATAGAGACTTCTTCAATTTCGGCGCTGGATTCCCTGCGAACACTACGCCATCTGCCGTTTCTTCAACTTACACCGCAGCGCTCAATGGCGTCGATTATGTTGGTCCTTTTGCTTATCCGCATCCCTTGGTAACAGCGGAACCGTTGGTAGCAGCGCAACCGACGTCGACACAGTGCTCCCTACTACAGCGACGCCTGGACCGACTCGAGCGCCGACAACGACGATTAGAGCAACGCCATCGCTCAAACCCCCGGCTACGCAAACGGATACGTCGACTTCAACTCCGACTCCAACGCCAACACTGCCCCTGACATCCACGCCCACGCCACACCGTCACCTAGTGTGTTGAACGCATGAGGGTATTTGGTTTACAAGCGCGTTCCTTTCGCCCACCTGGAGTGGCGCGCCTTGGAACTCTCGTGACGGTTTATCGCAATGGCGTGCTGATATTGACGACATCAAACGATGACGAATGCATTGACGGCTCGCCATTCTACACCACTTGATTTAGCCTCGATATTTGGTTCGTATAATTAACACCAGCGATAGTATTCGGTTTATTCGGCAATGCGGGTCCACTAGTGCATCCCAACGATCCGCTTGAGTTAGGGCGGCCGATCGAACAAAAACAATGGAAGCGAAGCTCTTTGCGATGAAGCTGCAAACTGGATATCTGCGTGCTTGGCAGAACAGCGGCCGCTCCTGTGCGGCCTGCGTGATCTATTTGCAAACCCCACTGCTTTCGGACGCGATATTCCGGCCACGGCCCGGTCCGGCCGCCTAAGGGTCGAGCTGCGAACACGCGCAGTATTTAGTCGATTCGCGGGACTGCCAAGGCTTTAAACGATGGTCGCACTTCCCTCTGAACCCTGATTGCCGGTCTTGTCGCATTTTCCTTGCGTATCAGCAATTTTGTAGAGTAAACAACGCTTATGACGCAGAACCGAAGACAGATGTGGAACGATCGAGAATTTCCGGGCAGTAACACAGCCTCGAGCCCGTCTTCTTGTCTTTTCGCTTTTCTGATTTTTGCGGCGTTCGCGTGCGGCGGCTGCCAGACTCAGTGGCCGCCCTTGCCGAATCCGCCAGGTCCCAAAACAGCCGTGAGGCTCTCTCCAGGAGACACGATCAAGGTGACTTTTGCCGAGGAGAGCGATCTCGATCAAACGCAGAGAATTCGCAGAGATGGCAAAATAAGTCTGCCGCTCATCGGCGAGCTGACGGCTGCCGGCAAGAGGCTCATGGATCTGCAACGTGAGATTATCAGCCGTTACGAAGGGAAACTGGATAATCCCGAGGTGCTAGTCACATTGGAGAGTGGCACAGCAACCGTGATCGTGTCTGGCTTTGCCAATAAGCCTGGTAAAATTGAGTTTGATCGGCCAACGACGGTGTTCCAGGCGATTATGGAAGCAGGCGGGGTGAGTGACTATGGAAGCTTGCGCAATATTCACCTCACTCGCATAATCAACGGAGAACAGCGAACCGAAACCATTAACCTTCGACCCGCCATTCACGGCGAACCTATCGATCCAGAATATGTCCAGGACGGAGACGTGATCTACATCTCACGCAGCTGGTTCTAATCCCGGGGCCGACTAGCGCGATTTGCAACCAGACATGATTTTACCATGTCGAATTCACCGGCCCCGCAAATTCACTGATTCGCTACCGCTGGCGTTGCTGTTCGCGGCTCTTTTGTTGGTTCCGCGGAATGAAGCAATCGGTCAAGGGGCCACGGTTCCGCTTGATATCACGGCTGGCGTGGACATGGGCTATGACGATCACGTTCTCGGCAGCACTACCACGAGCTCAAGCGGTCAAACCTCATTTTTCGCGAGAGAAAACATTGTCCTGTCTTACGATCGGCCCAGGGAACGTAGCGAACTTCGTCTGATTGCAGTCGGACGCTTTTCTCAGTTTTTCGATGTGGGGACGGACGACAAAGACGTGAACGTCACTGCCTCGATCACGCACAACTTCTCGACACGGCTTTCTTTCCGCGCCGACATATACGGCGCTTACCAGACCGAGCCCAATTTCCAATCCAACGTTGGCCCCCAAAACGTGCGCGCTCCTCACTTCGACACGAACGATATTTTTTCGGTTACCTATCATTGGCTACCACGAGTATCCACTGTAACAAGCTACACCTTCGAGCGCATTAAGTATGAGCAGATGACACCGACGACGACGGCGGTCGGAATCGCTCAGGACCGGTTCCAGAATACGCTGGCCGAGAGCCTCCAATTTAGCCTGACGAGCCGCACGACCTTAATTGGAGAATATCGTTATCTAATTGTGGATTACGACACCGCACCGCGCGATTCCACGACTCATTTTGCCCTCGCCGGTTTCGATCATCGTTTGACCGAGCAGTTAAAGATCAACGTGCTCGGGGGTCCATCATTTCGTTCTTTCAAAGACGACGGCGACACGATCAACCCGTACCTGGCAGCGAACGTTGGCTACCAGGGTAGCCGTCATTCGTTAAACTGGAGCACAACGTATGGAGTCGAACAACCCACTTCGGGCACGGCGTCGGGGACCACAACGTTCCGAACCGGGCTGAACGCGACATACGGTCTAACCTCGCGGATCAACTCGAAGGTCGGACTCTATTATAATCACAGTGATAACCAAGGGCCATCTGGAACCAGCTCGGGAGGCGCGCAGGATGCCTTGCAATTTACTATCGGTCTCGATTGTAGGATCAACAAACATTTCGCGACGCACATTGACTACGAGTACAGCGCCCAAAACTCGTCAGGAGGGACGTCAGGCTACTCGCGGAATCGTGTCTTCGGCGGATTGACGTACAATTACTGAGGATGACAGCCGAGATAGCGTTCGTGCAAGAAGCTCCCCAGACAAAGATCGAGAATTGCTCTCTGACTTCAACCTGACAAATACCTTCAATATGCGCTCTTCACCAAGCGGATCTGCCGCTCCCGAAATCACCGTTCCCAACGGAACAACGGATATGTCCGAATCCACCCTCTCGAGGGAGAAACAGAAATGGCGGTTTTGGAGCGGCGTGGGTTTTGCAATTCTGCTGCTAATAGTTTTCGCTCGGCGTCTCTTGATGCTGATCAGTTATGTAGCCGGGAGCAAGTTGCATTCATACATTTTATTGGTCCCGTTCGTTTCTGCTTACCTGCTTTACCTCCGGCGAAATCAATTACCGAAAAATTACGTTACTGATCTTCTGCTCACGATCGTATTCCTTGCCGCAGGCCTTGGCCTTTTGGCCTTTACGTACTCGCTGGAATTCGCTGGGCAAGCGCCGGCCAATAGTGATCGCATTGTGCTGCTGACCCTGTCGTTCCTTTGCTGCCTTGCGGCGGGCGGCTTTTTCTTTTTCGGGCGTGGCTGGATGCGAGCAGCCGCTTTTCCACTGGCCTATCTCATTTTCATGGTGCCGATGCCGGACGCAATGGCAAATGCGCTCGAAATGGCTTCAAAATCTGCCGCGGCTGAAGTAGCGAATGTTCTTTTTCATTTCAGCGGCACGCCTTTTCTCCGTGCCGGCCCTGTTTTTCAACTCCCGAATATCACCATTGAAGTTGCACAGGAGTGTAGCGGCATTCGGTCGAGCTGGGTGTTGTTCATGACCAGCGTTTTGGCCGCCAACTTGTTCTTGAAAACGCCGTGGCGGCGTTTTGCGCTTGTCGCGTTCGTTATTCCGCTCGGCATTTTGCGGAACGGATTTCGCATTCTGGTGATCGGCCTTCTTTGCGTGAACGTCGGACCGCAAATGATTCACAGTATTATCCATCGCCGCGGCGGCCCTGTCTTCTTCGTCCTTTCGCTGATTCCGTTGCTTCTGATGTTGTGGTGGTTGCGCAGGGGTGACGTCCGAACCCGCCGATCGAAATAGTGGGGACCTGTTCTGGAGGGCCGAAACGCTGACTATACCGCGTCGCCTTGCCTCGCAGCTCTCTTTTTCCGTTTTGCGCAAGTTTTTTCGGCAACTTCGCCATCCAGTTTCCGGAGAAACCCTAATGAGAACAACACTCCGCTGGGCTTGATACGTAAGCTTTGGCTTTGATTCCACTAGGTTCGCGCATCGGAGAGGCTATTCTTGGTCAACGAATGAAATTTCAATGTAACCGTCGCTCGCATGCTTGTGCTGTAGCTGGCGCAGGAATGCGATTCATTATGTCGGTTCGGAGCGAATTGTGAGTCTAAACTCTGCGTTAGCTTTGGCTGCGGCCATCTTTTGCGCGGCTCTGGCCGTGGCAGCGGTTTGCCGCGCGCGCCGTTCACTGGCGACCTGGTGTTTCTCAGCGGGAATGCTGACTTTTGCACTGGAAAGTTTGTTTGGCGCAGTATGGCACGATGCGCTTGTCCCTGAAAAGGCGGTCCTTTTTGGAGCACTGACTTTGGTAACAAGGTCATTTTTGCCAGGGTCTTGGCTTTGTTTCAGTCTCACGTATTCACGTGGAAATCTTCGCGGATTTCCCGCAAGGTCCCGATTTCTGGTTCTGGCGGCGTTCTTAATTCCGGTGGGCGCCGCCGTGTTTTTTCTGAATCAATTGTTTCCAATTTTTCATCGGATGGAGACAGGCGGAAACCGTTGGGTCAGTGCGGATGTAGCGGCGGAAACGCTGAATGGCCTTTTGCTCGTAGCGGCGGTGCTAATTCTCATGAATCTCGAAAGAACATTCCGAGCGGCTGTGGGCACGATGCAGTGGAGGATCAAGTTTGTTATCCTTGGGCTCGCGATCTTGTTTGGAGCCAGGATCTACACTCTTAGCCAGGCACTGCTCTTTTCCGGAGGCGCTGCGCCCCTGAACGATGTCGATACAGTGGCGATTTTGATCGGGTGCGCGTTCATCGTGGTGGCATTTGTTCGTAGTGGCTTCGGCGAAATCGACGTCTATCCGTCCCATGCCGTTCTACGCACTTCCCTGACGGTCCTTCTGGTCGGCGGCTATCTTTTCATTGTGGGCGTGCTTGCCCAAGTCGTAGCGCGAACCGGAGGATCGACAACTTTCCAGTTCCAAGCCTTCGTCGTGCTATTGGGGTTTGCTTTTTTGGCTGTCCTATTGCTCTCGAACCGAGTCCGGCAAAACATCAGGTCTTTCGTTAGTCGCCATTTTGAGAGACCCCAGTATGATTTTCGCCACATATGGACGCGCTTTACTCAATGCACGTCCAGCGTGCTCGATCAATCCGGTCTGTGCACCGCAGCCGGCAAATTGATTTCTGAAACCTTTAACGTCCTGTCGGTCACCATCTGGCTCGTTGATGAACATGATCGGCTCACGTTCGCAGCGTCGACCTCGAGATCAGAACGCGAGGCCAACACTGCAATCCCAAACCTCGCGAAGTTGGGCCCGGCTTTGACGAAGATTCGCGCGCTTTCCAAGCCCTTCGATCTAGAAAAAGCGAAAGGCGATTATGCGGAGAGCTTGAGACAAATCGCTTCAAGCCAATTTCGCACCGGCGGAAATCGGATTTGTGCTCCGCTGTGGACAGGAGATCGCTGCATAGGCGTGGCGATCCTG
>JBKOYG010000089.1:0-25165 GCA_046725285.1 Verrucomicrobiota bacterium
GTTTCCTACAGCTTGTTCCGGCGCCATGTAACTGGGTGTCCCCAACACGTCCATCGTGCGCGTCACCGTGCTTTCTGTCTCGACTAATCGGGCTAGCCCAAAATCGGTGAGAAGCGGCTCACCCTTTGCATCGAGCAAGACGTTCCCCGGCTTGATGTCTCGATGCAGAATACCGTGTTCATGCGCGTAATGCACAGTGCGAGCTACCTTCGCGATAAGTTCCGACGCCTGCCGGATCGACATCGGCTCCCGCTTCATCACTTCGTCAAGCTGTCCGCCTTCGACAAACTTCATGCTGAAGTAGCATGAGCCTTCACGCTCACCTACCTCATAAATGGGCACGATGCATGGATGATCCAGACTGGCTGCAGCTTCCGCTTCCCGACGAAAGCGCTTCAGATGCGCTTCGGTGGCCCAATAGCCCAAGCCGATTACTTTGAGCGCAACGGTGCGATTGAGGCTTTTCTGATGAGCGCGATAAACCACACCCTGACCACCTCGGCCAATTTCCTCCAGCAATTCGTAGTCGCCAAAATCCCCCAGCACTGTTGCCGGTCGCGTGGCTGTCTTCCTATCCGGTGCTCGCACGCCATCATCGCGGCCGGGATCAACGACCCCGGCTACAGATTCATCCGCGAGCAGACCAAGGCCGCTTTCTAGAAGACAAGCCGGGCAAACTCCCCGGGTTGCGTCACCGGAGATTTTTGCTCCGCACCTTCCGCAAATGTTGCTGGCGGTCATCATTAGATGGATTGGCCCTCAGCCCCTCAATTAGATACTGCAAGAAATTCTCCCGTTTGTTACGCCCGCAGCACAACAATTAAATGGCGAAGCTCATCTTCGATGTCGCCAGGAACCATTACCGTGTGGGCGATCTCCTCGTGCAAGAGTTGGCGGTAACGCTGACGCAACCGATAGGACGCTTGCCTCACCGCGCCTTCAGTCATCCCGAATTCGCGCGCAGTCTGTGCCGGCGAAGGGTGATCCGGTTCGTCTGCAAGCGACTTCTGTAACCGGTCAAACAATCCGGCAGCGGCCGGACCAGCGGCGCGATACTCGTCTCCCAGTCGCGCCAGCACTTGATCAAGCACTGTCAGCGCCCAGCGACGCTCGTAAATTTGATCCGCAGCCAAAGTCTCTGACAGCTCAAAACCGCAGCGCTCACGGTCGCGCAACGCCTCCAGTGGGATTAACCGCTGGCCTTCACCTCGTTTAATTGCCATCGCACGGTTGCGCTCGTTCGTTAGGAAATGTTTCAGTGACGTGAGCAGATAAGACCGCAGGCGCCCTTTCTCTTTGCGCACCGTATTCAGATCCCGACGTTCCAGCAGCAAAGCAAAGAAACCCTGAGTGAGATCTTTCGCCTCTTCGGGGCCAACCCCCTGTCGCCTTACGAAACCATAGATTGGTCGCCAGTATATGCGGCAAAGTTTTTCGAGTGCCTGCTCCGCTGCAGGTGAGGGTCCACGCGCCTCAAGCACAACGCTCCAATGAGTTGTTGTAAATGCCGCCCCGTTTTGTGTGTCCGCCATAGGACGGATTCGCGGTGGCGAACTCGGGGAAAGACGATTCCCCGACGCCTGATCTTCAACAGGCACACCCACATAATAAGTAAAAAGCGGCAGGAAACGCAAGCCTGCAGTGTCGCGTTATAGATCGGTGGCCCCTGGGCGATTGACTCCGAAAGCTTTCGCGAGTTGAAGTCAATCGTCCCAACCAAGGTTGCAGCGCTGGCTGCTCAATCTACAATCTCGTGCGCGTGTTCGACTGAACGCGCTCGACCATGCCGCACCGAGTCGATTCAAGTTCGTATCAATCGCCGGAGGGCGAACGTCCGGCGGTTCCCGCCCCAATCGAATTGGAGCCTCGAGCGCATGATCCTTATGCGGCGTTCCGTTTTGAGGATTTCAGTTTATTCACGGCCGGCAATCTACTTTCGATCACGGGCCGTCTGATGCTCGCAGTGGCGGTAGAATGGGAAATGTATGCGCGCACTCATTCGGCCACCGCGCTTGGGCTGGTTGGCTTGGTTATTGCCGTGCCGGTCGTGACACTGTCTTTACCGGCCGGCCATTTGGCGGATCGGTTCAGCCGAAAGCGCATCATTCTGGTCTCGCAAATCTTTAGCATGTTGACGTCGCTAGCGCTGGCCTTGGTTTCGTGGAAACACCTCGCCATTCCTGCGATTGCGCCATTGCGTGGAAGTAATCGCGTCCTGGCGGCCATCGCCGGGATTTTTGAACGGCATCATCCAATCTTCCATTTCGACGACGCATCGATTCCGTTGATCTATCTTCTCCTTTTTCTCGGAGCAGTGGCGCGCACATTCAGTTGGGCGGCGCGCAGTTCATTTTTTCCTACGCTGATTTCCCGTGATGCCTTTGCGAACGCGGTTACCTGGAACAACAGCGTTTTTCAAATTGGATCCGTTGTAGGCCCTGCACTCAGCGGATTGCTGGTCGCCTACATCGGATTCCCGTTTGTGTACCTGCTGGATGCGCTGTGCGCGTTTTGCTTTTTCCTTCTTGTTCTTCCGATTCGGCGCAGCAAACAGAGGCGCGACCAGAGCGAGGCAAGCACGTGGAAAAGTCTCATGGCCGGACTCAGGTTTGTGTTTCGCAGAAAAGTGATCTTGGCGACGATCACGCTGGACCTGTTCGCGGTCCTGCTAGGAGGCGCGACTGCGTTGATGCCGATTTTCGCCGATCAGATTCTCCACTGCGGACCTGTTGGCCTTGGTTGGCTGCGAGCAATGCCAGCGATCGGCGCCTTTGCGATGGCGCTGGTGGTAGCGCATTTGCCGCCAATGAAGCAGGCAGGCCGAGCATTACTCTGGTGCGTCTCCGGATTTGGAACTGCGACCATCCTGTTTGGCTTGTCCAAAATATTCTGGTTATCGCTCGGGCTATTATTTCTTGTCGGCGCGTTCGATAGCGTGAGCGTGATCATTCGTGGTTCCATCGTGCAACTGGTTACACCGGATGAAATGCGCGGACGCGTCTCGTCGGTGAACAATATTTTTATTGGCACATCAAACGAGTTCGGTGCGCTGGAATCAGGGTTGACTGCTGCGTTGTTTGGTCCGGTGATTTCTGTCGTTGCAGGAGGCATTGGGACGATCCTGGTCGTATTGGGCGTTGCGTTGCGGTGGCCCGAAACTCGCGAGATTGGCGCTTTGGATAAGACACTGCGGTAAAGCACCTGGCAGCGCGCTATCGGAGCCCAGGCTTGTTAGGGCGATTAGGCCGGCGTCAACTATACTGGCTACAGTCAGAACGCGCCGTGCAATGAAATCATTCCGTAAGGCGCGCCGCCGTCCTGGTGGTAGCGCACCTCAGCGCGATAAAAATCGAAGTTTCTGTACGGCTGATAACCGACCTCGCCCGTGAACGTCACAATTGGCGAAATTTTCCAATCGAAGCCTCCGCCGGTCCGCACCTCGCTGTATGTCAGGATCGCGTGGTTGAGCTTTGGCATTCCATTCGCGTTCCCGAAATCATCATCTACGCGGTAACTGGTTTGCTTCACGTTCGCCCCTACGTAAAGGGAGAAGTCCTTCTTCATCTCAAACTCGAGACGCGGAGTTGGCAGAACGGCATCAAGTAACCACTGCGGTGCGATTTTCCAGCGCAGTCCGGCCGCAGGGATAACCGGGTATTTCCGCTCCACATCGACGCTCACGCCGAGAACGAGCTGCAAATTGGGACTGTAAATGTAAGTGCCGCCTATCAGGAACGGGAAATTGAAATTGTCCCACCCCAAATTATCGAACTCACTATCGTACACACCGGGCTGACCTTCGGCCCTGACAATGATTGAATCGGAAAACTGCATATCGAGTCCCATAACCAGGCTGACTGACTGGAGAGTGTCCGGAAGTGCCGCATCGTCGGGAAGCCCGAATGAGAATCGTTCCCATTCCGCGCCAAGCCGTAGAACGCCAAGCTTAGTTCGGGGAGTGAATACCAAATGCACGATCGAATCGTTTTCGTCGAAATCGCGCACGCTCTTGTTAGGCCCGCGTTGGACGTCCCCGCTGCCGACATAGGCGTCTTCCGCAGTGTATTCAAAGGGGATATGAGTTAGTGATTCGAACCAGTTGCCGCTGTTTTCCTCGGCAAAAATTCGCGTCACAAGCAACAACGACGATGCTGCGCAAACAACAGCGAAAATTCGATATTTAGAACGTTTCACCGGTCAACGGCCTCCACTCGTATCGCGACGGAAGAGAGTAACGGCTTTGGAGATGTGTTTCATCATCACGGACTCCGATCCGAGCCGCTCCACGCCATGCAGAGTGCCCAGCGAAGCGGCGGAGATCATGTCGCCCCGCCACACAAGGGTGGAAGGTTTCCCTTCCACTGCAACAGGCCACAGCTGATACAATGTGAGGGCAACATAGTAGCCGCCGCTTGCGTAATAAAGGACATCCGCAGCCTGATAGATCCCGCCCGCCCCGCCGCGGTTGTAAGATGCGCCCAGCGTTATTACGCCTTGATCATCTACATCGAGAAGCTCCCAATACAATTCCGGCTTGAGCGATCCAGCGCCGCGCCCAATGCCTGTGGCTCCAAGGAACCCGGAAAACTGATTGCGGATTTTCCCTTGCTCGCGCAGTAATCCGTTTACTTCGTCGCTCGCCCGCACAGATGGGCCCGCGTGATCGTAGGGAGGTTGTGCGGACATTCCACCAGACGCGAAGCTTTTCGTCCGTGCAGTCAACACATCTGTCCAGAACATCGCCACTGGTGCAGGTATGACACCGCCGCCTCCAGTTCCGGCGGAAAACTTCTTGGCCTCATCCTTACTGACTTGTAGATCGGAGCTGAGCTTTTGGGTTGCTGCCACGAATGAACGCACGGACGCGTTGTTGGGCGCGTTTCTCAGTTTTTCAAAATTAGCTGACGTAGGGTTTGAAGGCAGATCCGAGTGTAGAAAAACCTTTAGTTCGCGGTGCCTTGTTGCGTCCCAACGGCGCAGCGCCTCCATCAGTTGGCTAGGCGAGCCTGGCGCTACGTAGCAGCTTTGCACGGCAAGAAATCGCGGATTGCTCATCGGCGGTCCGTGCGCCGTCTTCACATCACTTTTCGCAAGCTGTGCAAGATCGACCTTGTCAAAAATCGAAAAGGAGGCGAGATCGGAAACAGCGTCAGCGCGTGCGGTTGTCAGTCCCAAGCGTAACACTAACAGTAAGAGTAAGAGCCCGGACGCTCTTACAGTGAAGTGCCGCTCCAGTATCAGCATCTTAGCTTTCATGAGCAACATATGTGACGGCCAATGCCAGATGGTTGCAAATTTTTTGGATCATCGCAATAGGGTTTCATCATGAGCGAACCGGTGATCGTGCTCGACCAGTTGAGCAAGAGTTACGGTGACGTCCATGCTGTGCAGGGTCTTTCTCTTCAAATCGAGGCGGGAACAATCTTTGGTTTCCTCGGCCCTAACGGCGCCGGTAAAACAACTACCATACGAATGTTGTGCGGCTTGACCCATCCTACTAGTGGCCATGGCACGATCGAAGGTGCAGATGTGTGGCGAGATCGCCAACGTGTGCGCACCAAGTTTGGCTACGTTCCCCAGAGCTTCAGTCTTTATCGCGACCTGACCGTACTGGAAAATTTTCGCTTCTTCGGCGGCGCCTACGGTGTGCCGGGCGCTGAGTTGGAGGGACGAATTGAGCGCTTGCTTCGTGTGATTGATCTTCCTGAAAAGAGGGACGCCACTGCGGAAAATTTATCCGGAGGGATGCGCCAGCTGTTGGCGATTGGTTGCGCACTGGTGCACCATCCCTCGCTGCTGTTTCTCGATGAGCCCACGCGCGGGCTCGACCCGGTGCACCGGCAGCAAATCTGGAATCTGCTCTACGATCTGAGCAATGAAGGAAAGACGATTTTCGTTACGACACATTATATGGACGAAGCGGAGCGATGCACCGAGGTTGGTTTCATCGAGAATGGGCGGTTGCTGGCAAAAGCTTCACCGCGCGCACTAAAGGAGAGCTTTCGCGCGCGCCTGCTTGAGATCGATGTCGAACCTCTCATGCCGGCTCTGGTGCGGTTGCGCGACCTGCCTGAGTTGCTTGGCGTCTCTTTGCGCAGCGGGAGCTTGCGTCTTTACGCGTCGGAAGCCGAGCAGTTGCTCGCGAGGTGGCGCGAAAACTGGCCCTTTCCAGATCTGCGCTTGTTAGGCGAGCGCTGGGTAGAACCCGACATGGAAGATGTTTTCACCGCGTACTCGCAAGGTTACGACGGAGTTTTGAAGCGATCGACGTCATGAGATGGCTGTCATTCGAGGCGACCGCGAGCGTTGCCTACAAAGAGTTTCTGCACATCTATCGCGATCGCCGGGTGCTGCTTCTTGTGCTGCTGCTGCCGCCGCTGTTCACGCTTCTTTTCGGCCATGCCTTTGAAACGAGCGAATTAACCGGCGTGCCCAGCCTGTTGATTGATCGGGACAACTCGCCGCGGTCGCAGCAGTTCATCGACATCATTTCGAAGAACAAGACGTTCCAATGGCACAGTGCATCGCCTGACATAAAGAGCGAATCGGATTTGCTCGGACACGGGGTGCGGGCAGCGCTGCTCATTCCCAAGGGCTGGAATGAGAGCCTGGAAAACGGCGATCCTAAGCCGTTGCTGCTTTATCTCGACAATGGCGACATCAACACGGCCGATGCGGTAGAAGGCAGCGTTCGACAGAGCTTGGGAGACTTCCAGCTGAAACAGCGCGACCTGATGATTGAGACGTTGCCGGAGGAAGTTTTTGAGCTTGGCAAGCAGCTTCCAGTGCAAATCCGCAAGCGTTTTGTTTCTATGATGGAAATGTGGACGGTGGACCGCAAATTAGAATACAACCCGAAGTCGCGCGTGATCGATTATGTTGTCCCCGGCATCATCGGGTTGATTTTGCAACTGCTGACGGTGACACTGATGGCATGTACCATCGCCCGGGAGCGGGAGTCAGGCACTCTTTACCAGTTAATGGTGACCTCGCTGCGGCGCCGTGAAATCGTGATCGGCAAGATGTTGCCATACCTTGTGGTGTCGGCCCTTTTAGTCATTGTGATCATGCTGCTGAGCAGCTGGTATTTTGGGGTTGCCTTTCATCAACTGCCAGCGCTGGCAATTGTCTGCCTGTTATTCCTTCTTTGCTCGCTCGGGCTCGGGTTGGTGATCTCGGCGTTTTCGCGCACGCAAACGCAGGCGATCCAGTTCTCGGTTTTCTTTTTGCTGCCGGTGTTCGTGCTCTCGGGAGCATTCGCGCCTCTCGAACAATTGCCCACAGCAGTTCGTTATGTTTCCGAGCTTTTCCCGCTTACTCACTTTTGCCGCGCCTTTCGCCTCGTAAACATGTATGACGCCGGCGCACGATTTTACGTTGCTGATCTGGCGGTTTTGCTGGCGGGAGCGTTGATCACGTTTCTTGGCGCAGGGTTTCTCCTGAAGCGGATTGAGCAATAAGACCAAGAGAATGACGAAGCACGAATGACGAATGACGAAGGAATGCCGAAGCACGAAATAGCCGACTATCCATCAGGAAAGCGCTGCTTTTTTCTGGCAATCAAGGCGCTTGCCGTGGCGATCTGTATGAGCGTGGCTAGCGCTACGGCGGCCGAACACATGGACTCGACACCGCAGGAGGTGTTCGACTCGATGCGCGGAAGCTTTCAGGCCAATAAGGCAAAGGGATTACACGCTCGTTATCAATGGGATTTGAGCGGGCCGCAAGGCGGGGAATGGTGGATCGATGTCGAGAACGGGAAGTACAAGATGGGAAAAGGAAAGATCGACAATCCAAATGTTACTTTCGTAGCCAGGGACAAGGATTGGGTCGCTGTTTCCAATGGCCAACTCGGGGGGACTTGGGCCTATCTCACTGGACGGCTAAAGATTCGTGGCGACCAAGGATTGGCGAGAAAGCTTGGGGAAATATTCCCTTAGAATTTCGCTTCGGCCGCGATTCTGACGTAGGGAGCCGGATCGGTTCGCTTTGACTGATGAATGCGGTAAAAATCGAAATCCCGTTCGATTGTGGCGCCTGCGCCCGCGATCAATTTTAAGTATTTGAATCCGGAATAGGCAACCTGCGCGCCGGCGCGATATTCGCTGTATTGAATGACCGCGTCGTGCACTTGCAGTTTCCGCTCAGTCGTCACGACGTCGTCGGTGCGAGCTCCGAGATAGTTAAGTTCGCCGATGAGCCGAAACTCCCAATCGTCATTAGGCTCGTAAACTAGTGCCGGTTTCGGAAAGACGGCCTGAAGGCGCAGTTTGTCGCTAATGAGCCAGGTAATACCGCCACCCGGCGCGACAACCGGATCTTGGAAGGCTCCCCAGCCTATCCCGACCGTGGCGAATACCTTGTCTTTTTTCAATGGGAACGAGACAAAAGCTTTCCCCGGAACATCGACAGCATCCCAAGTGACGTTGTCTTGGAAATAAACGCCTGGATCGATCTCAACGCTCATCCCGGCATGATCCTTTACCACATACTCAAGAGCCAGGTGAGCGTACGCTCCTTGCAGGTGGTCGGGTAATCCATTGTCCGTTCCGCCGAAATCATAGCGTTCGTATTCTACACCGGCGCGAAAGTACCATTTTCCAGTGATTAAAAAGCGATGATCGTAACTAAAGTCATCATACAAAGAATCACCGTGGCCTAATTTGGACTCCTGAAAATCGCTGTCGAACGTGTAAGTCGTCTCCCAGGAAAAAAGATCGTGTGAGTTTTCGTCCGCTGGAGTGGGGGAAGGTTGGGCTTCGAAAGTCGATGGACCTGCTAGCGTTGACGTCGCAGAAGCAAGAAATAGCAAAGCAAAGAATCTGCGAATGGTTTTCATTGTGTGGTTAAGGCGACCCGGATATCGACATATCGGATGAGGAATATGAAAGCGATGTATCGGAGAGGGAATATTTTAGCAAGGACTATTTCCGAAGTCTTCACCTGGGCTGGTTTTGGCGGATGTTTTCTTGACTCTTTTTGCGCCGCAATTTTGCCCTCGACTTTGCGCTGACAATCTAAACTTATTTACGCAATTAGTTGACTTGCGTCTTATCGGGGATAGAGTCGCACCGCTTCTTTTGTGACAAACGCACTTTTTCTCCCCCAGAATTTTACGGCGCCGCTCGGTTTGGCCAATCCCCTTGCAGGTACTGATCACGAGCTTGCCGGTTGGTTCCATCAGCGCCTCACCCCGGCATTTGCGAACGTGCTGCACGCATTCACGGACTTTGGATCGGGCGAGTGGATCGGTTTTATTCTGTTTGCGCTCGTGTTGTTTTTTACATGGAAACGATGGTGGCCCTCTCTCGTGACGTTGATCGTGGCTGTTCCCGGCGGCATCCTATTGAACGAATGGGTGAAAGTTCTTGTTCACAGGCAACGCCCTTTTATTGACGGTCCATTTGTGGATTGGTCTGGTTATAGTTTTGCCAGCGGCCACACCATCGGAGCTACTCTACTTTACGGACAGCTCCTGCTTTTTATTCTGCCCTCCCTCAAAGCGCGCCATTGGCGGTTGCTATCCGTTTTCAGCGCGGTATCGCTGATCGCCTTGGTAGGATTCAGCCGGATTGCGTTGGGCGCACATTTTCTGACTGATGTGCTCGCGGCTATCCTGTTCGGAATTATTTGGCTTGCCTTGTGTGTGGTTCTTCGCAAGCCGATGCAAACTCGCTCGCGATCGGCGATTGCGGCGGTCGTGCTTCCCGCCGATACCGAACTCTCGGTTGCATCGGTCTCTGAACCGGAAACAGCGCCGGCAGTCACAATATCCCGGCAATAGCCCGGCATTCTGACGTTGCGTTGCATTGTCCAAGCGACGCGAGCCTGATGAGGATGACGGACCCCCTGTTTTTCTACGTCTGCCGTCCTTTCGTTGACTGAAAATCGAATTGCTCAGTTGAACCCAGCCTTGAAGCACTGGGCTATTTTACCCCTACGTGATGAAGGTGCCGGCCAAAATTCAAATAACCATATGGTCGCTTGGTCTTGCCGGGGCAGCGCTTTTTACGGTGCTGCTCATTCGACAAGGTCTGCCGCAGGTCAGCGCGGCGCTCGCAACGGCCGGATGGGGGATTGTCGCAGTGGCGGTATTTCACCTTATCCCAATCTTTCTCGATACAATGTCATGGTGGGTTTTGTTTCCAAGAGCTGAGCGTCCGAGCCTGCTGAATTTGTTTTGGATGCGCACGATTGGCGAATCGGTGTCCAATCTGGTCCCTTCGGCCATGATCGGTGGCGACATTGTCCGCGCGCGATTGGCCGCGATTAGCGGCACGCCGGTGGCGCAATGTGTGTCCACGGTGATTGTCGATGTGACGGTGGGCATCGTCGCACAAATCATTTTCACATTAGCGGGACTGCTCCTGCTAGTCGTCGTAACCGGGCGCACTAGTTTTGTCCTGCCGACCGTGACTGGCATCGTTATTAGCGTCGCAGCAGTCGCTGGCTTTTACTTTGCGCAACGGCAGGGGATCTTTCGCTTCCTCGGTCAGCTCATTACCCGTTTGGTTCGGTCGGAGGCTTGGAGTTCGCTTGTGCAAAGCGGCGAAAGACTTGATCAAAGCGTGCACACGGTTTACGCGCGGCGGCGTAGCATCCTGGCGTGTCTTGGATGGACGTTGACGTCGCTGGTTGTTAGCTCAACGGAAATGTGGATCGCACTTCACGCGCTCGGCGCGAACGCGTCTTTCGCCAACGCCTTTATTTTCCAAAGCATGGCTATGACGATTCGCTCTGGGGCGTTTGCTGTCCCGGGCCAGCTAGGAGTGCAAGAGGGGGGCTACCTCATCGTGGGCAGCCTTCTTCACATCCCCGGCGACACAGCCTTCGCCATTTCCTTGATCGCACGGTTTCGCGATTTGGTGATCGGCATTCCAGGAGTGATTTCCTGGCAACTGATTGAAGCCCGCCGCCTTTTGCGCGCGCGCTTGGCTGCAAACGCCCGATAATATCCCAGGTGGGCGGTTAAGTCCCGAAGCTTCGCCAGACGCTGTTTTACCTTTGCCGGGTTAGCGAAGCTGGTACGAACGCCCCACCAAATCCATGCCATGCCGCTGGGAAGAGTAAGCTGATTTTCCAACTCGCTGATCACATCTGAATCGCCGTAAGCATTGAGAAATGTGAGCACCAGGGGTAGCCACTTTTTGGTGGGAGCCATTGCTGCGATGTCCAGTATGAACACCAACAGATCGTCCGCATGGCGCGAGGCCGCCGGGAGAGCCTTGTCATGAATAATTTCAAAGTCGATCAGGCGCGCGCGTCCGGTCTTCTCGTTAAGAACAACATTCTCCATTCCAGCATCGCCGTGTGACCACGCCCCGCGAAACTCATCGCTCCAGAACTGGTGCGCCCGCCGGAGTTCATGTGCTGCCGCTTCCAGCATCTCTGGTCTGAGTGTGCCGCGATGGAGGTGCTGCCACAGGCTCTTGCCCGGCAACTTATCGACGCAGACCGCGTTCGCGCCCGATGCGAAAGCGCGAAATCGATCGCCATTGAGCATCTTGAAACACTTCACCTCCCATCGCTTCCAATCGCTCACCTTGCTGAAGAAACGGATCGGTATATTCGACATGCGAAAATACAAATTGGCCAGTTCGGCCAACTGCTCGCTGTAGCCGTTGCGGCGCTTGACCACCATTCGCCGTCCACGCCAGACCCGCTCGGAAATGGAACTGAGCTTTAAGGAATCGACGAACTTCGCTGCGGCGCTGGTCAGAGCTTGAGGTATGTGATTTGTGAGGCGCTCTGCCAGACCTATCCCATTTTCCCGATTTGGCATTGGTGACTTTTTATTCGATCCCATTGCCTTTTGTGGCTGTGTGAAGTTGGTAGGTTGCGAAGAGTTGAATGGTTAAAAAGTTAGAAAGGTTTCTCGACGTATCACGGCTCCCCCTTTTTTAACATTGTAACTCTTTTAACTGTTTAACCTTTTTCAAGAGTGATCGTTTCCCCGATCTTCATGACGCGCAGTTCGGATCTTGATTTGCGCTTTTTCAGTTCCCGTTCGAATACCTCGGGCGTACCCGTCAGCACCGGAAAAGTTCCATAATGCATCGGAATTGCGGCCCTGGGAGCCACTAGCTTCACAGCTTCTGCCGCCCGAGCCGGTCCCATCGTAAAGTGGTCGCCGATGCAGACCAGCATGACGTCGATCTTGTGAAATTGTTTCACCAACGCCATGTCGGAGAACAAATCTGTGTCGCCTGTGTGATAGATAGTAGGACCACCGCGTAGCGCGATGATCAACCCCGTCGGATTACCCGCATAGACCGGCGCAGCATTTTCATCCTTTTGAATGGATGAACCGTGCCACGCTGGAACGAACTGCACCTTTGCTTCGCCATTAAGCAGCGATAGTTCCCCACCGAGATGTCCGGTTGTTTCGTTAGGCGCCTGCGTTTGCGGATAACCAAGCACTGAAATCATTACCGCGTTGAGATCGAAGTTTGAAACCAGAGTCGCGCCCGTGCGCTTTCCAATCTCGACCGCGTTACCTACGTGATCGGAATGCCCGTGCGTCAGGAAAATGAGATCAACATGATCGAGGCTGGTGAGCTCCTCCTTGCCGCTTGTGAAAACCGGATTTGTTATCCAGGGATCGATCAACAAAATCTTTCCCGTGGCCGTTTTAATTTTGAAAGCCGCGTGACCATACCAGGTTAATTGAGTTTCCATGCTAATGAGGAAATCGAAAAGCATTGCTTCGGCAAGGGTAACGGCGTGCACACAGACTTCAGCGGTATCCGGGCCGCCTCGCCCTTACAGGGAGAGGGGGAGAGTGAGGGTTTTTCTCCAACGAAAGTGGCGCACAGACACGCTAAACCCCTCACCTTAGTCCTCTCCCCTTGGTAAGAGGAGAGGCGAGAAAAGCCGAGGTGTTAGCTTCATTTCTCAAGACTGACAGTCAACCAACACTCGCGTGTAAATGAATGAATGAAGAAAAAATCGTGGCCCGGACAGGCCTGCTTTTAGACGAACGGGAGCGGAACCACTTCGACTCGAATCGGCTGGGCCGCTGTCACTGCTTCCAACGTCGTGCCGACATTATTGAAACCCCGTTTCACATATCCGAGCGCGATTTCTTGTCCTTCGCTGCGCGTAGCACTCGTGATCCAGCCAACTTCCTTTCCCGCGACGGAAGGAGGGGCAAGTTTCATACCTGGCTGAAGCGGGATATTGTCCCGTGAAATCAACCCGCATAATCGCTTGTTCGTCTGGCCGGACATCTTCATTCGCGAGATCACTTCCTGACCAATGTAACAACCCTTTTGGTAATCGATCGTTCGTTGTTCCAGATTGGCTTCGATTGGAATAATCTCCTCTGTCAACTCGCGACTCCAGCGGGGAATTCCCTGTTCGATTCGCATGGCCTCTGCAGCGTCAGAATCGCATCGGGCGAATTTCGACGATAATCGGTGCAAGACAGCGTCATGCTGTGCTGCCTCGTCCCATATGTCCCATCCCGGTTTAGCAAAACGCCGCACAGAAATAATCCTGCCATACTCCGGCGCAGGGGATTGTTGTGACAACACGTGAAAAAGCGAGAATTGATCGGTGACGTCCTCGATCTGAACGTCGTCCGCGATCACGTAGCGCTCCAGGCGAACCTTGAGTGTTTCTCGCAGTTCGGGCTCGGCGTCCACGAAAAAGCATTCTCCCGACACGGAAACAAAAACGTGCGCGGCTATCTTGCCTTTCGCATTGAGGACGCACGCCTCGATTACAAGTGTCTCGCTGGCCTTGCGCAGATCATTCGTGATTTGCCCATTGAGAAACCGGAGCCGGTCCATCCCTGTGATACGAAATTTTGCGCGCCCGGAAAGGTCGAAGAAAATCGCCTGCCCGGTTTGGGACCGCGACGTCGTCATTCTTCTTTGGACGAAATCCTGCTCAGTAGCTGCTTGAGAAAACTGCGACGCAACGGTGTAGTTTCGTTAGGGGCTGCGCTGCTTGCGGCGCCGGAGGCAACCAATGACCCCGACGCAAGTTCCGCACCAGTATTTTGCTGGGTTTGGGTTTTTAGTTCGGCCGAGCCTGCGACCAGCTCGCCCGCGTCGGTTTGCTCGTCCTCGTCGCCCAGTTGCAACTCTTCACCAACAACCGGCGCGGGCTCGTGCAAATATTTTCGCGCTACTACGGAATAATCGTCGTCACCATGACCCCAGTGCATTTGCTCAAGCAGTTGATCCCGGGCCGCGGCGGTCACACCCAGATCGAGATAGTTCGACAAACCGATCTGAGTAGCGATCTGCATGTCTTTCAACATGTGTTTAACGGAAAAGTGTGGCTCAAAATCCCGGTTGAGCATTTTAGGCAATTTCATCGCGAGCGTTGCAGAATGACTGGCGTTACTGCGCATTGCCTCGATGAACTTTTCCAACGGCAAACCCAAAGCTTGAACAAGTGCCAAAGCTTCTGCGGTTGCCTGGACGCTCGCAGCCGTGATCATGTTAGTTGCGATCTTGATGGCGCTGGCCTGGCCAATTGTCGATCCGATCTCGATGATCTCTTTACTGCTGGCTTCCAGAATCGGACGCGCTTCGCGCAGTGCCGCATCGTTTCCACTAACGTAATAAACCAGCTCGCCCTTCTCGGCTGCAGCCTTGCTCCCGGTAAATGGGGCCTCGACAAACCGCGCCTTGCGACGTTCGACAATTTCAGCCGCAGCGCGCATTGAATCCGGAGCGACTGTCGAATGCGCAAGGACGAAGTGACGCGGCGTAAGTTTTGTCAGCTCTTCCGCGGTCTGCAGCAGAGCTTCATCATCAGATACAAATATCTGGATGTAATTGCAAAGCTCAGCTACTTCCCCGGGCGACCCGACAAAATTCGGAACGGAACGCGGCGACCGATTCCAAACGTAAACTGGAAACCCTTTCCGGCGCAGATTGCCAGCCACGCCGCGACCGATAATCCCAAGCCCGATTACACCGATGTTTTTGCGCGTTGCATGGGACATAGGCTTCGGGGCGCTCCATTGAGGCAGCAGCTCATACTAAAACTGCCGGGAAAATCGACGCGAGGCAATGCAGAAATTAGGCGAGCCAACGGGCGGGAGACCGAATGGTGCGTGAAAAGCTCCGTTAGGAGCGCAATGTTTATAGTCTAATTGCTCCCAAAGATGGGCGAAGCTCCGTAGGAGCGACATGTTTCAACATGCGCAGTTCATTCTACTGGCTTGAAAACGTAGCGGTGATCAAACGGAACACGATGCCGTTCCAGGAATTCGACGTATTCCTGTTGAAACGATTTTCGGCGATGATGTGTTTCTTGGTTGCGAATGTACTTGGCCACACGATCCAGATGTGAATGAGAAACAGAAAACGCGCCGAAGCCTTCCTGCCACGAAAACCTGCATCCGATCCACTTCTGTTCGTTGATGTGATTGCTCGATCCGGTTTTGATATCGCCGATCAAATCTGACGGAGCAATGTTAGGTTTCAGCCCAAGCAACAAGTGTGTGTGATCAGGCATGCAATAGATTGCGATCAATTTCTGGTTTTTTCGCGTGACGATTCCCGTGATGTATTTTTGCAACTCCTCGCGCCGTGAAGAGGAAATTACACATGCGCGACCCGAGACCGCGAAGACAACGTGTAGATAAATTTGCGTGTAGGTATTGGCTATTCGCGCAATCTCACATGACGCTCCTATGGAGCTCAATCCAATTGCAAACCTGGGTACTATAGATATGTCGCGCCTACGGCGCTTGTTTGAGCTCGCCCGTGAAAAGCTCCGTTAGGAGCGCAATGTTTATAGCGTCATCGCCAAGCACACCGCAAAGCTCCGTAGGAGCGGCATGTTTCAACATCCCGAGTTAGTTTCATTTCAGCGCGAATTCGGACAAGTAATACAAGGCGACTGACCCAACGATCTGGAGACTCTGAGCGCTGATCTTATCGAGCGTATCCCCGGCCGTGTGCCACCAGGGATAATCAAAATCAATCACGTCAATTGTCGGAATACCAACAGCGTTCAGCGGTGAGTGGTCGTCGATCATCTCCCGGTCAAGGTACGTAAAATAATTTCGCAACTTGAGTGCTTCCGCTGCCGAAAAAATATCTCGCGCCATTTCGGGAGGCGAATCTGCGGGCAACGTGACTCCGAGCGAACGATCGCCGACCATGTCGAACAAGATCCCTCCTCGGAATTGTTTCGCGCGATTGTCTTGTTCGCCACTGCGAATCCGTCCTGTTGCGGACAATTGTCTTGCAAAATAACGGCTTCCGTACAAGCCGTCCGTCTCCGAAAAATGGTCGTAGGCTTCTTCGCCATCAAAAAACACCAGTTCAATTTTCGCAGCCAAGTTTGGATGCTGCCCGATTACTCGCGCCAACTCCAGGAGCAGACCGGTACTCGATCCGCCATCGTTCGCTCCAACAAACTGGATGGCATCGAACATTTTCGTGTCGTAATGCGAGGATAATAAAAACAGGGGCGCCGCGTTCCCTTGCGCTGGAAATTGGGCAATCAAATTTACGAACTGGACCTTTCCCCGCGGTGTGTCGTCGGTGAATGCCTGTCGTGTTACCTGCCAGCCGAAGCGGCGGAGCTGGTCCTCTATGTAATGCCTGGATTTTTCGATAGCCTCAGATCCAGACGGACGCGGCCCGAAATCGACCAGTCGCTGAACATGCGTGAAAGCCTTCTCACCCGAGATTTCCTCCCAGATTCTTGGTTGTGCTGCGCGAGATGTATCCGGACAAATGATCGAAGCGCAGACAATCAGGAGTAATGGAGTAATGGAGTAATGGAGTGATGAATTCATTCAAGCAATACTCCATTACTCCAACACTCCACTACTCCGGCTGCGGCAGCCCCAAAGCACTCACAATTCGCTGGAGATCGTCATTCCCGTAGTACTCGATTTCAATCCGGCCGCGTTTGTCGCCATGGTGGATGGTCACATGCGTCGCGAGATGTTCCTGCAAGCGGTTTTGTAAATCTTCCACAGCTGTCGGCGTCACTCTCACCTCAGTTCCCGCGCGTCGAGACTTCCGTTGACGACCGATCCCAAGCAGGCGGGCAACCAGCCGCTCAGTACCACGCACGGTGGCATTGCGACGCAAAACGGTTTCCGCAGCCAGGAGCTGTTCCTCAGGCGCTTTTAACGCCAAAAGAACTTTTGCGTGACCGACCGAGATCAAATCTTGAGCCAGCCAGACTTGCACCTGCGGATGCAGATCCAAAAGCCGCAGCGCGTTGGCCACCGCCGCCCGGCTCCGTCCTACTTTGAGCGCGATATCTTCCTGCCGCATCCCAAATTCATTCGCTAATCTTGCGTAGCCTTCCGCCTCTTCGATTGGATTTAGATCCGCTCGTTGCAGGTTTTCGATCAACGATAACTCGAGGACTTCCAGGTCGTTTGCGCTTCGAATGATGGCAGGCACCTCAGCGAGACCAATCTCCTGCGCCGCGCGCCAGCGACGTTCGCCGGCGATCAATTCAAATCGCGCGCCTGCCTGTCCGCCACCGGACGGACTCGCCGTGGCGAGGCGGACAATGAGCGGTTGAATAATGCCGTGTTGCCGAATCGAATCGATTAGTTCTTGCAATGCTTCGCGCCCAAAATCTTTTCGCGGCTGCAACCCGCTGGGCGCAATACTTGCCAAATTGATCTGGTGTACTCTCTCGCCCGACTCGTCGGCGTCGGCCCGCGTCGCAATCGAGGGAGTGCCAATTAACGCGCCAAGACCTTTGCCCAGACCAGTCCGTGCCATGCGCCTGAGGCTACGGGAACAGTCTCATCAACGCAAACGACAAACCGCTCCGGCGCGCGGCGACGGGAAAATTTTGGAGGGCGGAGCTCCGCGACGCCCAGCGAACGAACGCTCCTTGATTTCCGCCCGTGCCCTGGCGTTCGCGGCGCTTGCCCTCCAATCTGTTCGCTTTGAAGACGGGAAGAATGTTAAAAGAGAATGATGCAACGCGACCATGGGGGGAGCTCTGCGACGCCTTAACGAACGTTTGATGATACAGCAGAAAAGCCAAGACTCGCTGCGCTCGCCCGTCCAAAAGCCCCGTAGAAAACGGCCGGCGCATTTTCCAACGCTCACAGTCGGATTTCGCTCGATAATTATCTTTCTCACGGTTTGCACGCGACAACGAAAACTGCTCCTAGCCAACGATGAAGCAGCGCGGCTAATCGTCGAATCGTGGCAAGCAGCGAATTCTGGCGCGTTGGTCACTATGTCATTATGCCTGATCACATTCACTTATTCTGTGCGCCGAACACGTTTCCGGCGCACCCGCTGAAGGGGTGGATCGAGTGCTGGAGAAATCAAGTGACGCCAGCATGGCCGCATCGTGGTCAGGTTCCGATCTGGCAACGTGAGTTTTGGGATCGCCAGCTGCGCTGTTCTGAATCCTACGCAGAGAAATGGCATTACGTGGCGAACAACCCAGTCCGCCACGGCTATGTGCGCCGCGCAGAAGATTGGCCTTACCAAGGCGAACTCAATGTGCTGGAGTGGCACGACCGATGAATGTGGAAGGCTGAGCTCTGCTAGGCCTGACGAACTCCGAAAGCGTTCGCGAGCAGGCGTCCGCTGATCCCACTCAGGGCTGGGGCTCGCGGAGCTCGCCCCTCCATTTATGCTCGCGCCCTGGCTATAAAAAAATTGGAATTGGTTCCCGTCACATCCGCGTAGCTCGCGTTTGCCACAACTGACTCGGTGACTACGGATGGGCGGTGACTATGGCCAGCTATCACGGGGGGCCGCGCCCCACCCATGGAAATTTACAGGCGTCTTCGGCTTAAGCCGTCGAAGGACTTAGAGCTGCTTGAGACGCGACCAGGCTCAGCTTCCCGGAAGAGTCGGGCCATAAGCACCACTGACAAACACGTTGTTGTTCATATACCAAATCGCCGTTTGGCGCGTGTTCGTGTTGTATAGCACATAGTCCGGCTTGGAATTGCCGTTAAAATCGCCTGTCGCCACCAATGTCCATCCGTTGGGGAGAGTTGGGCCAAAGGCGCCTCCGAGAAACGTTACTCCAGACAAATACCAGATGGCTGACTGACGCGTGCTGGCATTGAAGAGCAAATAGTCCTGCTTCCCATCGCCATTGAAATCCGCCACACCCACTAAGCTCCAGCCAGTGGAAAGCGTCGGCCCAAAAGCGCCACTGACAAAGACAGCGTTGTTCATGAACCACACCGCCGTCTGGCGCGTGCTCGCGTTGTATAGCACATAGTCCGGCTTGGAATTGCCGTTAAAATCGCCCGTCGCCATCAATGTCCAGCCGCTGGGGAGAGTTGGGCCAAAGGCGCCGCTAATAAACGTCACTCCAGACAAATACCAGATGGCTGACTGGCGCGTGCCGGCATTGAAGAGTAAGTAATCCCGTTTTCCATCGCCATTGAAATCCGCCACACCCGCTAACGTGAAGCCAGCGGGAAGCGTTGGGCCATAAGCGCCACTGACGAAAATATTGTTGTTCATGAACCACACCGCTGTCTGGCGCGTGCTCCCTTTATACAGCACATAGTCCGGCTTGGAATTGCCGTTAAAATCGCCCACCGCCGCCACTGCCCAGCCGCAACCATTAAGCCACTTGCCTGCGTTAACTATCACTCGTCCCCAATGCCCGCTTTGTGTCGCGTCCGCCCCCACATACGCTGTGACGCCCACTGTCGTATGCCCGCCACTGACCGGGCGGTACGCGACCAACGAGTTGCCGTTACTCACCGCTGCGACCTGTGTCGCTCCGGCCGCCAGCGTCACGACGTTCTGGAAGTCGCTGTTGAGGGTGGTAACGCCGGTCATGAGCGGGTGCCCCGCATTAAACGCGCCCAGCGTGAAGGGGACACTGAGTACCAGATTCGTCGAGTAGTTGTACGGGTTGTAGTTGTCGCTGAGCCATCTGCCATTGATTCCATACGGCTGACCGGGCCCGTAGTGGCTAAAGCCGTACTGGACTACGACCTTCCCTGCGTCCACGTAGTCGGCGAGGTTGTTGCCAAGCGTAACCCCATCCTGGAATTGTAAATTGCTATACGGCACAACGATGTCGTACTGCTGAAGCTGACCAAGAGTAGGCGTGCCTGCTGTCGCATCGAAGAGATCAACGGCAACCACATTGGGTTCGGCTAGGATCTCTGATTGCAGCTGTGTTGGCAAACCCGTATCGGCATAGACGATAAGCACCCGAAAATCACATGGCCCTGACGCCAAGCCAATCTTATTATAGTAAACGTTCGGGTCTTTGCGCGGCGCGCCACCGGGCAGATCGCTGCGGTTATCCGACCAGACGATGTGGAAGGCGTCTGGGGTAGCGTAGACCTGGTCGTAGTCGCCCATGTAAGTCGAATTGACCACGGCGTCGCGGCCGAACTCCGGCAGCGATGCCGTATCGCTCACGGCGAAGCTTGGGGTAAATGTTATCGTCCCGCCGGAGACGGAGGCGATGCGGCCATAACGCCGAAAGAGATTGTTGTTCGCCGTGTCCTGCTGCCGGCTGTAGTAAAAGACGCCAAGTCTGTCACCCGCTGGAGAAACAACGATAGTCGGCATCCACTGGTCAGTCGTGGTCGCATCGTCATTCACTCTGAGCGGAGCGCTCCAGGTGGCGCCGCCATCGGTAGATTGCACGAAGAAGACGTCCGCCTTATCCGAGCCGGGACCGTCGTTATCGTAGGTCACGTAGATGTTGCCGCTCACGGGGTTGACTGTGGCGTGCGGGAACTCGTTGGTTCGGAAGAGCGCAGGCGTGGCGGTCCCCTGGCGCACGCCGGTCAGGCCAAGATCGCCGTTGATACCGCCTATCAGCCCCGATGCGACAGTGACCGGTCCTCCAAAGGTCACGCCTTGGTCGGTTGACTTGCGCACCTTAATGCTTGTTCCATCATACCAATAGGCGTGAACGGAATGGTCCGGGCTGACAGTGACAAAGGCGCCCTGCATGCCCGAGACGATAAACGTCCCGCCGTTGGGCCCGAAGGTCGCGCCGCCGTCGGTTGACCGGGTGAAATAGATGCCATTACCAGCGCCGAAATTGCGCGCGATGAGGTAAACGTTGCCCTGACCTACTCCGGGGAAGTTGTCGACCGTGATCCACTCCTTATCCTCGGTGCTTCCGCCGGGCGTTCCGTTAACGGGAGCCAACCATGTCGCGCCGTTGTCGGTGGAACGGAACACCTGGATCACATTGGAGTTGGTAAATCCCAAGGTCGCGAAGTAGATGCGGCCAGAGGTATTGTCGCGCGCCAGCACCGGGTCGCCTGCGTCGCCGGCTGCACTGGCCGGCAACGCGCCGCCATCAGTCCAGGCAGCGCCGCCATCGGTCGAGCGCGACCACCCGGTGAAGTGATTCGTATTACCCGCGAACGAGCCTGAGTCGTTGAACCCAGCAACAATAGTGTTGCCGAAAGCGACAAGACTGGTCTCGCTCTGGGTAAAGAAGGCGGCCCCGGTCGATCCATTATTGTTGTTGATGAGGGCGTTAGCGGTGGGTGATTCGGGAACTGCGCTTGCCTGATTAATCTCTTCCAGGTTCAGCGGGCCGGGTATTCCCTCAGGAGCTATTCTCGTTCGCTGAAATTTTTCCTCCGGACTTCCCGGCCAGCTAGTGTTTTGCGCTGAATCCTGGCTCGCGAAAGCTCTCGGAGTTGCCAATGCAGCAAGTACGGCCAATGCGGCCAAGAGCAATGTCATTCCCAAAATGATCAACCGAACACGGGACAATGAAGTAATACGACTGATGATTCTTTTCGAGCCTGGAGGGAGAGATGTTGTTTTCATGAGAAGTCCTTTGGTTAGGTGACCGGAGGTTTACTGGCGCGCGCGATCCGCCGTCAATACTTTTCTCGGCGAAATGCAGATTTATTGATACTGCCTTTCCGGCGCTTCGCGCCCTGGCCCGTTATCACGGAGGCCGGACCCCACCTATGGAAAATCTACAGGCGTCTTCGGCTTAAGCCGTCGAAGGGCTTAGTGCTGCTTGAGGCGCGACCAGGCTCAGCTTCCCGGAAGAGTCGGACCGTAAGCGCCACCGACAAACACGTTGTTGTTCATGTACCAAATCGCCGTTTGACGCGTGCTCGTGTTGTATAGCACGTAGTCCGGCTTGCCGTTTCCGTTGAAATCGGCTGTCGCCACCAGTGTCCAGCCGCTGGGGAGAGTTGGGCCAAAGGCGCCTCTGAGAAACGTCACTCCAGACAGATACCAGATGGCTGACTGGCGCGTGCCGGCATTGAAGAGTAAATAATCCTGTTTCCCATCGCCATTGAAATCTGCCACGCCCGCTAAGCTCCAGCCAGCCGGAAGAGTCGGGCCAAAAGCGCCGCTGACAAAGGTGGCGTTGTTCATGAACCACACCGCCGTTTGGCCCGTGCTCGCGTTGTACAGCACATAGTCCGGCTTGCCATTTCCGTTAAAATCGCCTGTCGCTACCAATGTCCAGTTGCTGGGGAGAGTTGGACCAAAGGCGCCTCCGAGAAAGGTCACTCCAGACAAATACCAGATGGCTGACTGACGCGTGCTGGCATTGAAGAGCAAATAATCCCGTTTCCCATCGCCATTGAAATCCGCCACACCCACCAACGTGAACCCAGGGGAAAGCGTCGGGCCATAAGCGCCACCGACGAAAATGTTGTTGTTCATGAACCACACCGCCGTCTGGCGCGTGCTCCATTTATACAGCACATAGTCCGGCTTGCCGTTTCCGTTAAAATCGCCCACGGCCGGCAATACCCATGCGACAAAATTGAACTTACCGATCCGCGTGAACCATGAGGAGGAGCTGGTTGCCGGGTAATATTCGTTCACATGCCAGAAAGTCTTGTTATCGGCAGGATCGACGGTCGTCATGCTGTAATCGCCCCAGCGACCGGTGAAATGGGTTTGGGACCCTCCCCCACTGGTCATTATGCCTTCCCCTTGGCCAAGGTTATTTGGCGGGTCGGCGATGAGACGCCCGGCATAACGAATAGATGGGAACTGGGCCGGGCTCGATGACGAATAGCCGATGGCGACGTTTCCGTTTTGATCAGCGGCGATGCTGGGCATCCAGCGCCATAGACCGTCATTGCCATTGGTCCAGCTTTGCTGTTGAGCCGCGTTAGCAGGAAAGTTGCCGCCGGTAACATTGAATTGATACCAGCGAATAGCCGTCGGCCCGGTGCAGTTCACGTCGGTACAAACGGTGTGATCAGCCCACAACGATTCGGTGCCACTGAGGTTTTGGTAAACAACCGGCGTCATGATTTTATCGCCCAGGGTATCCAGGCGCTGTGACGTTCCCGGCTGTGGGACAAGATTGGTCGTCGCATTCGTGAATGCGTCAACGAACCCGCTGACTGTGATCTGGGCGTTCGGGCTATGGTTGACGCCAACACCCAAAGTCGAGTTTGCTGGTGTGCCGAAATCGACATGAAACTTCCAGCCTTTGACCTTGGTTAAGGTCACGCCGCCGCTAGCCGGGCTGTCGATGGCGAGGAGAAATTCATCCCTGCCGTTAGGTGGCGGATTGCCAGTGCGAAAGGACGCGGGAACCAGGCTGTAGGAATTGCCCAGACCTGCGGTAGGAATGGTAATGGCAATGGCATGGGCAGGACCGCCGGTGAGCATGCTAGCGCGATCCAGGGCGAAAGCGCGCACGCCGTTAAAGGTCGTGTTATTAGTAAACAGGTTGACCGTGAAGAAATAGGCGTTTTGGGCAGGGCTCCCGCCGCTATCCCACATCGCAAACTTTGGATAATCGCCCAATTGGTTTGGGTTGGCCGAATCCACCTGCAAGGCGTAGAGAAAGTAGGCGCCCGTGGGGACTGGAGTCTGGGACACAGCAATGCATTGCCAGAATGAATTCCCCGGGAACGATGGAAACGCGAAATCGCTAATCACCCAGCGGTCGGCTACGTGATCATAGAAAACAAACGGATCCCCCTCGTTTTGGTTCTGGCAAGGCGTGCCCACGAGCCCGGAAAAGAACGAATTGAAGGTGATGGGGTTGGTGAGCGGAGTACCGGTTTTGTTATAAACTCTGAACGCCGAGTTGAGCGCTTCGACGTAATGATTCGGGCCCACATCCCCAACGGTGTCGGGCGGCAAACAACTGCAACTGGTCTGCGTTGAGTTCATCCCATCAAACGTCAGCGACGGCGGTGGCATCATGGGGACGGGCTGCAAAATTCCCTCGATTAATGATTGGAACTGCGCAAAGCCGGATGTCTGAGATGGTGGCGGCCCTCCCAGCTCTGGATGCGGATGCCGCGTGAGTCGTCGCTCCTCAGTTTCTCCTTTCTGGGGAATGTAAGGAAGGCTGCGCAAGTCCTGGTCTAGATGGACCGGCCCCACCATCCGCACCACGGTTGGCCGGCTGGAACTGGGTTGTGCCGGCGTGGTCCCCTGGGCTTTAGCGGAGTCCGAGTAAATCCCTCCCGCGATCAGCACCATAAAGATGCCGACCAGGCAAAAGAGGGAAGCAATTAAGACGCGTAGGTTAAAGAACCCGCCTTCGCTGAGGCTACGGTGGGCAGGTGCGGATCCGCCTTCGCCGAGGCTACGGCGGACAGATTGAGAAGTAGACTTTTTTTTCAAGGACGTAATTTGGGATTTGAGTGAGCGGTGACTTTAGCTGAAGCACCGTAACACCTTCTCCGGAAACTGGAGGGCGAAGTTCTCAAAAACCTGTCAAGAGAAAAGAGAGTTGCGGAAGCGTGTCAACAGTTTTGATTGTTTTCTATTTTCCTTCGTTGTCTTTAGATCCACTCTCCAGGTCCCCGGAACCTGGTCGCGACGCGCAGTAACAAGCACAACGGGTGGTCGCGTTTATGGCGCGCCATTCAAATACGAAAACTTGAAGCGCCGATGGGAGGCATGTTGCAGTGGTCGGACAGATGCCGCCCCTACGGGGCTAGTGTCCTGCCCCGCAAATAACTTAACAAATGTCAGGCTATTTACGGGGCAGGACACTAGGCATCGGATCAATTCCAAGCTATAAACATTTCGCGCCTACGGCGCTGGTGCGCTGCGTCCTCGCATCGCTTTCACTGCCGCTTGTTGACGGAACCCGAATGGATCAGATGAAAAAGGAGAACCCCGAAATCTTTACGCTGGGTCACTCCCCGGATCCGGATGACGCGTTCATGTTTTATGCGATGGCAGAGAATAAGATCGATCTGCGCGGGTATCGGTTCGAGCATCGACTGGAAGATATTCAA
>JBKOYG010000050.1:0-14990 GCA_046725285.1 Verrucomicrobiota bacterium
ATTGATCGGCGTGGCCGATTTCAACGGGAACGGCAAGCCGGATTATCTGCTTTACAACGCGAGCACGGGCCAAACGGCGATTTGGTACATGAACAAAGCCGTCTTTGTCGGTGGCGCTTATGGTCCGACTGTTCCGGCCGGATGGAGCCTGGTCGCGCCCTGAGACCGGCTGTCTCTTGATTTAGACCTCTTCATCTTGCAGCGAGCGCGTGCGCTGCTCATGCCGCGCGCTGGTGGAGCTGGTGCACCGCTTAGCTATCGACGACGTGACAATCTGGGTTAACGGTTTTGCCGATGACCAAAGAGGAGATCGCCGGCGCACTGGAGCAAATCGCGACGCTGCTCGAATTGAAGAACGAAAACCCTTTCAAAATCCGGGCTTACACAAATGCTGCGCGTGCGATCGAAATATTTGGCGGGAATGTCGCCAATTTTGAGGATGAAGAGGCATTGTCGAAAATTCCGGGAATTGGGAAGAGTATCGCTCTTAAGATCAAGGAACTCGCGGCAACTGGGTCGCTGAAATATCTGAAGGAATTGAGCGCGGAATTCCCGTCCGGAATTCTCGAATTGTTCTCCCTGCCCGGGCTTGGCGCCAAAAAGATCAAGGCTCTCTACGATAAACTTCAAATCAGTTCCATCGAGCAGCTGCAGAAGGCATGCGAAAGTGGACGCGTCGCTGAATTGCCGGGTTTTGGTGAAACAACCCAGCAAAGGCTTTGTGACATCATTGCAAAACGCGCAGCGCACGCCGGTTCATTTCAATTTGGGCAGATCGCAGCGGAAGCGGAAACATTGCGGTCTGATCTGGCGGCACATAGCAACGCTTTGCAAGTCGATCTGGCTGGAAGTTATCGGCGGAGAAGAGAAATCGTGCACGATTTGGATCTTTTGGTGGCGACAAGGAAACCCGAGAGCATTACGAAATTCTTCGTTTCCCATCCGCTGGTGGAATCGATTATCGCGCAAGGCCCCACCAAATCGAGCGTGCGACTGCGATCGGGAGTGCAGTGCGACCTGCGCGTGGTGAGCACGACGGAATATCCTTTCGCTCTCGCTTATTTCACTGGAAACAAGGAACACAACATCGAGTTACGCAGCCGAGCGCTCCACCGTGGTTGGACGCTTAACGAATATCGGCTCGCTCCCCTTCCGGCGAATCCGAAAGCGAAAAAGGAAAGGCCGGTAATAAAAATTCCAAAGGTGGACGATGAAGCCGGTGTTTATCGCGCAGTCGATCTCGACTTTATTCCGCCGGAGTTACGGGAGAATTGGGGTGAATTTGAAGCCGCCGAGAACCATTCGGTGCCAAAACTCATTCAGAAGGAAAACCTGCGCGGCACATTTCATTGTCACACCACTGCAAGCGACGGGCACAACTCCATCGAAGAGATGGCGAAAGCGGCACAAGAGTTGGGCCTCGAGTACCTCGGGATCGCAGACCATAGCCGCAGCTCGACTCAGGCACACGGAATCGACGAAGCAAAGCTGCGCTTCCAAATCGCCAGCATTCGGAAGTTAAATAAGAAGCTGCGCGACTTTCGCCTCTTTGCGGGCGTGGAATGCGACATTTTGCGCGATGGTTCGCTTGATTTTCCAAACGAAATCCTGTCAGAGCTTGATTACGTGGTTGCGTCTGTTCACTCCGTTTTCAATTTGAGTGAAGCCGATATGACCCACCGCGTGATCCGGGCGATGGAGAATCCGTTCGTTACGATGCTGGCGCATCCGACTGGCCGATTGCTGCTGAAACGAGATCCCTATCAAATCGATATTCCGAAAATCCTCGATGAAGCGGCGCGCACCGGGACGTGGATCGAGCTCAACGCTGCGCCGAAACGCCTCGATCTCGACTGGCGGTGGTGGCCATTGGCCAAACAAAGAGGTGTTAAATGTGTGATTAACCCGGACGCGCATCGCACCGAGCGCCTGCAAGATTTGTGGTTCGGAATCGGGATCGCGCGCAAAGGCTGGCTGACCAAGGATGACGTCATGAATTGTTTGCCGCTTAGTAAGATCGAACGCGCATTGCAAGCGAAGCGCGAAAGCAAGCTTTAGGTTTTAAGTGTTAAGTTTTAGGTCAGCGTTGCAGTCGCGGCTTCCACTTAAACTTAACACTTAAAACTTTCACGTTGCGGCATAAACATGGTGAGACATTTGCATGCGCCGCCGGCTTTGATGAATTCGCTCATCGGCAATTCGTGGCAGCGATAGCCGCGGTCTTGCAGCGCCGCAACAAGCTGCGGTGCGCCTTCCGGCAGGACAATGTCCCGGTCAATGACGACCGCGTTGCATGAAAAGTGCATTGCTTCCTCTGGCAAAACGTCGATCAAACCAGTGACATGTTCGCGAATTGCGCGTTGGCCGTAGTCATCGAACGCTGACGGAAACCAAAACGCAGAGCCGTCCGGCAACGAGCAAAAGCAGGTATCGAGATGATAAAAGCGCGGATCGACCAATTCCACTGAGATTACGAGACAGCTAAGCATGTCCGCTATGGCGCGATGAGACTGAATGTCGGAACGAAATTTGTAACCGCAAAATAGTGCGTCCCCGCCAAAAAGCGCGTCGCCTTCGCCCTCGAAATAAAGATTTTCCGGCAACCAATTCACTTCATAACCGCGTTGTTCCATCCAGTTCGCGAAGAACGGCTGCTCGCCAGCGCGCTCCTTGTGGCGAAAATTGCTGGGAATGAATTTGTGGCCGACCGTTAGTCCAGCGTTGGCTGTGAAAACCATATCGGGAAGTCCGGGCTGGGGCGAAATCAAATGAACCTCGCAATTCAGGTTCGAGAGTCGCGCATGCAATTGTTTCCACTGCTTTTGCGCCAGGGCTGCCTCGGCGCCACGGGCGCGGTTCATCCAGGGGTTGATCTCGTACTCGATGCCGTAGTAATCGGGCGGACAGAGTAGCAGCTCGCGCATAGAACTGACAATTTACTCGCCAACGCGGGACTCACTAAGATAATCGGCGAGCTCTCGCAGAAACGGCTCCACGTCCGTGACCAGACCGATTGATTGCAAAGGCTGGTGTTCGACCGCTCGCTCCACGGCAGCGGGATCAATATCGACGCATACTGTTTTTGCCGTAGGCGCGAGCATGCTGGCCACGGCAAGCGAATGCTGGACTGTCGCCAGCAGCATCACATGAGTCACATCCGCGAGCTTTTGTCGCATGACTTTTTGAGCTTCAATTACGTCCGTCGTTACGCCGGGAATCGGTCCCTCGTCGCGAATCGCGCCAGTCAGCACGATATCAACGTCGTGGCGGACGCAGGCATGAATAACGCCGCGTGTCAGGATTTTTTGCCGCACGGCAGCGGAAATTCCGCCAGCCTCGCGAATGGTATTGATGGCACGCAGATGGTTTTCATGTCCACCTCGCGCAACGGCACGATCGGGATTCATTCCCAACGAAGTTCCGTACAGAACGCGTTCCACATCGTACGCGGCAAATGAGTTTCCGGCGAAAAGGCGATTGACATAACCCGCTTCAATGAGGCGCACCAAATGGTGGCCTGCGCCGGTTCGTACAATTGCGGGACCGGCGACAACCGCGATCTTACCCTTCGCTGTGTGTGCGCGCCGCAACTCCTCACCCAGCTCGCGAATGATGGCCGATTTTGGTTCGTCGGCATCAACAATCGTATTAATGAATTGAAAGATATCGGTATGCGTGGTTGAACGCTGCACCGGCACGACGCGGACCCCTTGATGACCGACCACAATTTCGTCTCCCTTGGTGACGTCGAAAAACTTAACCGCCCGGGCGGAACCTTTTTTTCGATCAAGCGCAATTGCGCTGTTGATCATTGCGGGCCGCACCTCGATTTCCTTACTGCCGAAACGGACAAACGTCTGCTGATTAGTTGTTACGTAGAAATCGCGGGGGAAAACTCCGTCCGCAGGCGCGCTGGCGAATTGCACGTTTGCCCGCTCAATCACTTCGGCTCCGTGCTGGCGAAGACGCAGCACCAGTTCGTCAAGCGCTTCGCTTGTTTCCGCGGACACTTCAATCCGCGCGAAGCTCTGGTCCGCACGTCTTTCCCCAATCTTGATCTCGCCGATCTTGAAATTCGCTCCATGGGTTAGAATTTGATCCAGAACCTTAGGCAAAATGAGAGAATCAATAATATGCCCGCGTAACTCGATCGTTTCCGAAACCATTTGCAAAACTTAGCCGATCAGAGTGGCCGCGCCAGTTGCGCATGGAAAGCCTACTCGCAATTTCCGATCTCCTAGTTCAATTTCTGTTCCGATATGGAAAAACCGAGCGCGCGCGGTCCTTCCCCGAGTCGCAAGGCACATCGCGCGCTGGGACAGGTTCTAAATCGAAAACCGAAACGGCCGCCACTATTACCCGTGAAGAAAATTTCCTCAAACACGCTCGGCGCGGTTCGTCGTTAGACCGGAAAAGCCATGCATGAGCAGCTGCCAGCTCTCGCCGCGAAGATCTCCAAGGTGCTGGAGATCAAGCCTGAGTACCTGGTGACGCAGCCTGCTGAGCTGCGAATCCTACGAGAAATGTCCGATGCGGAAGTGAGAGAGTTTGCAACAAGTCATGGCTGGCGCGTGATACGCCGCCTCGGAGGGCGGCAGATTGAATTTTATAATGACGCAAGCCAGCACTCGCGGTAGCCGGTTACAACCGCCACTGGACAGCGCAAAGCTGTTGGCTTACCAATGCGCCAGTCGTAGTTAAATGGAAGCAGCGAAAATTTATTTTATTGTTTTTGGCGTTCTGACGGTCGCCGGCGGCGTTGTCGGTTACGTCAAGGCAGGCAGCGTAGCGTCCATCATTGCCGGGTCAATCACTGGATTACTGCTACTTGTAGCCGCGTTCCTTCTTCCCGAACATCGCGCAATCGGGTTGGCAACTGCATTCATCATCTCACTTTTGCTCGCTGCGCAGTTCGTTCCCAAGTTCATACGAACCGGAAGAGTCATGCCTGCGGGGACGATGTCGATACTAAGTGTGATCGGGGTCATCGCGGCAATTATCGCCTGGGTAAAAAAGTAATTCGCGTGGGAAGAATTCGTCTGCGGACGTGGCGGCGGCTGGTGCTGGTGATATTCGGCGCGCTCTTCGCCGCGATTGTTTATCGCTGGATCTCACTCGAACGTCTGCAGCACGTTGTACCAATAGAGGTGATCGCCACACCGACGCCCAGCCCGACACGGCCGCCCCTCATCACTGGAAAACTGGATACCGGGAAATTGTTCAATGGCATCACACTTCATTCAACGGTCGAAACGATACCCGGCGTCGATGCAACGACCGAGCGGGCCGAGCCAGACAGCTATGTACTCGACCTTAAATTGCAGGCACGGGTGCCTTCGCCAAACAAGACCATTGAAGAGCTGGCCAAGGTCAGCCCGCAATTAGCGACCCTTTTGCCCGGGTTGGCGACGATGTTGCCACCCGATCCGGTTTCTCCGCTCTACGCTCAGCTTTACGATACGAAAGTCAGAATGCTACGCGAAAACCTCGGTCGCCTCGATTTACTTCCCTCGCGGCATAACTTTTTCGATTGCCAAACCGTCTTGCAGCTTCAACATCCCCAAACGCACCGAAAAGCGCTCCTGCTCCAGGCAGATATGGATGTAGACGCTGACGGCTCCGATGCAGATCGGATGCCAGTTAACACGGGCACACCAGCAAATTTCAAGCCCTCCACCAGTTACCGCTGGCCAAAGAAGACGCCCGAGTCCAACCCATATCTCGCGGCCACTGAAGAGGGATTGAAGCGCGCGGAAACTGAGTTTGCGCTTTCGACGACGAGTCCCGGTCGCAAACGTGATCTGCGCAACGTGATCGCGCAGTTACGGGCGGAAATCGGCACGTTAAAAAAGTACAGCTTTCTTATCGGCGCGACCGATCCCTTTATTGTGGTGCCGGGGGCATTTACGCATGGCGCCGATCCGGTTAGACCCGGTGACTACGCCCTCGTCATTTTCGGCGACTCGATTTATCCAGCTCTCGTTGGTGATGTCGGGCCCAACGACAAAGTCGGAGAGGCATCGTTGCGCATTGCAAAAGAGATCAACACGCTTTCGACGCCTTATAATCGTCCGGTAAGCGAGCTCAAGGTAACTTACTTGATCTTCCCCGAAACCGCTGACAAACCATTTGGTCCTCCGGATTTGGAAAAGCTTCAGGCGCGCTGCGAAACGCTCGTCAAGGAAATCGGCGGCGCGAGCGTGCCGCTCCATCACTGGGAAAATATCATCCCGCCTTCGCCTACTCCGACTCCGGTGCAAAGTCCGCTGGCGTCGCCGAGTGTAACACCGTCCCCTTCACCAGGTGCATCGGCGACAGCATCTGCTACACCGTCGCCGACATTTGCATTCCCTATTCCCAGCCCGGTAGCGACTACTCCGACTAATTCGACGCTTACGCCGACGAATTCCCCCGCCCTAAAACGGAGCCCGATCAAGAAACGTAAGCCGTGAATGCGACTCGCTGTAGCGGTGCTCTATGAGCGCCGAAATTCGGAAACAGCGCTTGCGTCGTCTCGACGTTGTGTTCGTACGGTCGCCGATTTACTTCCTCACCGCCTGCATGGAAAACCGGCGCAACCTTCTGCCAACGCCGGCAATCCACGAAACTTTTCTACGTTTTGGGAACGAAGGCCCTTTGCATGGAGCATGGATCGGCGTCTACGTAATTATGCCAGATCATTTGCATCTATTCGTCGCAACTGACGACGAAAAAATAGCGATCTCCGCTTGGATGAAATCTTTGAAGAACACCATCTCGAAGACGCTAGGTGCAAACAGAATTGCTCCACCGCATTGGCAGAAGACATTCTTCGATCATTTGCTTCGCAGTAATGAGTCGTATTCAGAGAAGTGAAACTAAGTGCGCGAGAACCCCGTGCGAGCGGGACTTGTGGCAAGAGCTGAAGATTGGCATATATGGGGGGAGATTTTCGCACTGGAATATCCCTCGGGATAATAGGATTTGGCGGTCACAGACCGCCGCTACACGAAATGATCATCCGTGATGCTGTTGAGGCTGACCTGCCGGCCATCGTCGAGATTTATAACGCCACTGTGCCGACGCGCATGGTGACGGCTGAGCTTGAGCCAACCACGGTCGAAGCGCGGTTGCCGTGGTTCCGCGAACATTCGCGGGAGCAATATCCCTTCTGGGTTGCAGAGTTAGAAGGTCGCGTGATTGGCTGGCTCGATTTCAAAAAATTCCTGCCGCGCTGTGCGTATCGCGGCACGGCCGAGATCAGTGTTTACGTCGATGAAGAATTCCGGCGTCGCGGAGTGGGGCAGCGATTGTTGGAACAGGCAGTCGCCCACGCACCGTCGCTGGGTATCACCGCCCTGGTAGGTCTGATCTTCGGGCATAATGAGCCGAGCTTAAAACTATTTCGGCGTCTCGGCTTTGAGCGCTGGGCATTTTTCCCTGGTGTGGCGCAACTCGATGGGATCGAGCGCGATCTTGTGGTGATGGGCCAACATTGTCCAGCGCGCTCTACTGCGATCGCGAAATCGCTGGTTCAATCACAAACCAGCAATCAGCTTGGCGATATCCTGAGCCTGATGTATTTGCTGATGCAGTACCGTCACGAGGCAATTCATTCGAAGCTGCTAAAAATCCGCGATAAATATTCCATGTTGCATCTGGACGTGCTGATTCTGATTTACCACTTTGCAAAAATTAGCTCCGGTAACATTCTCGAGATCGGCGCCTTCGTCGGCGGAGCCACGATTGCTGCGGCGTTCGGCGTGCGCGATTCGGGAACGCGGAAGAAGCTTATTGCCATCGAACCGGGTGGCAGGGTGAAACATAAGCGCCTCGGTACATGCAATATTCTCCGCGACTTGGAGCGGAATCTCGCTCGGCAACGCGTATCGGAACTCGTGACGGTTATCAAGGGGCGTTCGTTCGACTCGGCAACAATCTCCGCAGTCAATGAAACCCTAGGGACAGACAAAGTTGGTCTTCTGATTCTTGACGCGGATGCTGCCAAGCGGCGCGACATCGAGTGCTACCGCGATAGATTTGCAGACGGGTGTTGGATGGTCATTGACGATTATCACGGCGTTGATACCAACGCAAAGATCACTCCGAGCCGAACCGACATAGATTCGCTAACCACGGCCGGTTATTTGGAACCGCTTGGCTTTTATGGCTGGAGTACATGGGTTGGACGATGGCGTGGCGTGCAGCGCTGAAGTTATTCGTTAGGAACGTTAGCCCTCCGCGACTGTGCCCCCTCCGACTGTGTAACGGTTTTGACGTTCAGATTCGGCTAGGCTTCGGGGCCAATGACGAGATGGATCACGCCGTTCGGCGCAGAAATGAAGAAGCCGTTGAAGTCCTCGCACAGCTGCTCAACTTCATCGCGCCGTGTCACACCATGCACTTTTAGAAACGACGCGGCGGCTTCGCTGTCGTTTGTTTCCAGCTCCAGCCAGATATCCGGATGACTCAGGTTCGAGACTTTGTCGATCCAGAGCCGGGTCGGGCCGAACTGGAAAATGCAGCCATCCTTTTCTTCTTCGATTAAAGGCAGCCCAAGCGTGTCGCGATAAAAAGACACCGTCTGGTCATACGTGTGGCTGGGACACTTGATGGCGATGTTTGCTCCGCCGGAGAATTGCGGGCCTTCAAGCTTTGCAACCATCGCGCCGGAACAATAAACCCTAACCTTCCTTGCCGCCCGGCTCGGTCATTTTGACCGGATCAAGCGCGCGCTCTAGTTCTCTTTCGGGCAAGACTTTTCTCTCGCGGGCGATTTCGCGCACGGTGCGGCCGGTTCTTGCGCTCTCTTTCGCGATTTCAGCCGCACGATCGTAGCCGATCTTGGGCGCGAGACTCGTCACCATTGCCATGGATAGTTCGATCAATTCGCGGCATCGCTCTTCGTTCGCAACGATGCCGCGAATACATTTGTCGCAGAAAACATCGACCACATTTGCCAGCAGCCGGATCGACTCGAGAAGATTATGGGCCATCACTGGCATCATCACATTGAGCTCGAAATTTCCATTCGCCCCCGCCCACGTAATGGTCGTGTCGTTGCCAATCACCTGCGCGCACACCATCATCACTGCTTCGCACATTACCGGGTTCACCTTGCCCGGCATGATTGAGCTGCCAGGTTGCGTCGCCGGAAGTTGGATTTCGCCGATCCCACATCGGGGACCGCTCCCGAGCCAGCGGATGTCGTTCGCTATCTTAAACAAGCTCACCGCGATTGTTTTTAAGTGCCCGCTTGCTTCGACGACCGCGTCCTTCCCGCCTTGCGCTTCAAAGTGGTTTTTTGCCTCGTAAAAGGCGATGCCCGTGCGCTGCTCCAACCGCCGCAGAATTTTAGCAGGCAAATCCCTGTGCCGATTCAAACCTGTGCCTACGGCGGTGCCGCCGAGCGGAATCTCACGCAACGCTTCAATTGATTTCTGCGCTCGCTCCTTCGCGTAGGCAACTTGTTGCGCGTAACCGGAAAATTCCTGTCCGAGCCGGATCGGCGTCGCGTCCATCAGATGGGTCCGACCAATCTTGATAATGTTCCAGAACTCTTTCGCCTTCGCTTCGAGCGCCGTGTGCAGTTTTTCGAGAGCCGGGATGAGACAATCCTTTAGTTGTTCGGCGGCGCTGATGTGGATGGCGGACGGGATCACATCATTGCTCGACTGTCCCATGTTGACGTGATCGTTCGGATGCACATGCTCTCGCGAGCCGATGGGTTTGCCCGCCAGTTGTGCAGAACGGTTGGCGATGACTTCGTTTGCGTTCGTGTTGGTGCTGGTGCCCGAACCAGTCTGGAAAATGTCGAGCGGAAAATGGTCGTCGAGCTTTCCTTCAACAACTTCTTCAGCTGCCTGCACGATCAGCGCGGAACGCTCCGCATCAAGCAAACCGAGGTCGTGATTTGCCTGCGCGGCAGCCCATTTGATTAAGCCAAGGGCGCGAATGAACGGTCGCGAAAACCGGTAGCTGCTCACCGGAAAATTTAGCACCGCGCGGTGAGTCGATGCGCCATGCAGAGCAGACGCCGGAAGCGTCATCTCGCCCATCGAATCTTTTTCTGTTCGGGTCGGCTTCTCCGTCATGTCGAACGGTGTGCGCTAACACTAAAGTCCGCCCCACGCAGGGTCCCATGTTTGTGGTCATCAAGAGGATGCGCCTTCTGAAAAACAGTGATGAACATCGGAGGTATGTTTTGCAGGAAGTACTCTGATTCGGCGTGCTCGAAGTGGGTCGCGTGCTGCTTCAATTCATTGGTCACTTGATATATGATGAAACTGCCACCCGGCGCCAGCGCATCATATGTTTTTCGCAAGAGCGCGCGTTTCTTCTCAATTCTAAGAATGCTGAACGGAATGCCCGAAAGAATATAGTCGCAGCACTCGATGCCGCGACGTTTCAGTTCGTGTGGCAACGACGCTGCATCGTCATGAATCACACGTACACGCCGATCGGCAGCAAACTGCCGCTCCAGATCGCGTGCGAACGCTCGGTCCAACTCGAAGAGAAGCAGATTTGAGTCCGGACACATTCGTCGCGCAATTTCGCGCGAATGTACTCCTTCGCCCGGCCCGTATTCGGCGATTACACGTGGCTGGCTAAAATCCATCTTGCTGGCGACACGTTCGACCAGCGCTTTCGAACTGGGGACGATCGACGCAATCTGAAACGGTCGTTTCAAAAACTGCTTGAAAAACAGGGCACTCACGAGACGCGAACAGTCGTCTTGCGGGTCGAAGTTGTCCAGTCACGAAGTCACGGATACGTCAGACGGAATTGTTCCGCGCTGCCAAATTTGTTTTAGCGAGCCGAGAGGTGGCAATTTTTGAAAGCACGAACACCTCCGCTTCCGTAAGGACTAATGCGGATCTCTAAACGGTGAGTTGCACGTTCCGAAGATTCAATCTGCTATCGACATCTTGCTTGACTCAGCTAACGTCGCTGATCATTTATCATTTTTCGCAACAAATGCGCGGTTAGCTCAGTGGTAGAGCACTACCTTGACACGGTAGGGGTCAGAGGTTCGAACCCTCTATCGCGCACCATCCCAAAGGCGGCTTCGGGGATTTAGGCGGAAACGTTCGGGCGTGGCAAGCAGGCTACGCCCAAATACGCCGCGCGCATCTACTAATCCTCTGGTGATTGACGGAACCCCCGGCCGTCGGCTCAAACGACTACGTTCGACTCCGTGTTGCAGATTCCTGATCAGATAGTGAGTCGAGCGCTACGTTAGTCGTTCTTTGGTCGAGATTGGGTCGTAATATGGCGCCGATGTGGTGCTTTCAGCGTGCTGTGCCCGCCGAGTTGCCGCTCGCTTCAAGCGACGGCCCAAAGATTCGACAGAGAACTTTACGATTTTTCGGAACTTCGAGTTGCCAATTCCGTAGTTCGCAGTGTGACCCAGTCATCCGCCTCGCTAGCGCTGGTCCCCGAACCGGTCTGGTTCTGTTTAAAAGCGCAGCCAAAGCGCGAGCATTTGGCTGCGAACGCGCTCCGGCGTCAGTTTGGCGTCGAGTGTTTCTCGCCTCGATTGCGCTTTCGAAAGCTAACCCGAAGAGGTCCAGTATGGTTCGTGGAAGCGATGTTTCCGGGTTATCTATTTGCGAAGTTTGTCTATCTCATTCAACATCGTGCCGTTGAAAGCGCGCACGGCGTCCGGGGAATAGTTCATTTTGGGGATCGCTTGGCGACCTTGCCTGAAGATGCTATCGCCGCCCTTCAAACAAGAGCCGGTACCGAGGAAATTGTAACTGTCGATTCGTCAATTAAAATTGGCCAGCCAGTTCACATTATCGAGGGACCTTTCCAAGGGCTGGAGGTTTTGGTCACCCAAGTGTTGCCCGCAAAGGAACGAATTCGGGTATTGCTTAATTTCCTCGGGCGCTCGCTGGAGATGGAAATTCCGGAAGCCAAGGTTCTCCCCGCTTGAGACTTCTTGATCCAGTGTCGCTCGCTTTCGGGGGATGCGGGATCTTCGAGACTACGCACGCGAGGATGACCAAAATGATTCTTGCCTCACACGCGAAAAAGGCCGGGCAGGTATTTCCTGCCCGGCAAATTGTTCGTTACTCCCGCGTGTTTAGTGCAGCCGTAAGGTCTCGATGGATACGCTAAATAGGGCGAGGCGGCTGGCGTTGTGATCACCATGGAATCGCTAAGGCTTTCCGTGTACAAGCAAAGTGGCCGCTCAAAAGAACGGCCACTCTTGTGTCGGGAAACTGTTTAAACGGGTTAGCTCTTTAGGAAGCGTCGCGCCATACCAAGCGCGCCAAGGGCCGCACCGAGCAACATTACCGTGGTGCCGCCGTCGGGAACGCCCGGAACACCCGGGCCAAAAAGTGTCCACCCGGAAAGGCCGTAATGTTGTCCGGCTAGTCCAAAACCAGGAATGGTGATGACCCCTGATAAACCACCGACGTACCAAACTTCAGAACCTGCGTTGGGACCGTCGTACTTCGCAAACAGGTACGAATATAAGGTGCCGTTGCCAAGATCCACAGATGTACCAGTACCGTTTTTAGCGAATACGGCAGTGGGATAGTTGGGAAAGCCTGGTCCGGGATTATTTAATGAGCGGTGAAAGGTCTGCCCGCTGAAGGAATCAGAAGTACCAGGGGCCATGGCAATCAAATGGTTGACATAAGCTGTCCTGGCAGCGTCACCGGATGGTATGCCGAACAGCACCTGGCCCAAGTCATTTGCGTCACCAAAGGTGAGATTAACAACAGGGGGAAGGGGATGGGGAGTGGCGCTAGCGTTCTGGCTGAATGCAAGCATTACTGCGCAGACGGCCGCGGAAACCAGTGCGAGTTTCTTTAGGGGAACGATGTTGTTTGTTTTCATAATAAGTTTCATCTTGCCTCCTAGTTAAGCAAGGCCAATGCCAAAGTTGAGAATGCCGGTTTATCTAATCCATAATTCGCTTTCCACCAGTGCCTTGTGATGGTTCATAACTCACTCGTTTGCCATGCGCGCAGAGCGCTCAATCGTAAGGTATTCCGACGATTGTCAAAGATTCCGACCATTTCCGAGGAGTCCGCCATGCTGGAAATACGAGATCGAAGGGCAAGTTTTCCAAACGAGCTGCATTTCGTGCGCTGCACCACATCCATGGCGCAGGATTCCTCCTTTTGCAGGATGCCCTTCTTTGATCGCCTTAAATCCTAGGTCAAAACCATTCCCGGAACCGATTCGAGGTAAAGTCTTTTGATCATGAGATTCGTTTAGCGATTGGCCGTTTGTCCGAAGCTTTGAGAGAGTTGAAACAATCGGCCGATTAACCCAACGAGGGAACCGTCATGCTGTGACCAATAGCAAGGCAGCTGCCCCTAACCAATCCTGCGGTTGCGCCCTTCTCGCGAGCCTAGCGACGACCCTCGCCTTTATAGAGTGTACATCCTGAAAGCGGCATAATGTTGCCCCGCGAGTCCAAAAAGCAAGCATCGTACGTTGCAAAGAGGTAATGATATACAGCTACCGTTGGGCCCGGGATTCACTATAAACGGTGAAAGGTCTGGGGATTGAAGGTATCCCAGGGACTATATATCAATCAGATGGTTGATATGACTCAGTTTATCAGCATCGGCAGAGAGTATGCTGAAGAGCGCTTGGCTTAAATCGAGGAAGGGATGGCGAGGTGATGCTGACTTTGTGGCTGATTGCAGACGTTGTGGCGCAACTATCCTGACAATTTGGTCTGTGCCGACCCGGCGAAGTTGACTCGCCGGGGTTAGAAGAGCCCGCTCGTCGGTCCAACCGCGGGCGTCATTTACTTTTTGCCCTGAGAGTACACAAAACAAAAGTGGCCGCCCCCGAAGGAACGGCCACTCTTGTGTCGGGAAACTTGTTAAAACCGCTTAGCTCTTGAAGAAGAACCGCCGTGCCACCCCGAGCGAACTCAGGGCTGCGCCGAGCAGCATCACAGTCGTTCCACCATCGGGCACACCAGGGCCACCGGGGCAGCAAAAGACATCTATGTGGGAAAGCGCTCCAGTGCTGGGTACCTCCAAGATAAAGTCGCCGCTTGATCCTTCATCTGCGGAAACCGTGTAAAGGGCAACCAAGTTACCCGCACCATTCTTCGTAAGGAACCCGCAGACCACGTTTCCTGGGTTCATGGTGAAGTTAACCTCAACCTCAAAATGTCCGGTGACGGGATTGAAGGGCAAATTGGTGAACGTAAAGGTGCCGAACGAGTTGGTAATCGTTTCATTGCCCGGAGACTGGATGACGCACATTTCGGCATCTTGATGCCCCGAAAAGTTTCGGAACGCGGTCAACTCGGTATTCTGGCCGTTGTTTGCTAAAGTTGTAAAAAATGGATCTGACAGGGTGGCGTGGGCCAGCGAGGTCATCCCTGCACAGAGCACTCCGATTAAGGCTATATATTTTAATGATTTCATGTTGTGTTTGGGTTGGTGTTTAGGTTGGTTACTGGTGGAGAAGCAAGAGCTTTGCCAAGCCCTTGGAATTGGTGTCGAAGGATTTGCACTTTGAGTCACAATTGTCTTATTGTAAGCAGCTTGTATTGGCAAAAATAATTGTTTGACCTGCGGTACTGACATCGGACAGTTAATACAAAAATGTTAGGCTCTCCGACGCGGGGCCAACGTCACCACATTTGTTACGGGCAATGTTACTTGCACAACAAGCTCTAGAATAGGATCTTACGATCTATGACAGGGAGATAAATCCAACGTGTAAGAGATCCTGGCAGATTTACGCCTTCTCAAGTCAGCGGAGTTCAATGTTACTTGGTGCCACCCTTCGTCAGTAGAAATCCTAATTTTGACGAGCGGTGCGTTTGGGATTAAACAGCGGGTTGCTTGAAGTCTACTGCACTTTCAGCGCTTAATTACTCAAGACTCATCAACCTCTGGATGAAGCATTGTTTGATGAAGCGGCAAAGAACCCCGAGGCCCTACCTCTCCTAGAGTTTACTCTGGACGAACTCTACAAACAGCGGTCCGACAATAGTCTAATCACTTGGGCCGCGTATGATA
>JBKOYG010000028.1:0-35984 GCA_046725285.1 Verrucomicrobiota bacterium
GGCGACCGCGATTACGATCGCGCGCTGGCCGAGTTCGAAATCGCCAAGCGCGATCTGCCGAATGAAGCTCAAGCTTACATGGCTATCGCCTCCATTCAGCGCCGTCAGGGTAAATGGGCTGAATCAAACGCGAATTTTGAAAAAGCCGCAACGCTCGATCCTAAGAACGCAACCATCCTAACTAACCTTGCTTCTAGCTACATGGCTCAACGGAATTTCGAAGTCGCCGACAAGATTCTTGATCGCGCTATTGTCGCGGCACCACAATCGTCAGAGGCTTGTGGAATAAAGGGATTATTGGCGATCCACTGGAAAGGCGATCTTAGCTTCGCCGAAAATGAATTCTCCAAGATTCCGGCGGAAGCCGATCCAAGTGGTCTGATGACATGGGCGCGCGCTTGGATTCTGACGCTAAAGCGGAAATTTCCCGAGGCTCTTCAGGTCCTGCAGCAATTTCGCGGGGACACGTTGGCTAACAGCACAACTGCCCCGCGCCCGAAGGCTCTTCTGGAGGGTCAGCTCTATTTGTATCAGGGTGACAAAGAAAAAGCACGGACCGCATTCGAGCACGCGCGTGCTGTCGCGGAGCAGCTTGTGCGTGAAGCCCCGCAAGAGCCCACTCGACACGGACAGCTGGGCCTGATCCTTGCGGCTTTGGGCCAAAAAGAGGAAGCGATCAAAGAAGGCAAGCGCGCCGTCGAATTGCTGCCTGAGTCCGAAGACGCGTTTGATGGGCCGCAAGCCACCGAGTCGCTCGCCCTGGTTTACGCATGGACCGGGGAACTTGATGAAGCGTTTCGCCTGCTCGATCACCTGCTTGCCGTTCCGAACTTCAGTCTCACCGTTCCGGTACTCAAGCTCGATCCATCGTGGGATCCGTTGCGCAAAGATCCTCGTCTCCAAGCTCTGATCGACAAGTACGCAGGCAAACGTTGACGCGAGGTTTCAAGATCAAAGATGAAAAGGGCCTATGGCGTCAGCATACCGCAAACGCTAGAAGAAGTGTGTGATCCACAGCGGGTCGCTTTGCTCGTTTACGATATGCAGGTTGGAATCTTAAGTCAGCTTAAGAATGGAGCTGATGTAACGCGGCAGGTTCTCAAAGTCCTTGAAGCTGCACGCAACGCTGGCGTGCGCGTGTTCTTTTCCCGACATCTTTCGCTGCCAAAAGAACTCATGGGGATGTTTCAGTTCCGCATGGCCATGGCTTGGCAACGCGTGGATTCGCCTGAAGAAGTCAAACCTTGGTTCTTACGCGACACACCGGGATTTCAGATTGTCCCGGAGTTATCGCCGCTTCCCACTGAAGGCGTGTTCGACAAATTGACGATGTCGGCTTTCGAAGGCACATGGCTCGATTTCGCTTTGCGAGATTGTGGCATCAACGCCTTGATCATCGCGGGCGTAGCGACCGAGATTGGAATCGAACCGACAGCGCGGCACGGAGCCGACCTCGGGTACATTCCTGTGCTTGTGACCGACGCGTGCGGCGGCGGCAACGACGAAGCCGCCAAGCGCTCGATCGAAAGTTTGAAGTTCGCGGGAGACGCGTTGATCACCGACACCGAGACGATTTGCCGGGTTCTCCGAAGGTAATCCGCCACTCGGATCGTGTAGTCTCAATCAGACGCGAGGCAAAAATTCTTCCCGCACGATCTTGCCGTTCTTTACGGTGTAAACGCCGACTTCGGATAGTTGTCGCCGCTGCTTCGAATTCTTGTCGGTAACGTCCGCATCGTATTGCACGACGAATCGATCGTGCGCCACGAATGGACCATTGGCGTTGAAGCTATGGACTTCCGTTGCATTAACCCACCAATCGATTTTGCCGCGAACAGCCTCTTTGCCGCGCGTTTCTGGCGAGCCACCCTCCATGCTGAACGCTTCCACGCTGACGATGTCATCATCGTAAAGTGTATCGAGCGCTTCGTACCACGCTTGTTTTCGTGTTAGCTCCACTACTTTCTTTGCAATTTCTTCAGTACTCATTTTTCCTCCCTCGTTTTTTATCGACGGTTATCTGCTGAGAAACTTCTCCAGTTTATCGAACACGCTGTTCCAGCCTCGTGTGTGAACGTCGCGTGACGCTTCGTTTGGAAGTTTTTCGTGAGTCAGACGGAGCTCCGTACCACCCTCTCGATCGAAGAATTCCACGGTGACGATACTCCTGCGGTTTTTCCAATCTTCGTCCTCTTCCAACTTCCAGGTGAACACGATCTTCTTACCGGGCTGTAGCTCGCGGTATTCGCCGGAGATGGTCACCTCTTTACCTTCCGGGTCAGTGCAGTCCCAACGGAACTGGCCCCCTACGCGCACGTCGGCGATTAAATTACGAGTCTTAACATTTTCCGGGCCGAACCACTTCTTCAGTTGCACTGGATCGGTCCAGGCGGCATAAACGCGATCTCGTGGTGCTTTGATGAAACGTTTGATTTCCAGTGAGAGCTTTTCCGCTTCAGCCATAGGTTCTCGTTTATCGATAAGGATTCCTGTTGTTTAACGTCGGCGAGGGCTGCGTGATCACGCGGTGTCGCCGCCCGCTTGCCCGGCTGCGCGGCCCCGGCGGACTTGTTCGAGCACCTTGGCGGAAGCTTCGTCGTTGCCGTATTCGTCGTGCCAGTTCCACCACTCGTACGGCGGGGTCTGAGTGTAGCCCTCCGGCGAGTCCTCCCACTCCTCCTGACGCCCGAGGGCAGTGATATCTAGGTAGTTCCAAGTGTTTCCCATCTGCTCGTCGCCGCGGTTGTTGATGAAATAGGTCCGGAACACGCGGTCGCCGTCGCGTATGAACGCGTTCGTGCCGTGCCACTCATCCACGCCGAAGTCCTTGTCGAAGCTGTCCGTGATCGTGTACCAAGGAATGAACTGCCAGTCCATTCGTGCCTTCAGGCGCTCGATATCCGTCTGCGGCGCGCGAGAGGCGAACGCCAGTGTGGTATCGCGGGCGTTCAGATGAGCGGGGTGAGCGATCTGGTCGGCCACCATGGAGCAGCCGACGCATGCATGTTCGGGCCAGCCGACCACGCCCGGCTCAAAGAACGCCCGGTAGACGATCAGCTGCCGGCGGCCGTCGAACAGGTCGAGCAGACTAGCCTTGCCCTTAGGGCCCTCGAAGTGGTACACTTTTTCCACGGCCACCCATGGCATCCGCCGACGCTCGGCGGCCAGCGCGTCGCGGGCGTGGGTCAATTGCTTCTCTTTCACAAGCAGTTTTTGGCGCGCAGCCTCCCACTCTTTCGGCGATACCGCTCTGGGGTGATCCTTTTTCTTTTTGACTTCTTTGGTTTTCATTTTGGTTCTCCTCTATCTTTATTCGTTTGCTGCTCTTGTAAAACTTGCTGAACACGAAACGCGGTCACTCCTCCGCCAGACGTCGCGCCGACGGTCAAGAGGGTAATGTTAGCGATGCATGCGGGACACATGGCATTCGCTGCGCTTACCGTTTTTCCTTTCCCTATTTACTATTTATCTCTTTCCAACTGGTTGGCTAGCACTTCGAGCATCTTACTCCAGGCCGCTTCGGTTCGGTCGGCGTAATCTGACCAGTCCGGAGGCAATTCATGCGTTAGCGTTAGCGTGAGCTCGCAGCCAGTGCCCTGCGCAGTGATGTCAATAACGACGCGGCTTCCCCCGGCCTCGTCGATTCGCCAGGTAAACACCAGCCGCCATGGACGTTGAATTTCGAGATACTCCCCGACATGATTGATCTCCTCACCTTGACGCCGGACGACGAACGAAAACGATCCACCGACACGCGGATCGTTTGTAATGCGCACAACTTCTTCTTCGCGAACGGCCGGACCAAACATCCAGGCGCCGATCAACTCGGGATTCAGCCACGCATCGAAGACCCGATCGGCCGTGGCATCGAAGCGGCGCGTTACGCGCACTTGAATTGGTGCTTTTGTAGTCATTGCATTTTTTTCTCCTGTTTTGTTTTTTGATTTCTGGTTTTCTCCAAAAAATCGGCCAGGCGATCGAGCGATCCTTCCCAAAATTTGCGATATTCCTCTACCCATTGCGCCGCCTGTTTCAGTGGCATGGCATCGAGCTGCATTTCGTGAACGCGTCCATAGCGCCGGCGCCGCAGCAAGCCGGCCTTCTCCAGCACGCGCAAGTGTTTCGAGATCGCGGGGAGCGACATGGCGTGAGGCTTCGCCAAATGCGTCACACATTTATCGCCGCGCGCAAGATGAGCCAGGATACGCCGCCGGGTGGGATCGGCCAGAGCGGCAAACGTCCGATTCAACGTCCTCGAAGAATATTTAACCATCTGGTTAAGTAATAGGATGAATCAAACTGCAGTGCAAATTAAAAATTTAACGTTCGCTTGAAGCCGTAAAGGCCGGAACGCACACTGCTCTGTGCTGCGACCGCCCGGAAATGAGAGGCCGCCATCATGCTTACAACTATCCAAGAACCTTGCGACGAGAACGTAATTCGCTCGGGTCTGGCCAGCGCGCATTGTTCGAAACTTGCCGGGCGCTGGGTGCTTGTGGCCACAACCCTCGCTTCCAGTATGGCCTTTATCGACAGCACGGTTGTGAACGTGGCGCTGCCAGCGCTGCAAACGAACTTGAATGCCACGATCGTGGACGTGCAATGGGTCATCGAGGCTTATTCGCTTCTGCTTTCGGCGCTTCTGCTGGTCGGCGGATCTCTCGGAGATCACTACGGACGGCGCCGAGTCTTCTTGATTGGTGTCGCTCTCTTCGCTGTGGCGTCTACGTGGTGCGGCCTCGCTCCCGACATACATCAACTGATTGTCGCACGTGCAGCACAAGGACTGGGCGCGGCCCTACTTGTTCCGGGCAGTCTCGCTATCATTAGCAGTTCGTTTCCAGAAAACGAACGTGGACGCGCGATTGGTACCTGGTCGGGTTTCAGTGCGATCACGACCGCCATTGGCCCAGTGATCGGCGGCTGGCTGATCGAACACCTTTCCTGGCGCGCCATATTCTTCATCAATGTTCCAATCGCGCTTTTGATAATCTTCATCTCACTGTGGCGTGTCCCCGAGAGCTCCGACAGGGAGAGCAAGGGACTGGATTGGTTAGGCGCAATTTTGGTAACGTGCGGCCTGGGCTCGCTAGTTTATGGACTGATCGAATCTTCACGGCTCGGCTTTGGCGATCAATCAGTGCTCGCAGCGCTCATTGCAGCAGCCACACTGCTCACCCTTTTCCTGATAATCGAGGCGCGAATTTCCAACCCAATGCTTCCACTGGTTCTGTTTCGATCACGAACGTTTACCGGAGCGAATCTACTGACATTTTTGCTTTACGGTGCGCTGGGTGGCACTCTCTTCTTTTTTCCGCTGAATCTGATTCAAGTGCAGCATTACTCTGCCACCGCAGCTGGTGCAGCTTTCCTCCCATTTATCTTGATCATTTTTCTCCTTTCGCGTTGGGCGGGCGGACTTGTCGAAAGGCACGGATCGAAAATTCCGCTAGTTATCGGTCCCTTAATCGCAGCTCTTGGCTTCGCGCTTTTCATGTTGCCTGGCTTGAACGCCGGTTACTGGCAAACCTTTTTCCCTGCAGTTGTTGTGCTCGGAACTGGCATGGCGGTAAGTGTCGCGCCTCTTACGACGACCGTTATGAATTCGGTCGCTCAAAATCGGGTCGGCATTGCATCGGGAGTTAACAATGCGGTTGCTAGAGGGGCCGGTCTGCTCGCCATCGCCGTTCTTGGAATCGTTATGCTTCAGTCCTTTAATCATGCGCTCGACTGGCGATTACTCGACGAGAACGTGCCGCCTGCTGCGTGGCAATCATTGCAGGCTCAGCGTACTAAACTCGCAGCCGCCTCTCTCCCTGAAGGGTTAGACCAGATGACCCAACAAATGATAAAACATGCGATCGCCGAATCTTTCGTCGATGCCTTTAGGCTAATCATGGCGATTGGAGCGACATTGGCTGCGGTGAGTGCGATCGTTGCGTGGCTTCTCATTGGCCCAACACGACAAAAAGAGTATTTGCGCCCTCCGAAAGCTTTCGCGGATTGAATGCATCTGCTTACGATGTGACTATGGAGAAAAAAATTCCAGGACTTCACCACGTGACTGCGATCGCCAGCGATCCGCAGCGAAATCTGGACTTCTATCTGGGACTACTCGGTCTTCGTTTCGTCAAGCGCACGGTCAATTTCGATGATCCGGGAACGTATCATTTCTATTTTGGCGATCGACGCGGAACGCCTGGGACGATCCTGACGTTCTTTCCGTGGCCAGGGGCGCGACGTGGGATTCGTGGCACCGGGCAAATCGAGGCGACTGCGTTCGCGATTTCACCGAGCTCAGTCGGCTATTGGCTGGAGCGTCTGAAACAGCAGCATGTTACCGCCGAAAGAATAGCGTCGCGTTTCGCAGAAGAAGTGATTCGATTTGTCGATTCTGACGGGCTCCTGCTCGAACTAATCCCTTCAAATTCGCTTGCGCCAGTTGAACCATGGCCAGATAGCCCGATTCCTCCGGAACATGCGCTTCGCGGGTTCCACAGTGTGTCGGCTGCTTTGGAAGGCTACGAAAAGACTGCGCGTTTGCTCACCAACACGTTCGGTTACCGTTTGGTCGAGGAATCGGGAAACCGGTTTCGGTTCGTATCGCGTGACGACAGCGCGCCGGGCAGAATCGTTGATTTACTTTGCCTGCCTGACGCCGCCATCGGACGTGTCGCGGCCGGGTCTGTGCACCACATCGCGTTTCGTGCGCGTGATGAACAACAACAACTTCAGTGGCGGGAACAGCTCGTTGACCTTGGTTACAACGTGACGCCGATAATCGATCGCATTTATTTTCATTCAATCTATTTTCGCGAACCCGGTGGCGTGCTGTTTGAGATCGCAACCGAGCCTCCCGGTTTTACCTTCGACGAAACGGTCGAACAACTCGGAACCGGTCTGCGCCTCCCGCCGTGGTTGGAATCTGCGCGTTTGCAGATCGAGAAAATTCTCCCGGCGATTCAGGTTCCGCAAAGACAATGAGGCCACAGCCGGATTTTGTTAACGAATTCGTTCCGGCTAATTCGACCCGAACGCTATTACTCTTGCACGGAACCGGTGGGAACGAGCGCGATCTCATCCCGCTCGGACATGTACTCGATCCAGATGCTTCTTTGCTTAGCCCGCGCGGAAAAATTTTGGAGAACGGAATGCCGCGGTTTTTTCGCCGGTTAGCCGAAGGTGTATTCGATTTGGAAGATTTGAAAATGCGAACGAATGAACTGGCCGATTTCGTCGCTGCGGCGGTTCGCAATTACGAACTCGCTGCGGACCATGTTGTTGGCGTCGGTTATTCGAACGGCGCCAACATCGCCGCAAGCATGTTATTGCTTCGTCCGGAAATTATGAGCGCCGCGATTCTATTTCGCGCAATGGTACCGCTGGTCCCGGAAAGATTACCCGACCTTTCGTCTGTGCATGTTTGGATCGGCGCGGGTGATCAGGACCCGATTGTTCCCGCATCCGAAACAAAGGCGCTTGCGGAACTCCTTCGTCGCGCACGGGCAGACGTGACGATTCGTTTCGCAAGAGCAGGACACGGGCTGACCAATGATGACGTGACAACAGCCCGAGACTGGCTCGAGAGGGTGAAAAATTTGGGTACCGAGTTACCATAGGCGCTTTCTCGCGAACGCATGACCTGAACCGGATTTGAGATAACGCTCGAAAGCTTCTGCCTTGGCCCGATTACAGAATGCGATGTAACTGATTAGCTTCCATGGACCGAACTTTGTGGTATGAGAAGATTTCCCTTGGTTATGTTCTTGGAAACGCCGTTTGAGGTCTGTGGTCATTCCCACGTAGCGTTCACGTCGCGCAGAAAGACTCTCAATAAGATATACGTAGCACATCGGCCCTCCTTCGCTGAAGCTTCGGAGGGCATCCCGCTTCGCGCAAGAAACCATGGCCAATCCTGCGAAGCGCATCAGCGCGAAGCAGGATGAAAACGAGCCGGCTTGAAGCGTTCAGTGACGGAGTCCTTGCCATCATCATCACAATTATGGTGCTGGAATTGAAGGTGCCGCACTCGGTTGAGCTTGGTGCATTAAAGCCACTGCTGCCAGTGCTGTTGAGCTATGTACTAAGCTTCATCTACCTCGGTATATACTGGAACAATCATCATCATCTGTTCCAAGCTACGGAGCAGGTTAGCGGAGGAATCCTCTGGGCAAACCTGCATCTGCTTTTTTGGTTGTCGCTCTTTCCCTTTACTACGGGTTGGATGGGCGAGAACGGTCTCGCTTCCACACCGACCGCCATATACGGTTTCGTTCTGCTGATGGCAGCTATCGCTTATTACATTCTCGAGCGTGCCATCATCGCCAAACAAGGCCGCGGCTCTCTTCTGGCGCAGGCTGTTGGCGGGGATTGGAAGGGTAAACTATCTCCTGTGCTTTATTTCGCCGCCATCCCAGTCGCGTTCGTCAGTCCATGGATCGCCAGTGGAGTGTACGTGTTTGTGGCACTGCTCTGGTTAATTCCTGACCCTCGGATCGAGCGGAAACTGGAAAAACGCGAAGAGTAAAACAAGGATGGAAATCCAGTTTGGATAGCAAAACGTCACGCTCACCGATGAATCCACGTGAGAATTCAATCGCTTTTGGCGCGCCTGGAATCGAGCCCCGCTGGACTTCAAGTGCCAAAGAAGGTGTGGGCACATCTTATCATACCAGTTGCCGCGTTTGGTTCACACTGAGTCACGGCATCGTGAACGAGATTTACTATCCGCATGTCGATCACCCGAACACGCGCGACTTTCAGTTTCTCATTAGCGATGGAGAAACGTTTTGCCACGAGGAAAAACGCGACCTGACTCATGCGATCGATTACCCGGAGCGCGATTGCCTCTTTTACCGTCTCACGAATTCGGAGCCGGGCGGCCGGTATCGTATCGTAAAAGATGTCTTCACGGATCCACATCAGTCGGTGTTGCTCGTGCACACCAAAGTGGAAGTGCTGGACAAATCGCTACATCGGAAGTTGCGACTCTACGCGTTGCTGGCTCCGCACATCGCCGGTTTTGGCGCCGGGAACTCCGGCTGGTGTGCTGAAGTGGGCGGTATCAAACTCATCCGTGCTCAGCGGGAAAACGTCCAGCTGATCATGGCATGCAGCAGCGGCTTTTCTCGTCGCTCGGTCGGCTACGTCGGTTTCAGCGATGGTTGGCAGGACCTTATGCACAATTTCAAAATGGACTGGCAGTTTCAGACAGCCGAGAACGGCAACATCGCGTTGACCGGAGAAATCAATCTCCCGGGCTCCGGCGAATTCACAGTTGCAGTCGCATTTGGCCGCAGCTACCAGAGCACAACCGCCAAGTTGTTCCAATCGCTGGCCGAGTCGTTCGAATCGCATCGTCAGGCGTATGTCCGGCAATGGCAGCGTGCGGTTGTGAATCCAAAATTCGACTTCAGCGCGGACACATCCGACGGCGGCGGAATGTATCGACTAAGCCGCTGCGTGTTGCTGGCGCATGAAGACAAAGTTTTTCAAGGCGCGCTCGTTGCTTCGATGAGTATCCCGTGGGGCGAGACCAAGGGCGATAACGATCTGGGAGGTTATCATCTGGTGTGGACCCGCGATCTCGTGCAAAGCGCAACAGCGCTCCTCGCTACAGGCCAGACAAGCACGCCGTTGCGCGCATTGATCTGGCTGGGAGCCATTCAGCGACCGGATGGCAGTTTCCCTCAGAATAGTTGGATTGATGGGACCGCTTATTGGTCCGGCCTGCAACTCGACCAGATTGCCGCGCCAATACTTCCGGCATGGCGTTTGCACAAGCAAGACGCGCTCGGTTTGTTTAATCCGCGCGTAATGATTGTGCGCGCTGCAGCGCACTTGATCCTGCAAGGCCCGGTTACCAGCCAGGATCGATGGGAAGAAAACGCCGGTTACTCGCCTTCGACCCTCCCCACCGTGATTGCTGCTCTTGTGTGCGCAGCGCAGTGGGCCACGGAATACGGTGAAACTGCAACTGCGAACTTTGTCTTTGCGTACGCCGATTGGTTGGCGGCGCACATCGAAGAATGGACGGTTACAACACAGGGCGAGCTGGTAGAAGGATTCCCTCGCCACTACATTCGCATCAACCCGACCGACCCGAACGCGCCCGATCCCCACCCCGATCCGAATACAACCGTGATTCAACTGGCGAACGGTGGTGGGCTACACCCGGCGCGAAATGTGGTCGGCGGCGATTTCCTGCATCTGGTGCGATTTGGCATTCGCGACGCGAACGATCCGATCATTCGCGATTCAATTGAAGTCATCGATCGTGTGCTCAAACATGATCTGCCGCAGGGCCCGTGCTGGCGTCGTTACAATCACGATGGCTACGGACAAAAAGATGACGGCAGCGCTTACGACGGAACCGGCGTCGGACGTTGCTGGCCAATTTTGACCGGAGAACGCGGTCATTACGAACTCGCCGCCGGGCGCGATCCAAAGCCGTTCATTACGGCAATAGAGAATTTTGCGAACCAGGGCGGCATGATCACCGAACAGTTATGGGACGGACCTGACTTACCCGATGCTCATATGAAACGCGGGTGTCCAACCGGCGCAGCGATGCCGCTTTGTTGGTCGCACGCCGAATACATTGCGCTCGTGCGCAGTTGCCATGACGGAGTTTGTATCGACTGCGTCGGACCCGCATTTCAGCGGTATGTGTTGCAGCCGGTGCAGAGCAATTATGAGATCTGGACTCTGCGTTATCCTTCACGGCGCGTATCTCGCGGAAAAATTTTACGAATCATCCTTGCTGCCCAGGCGACGGTCGTGTGGTCAACCGATGGCGGAGGACGCACCAATCTGTTGGATGCAATTCATGAACGCAGGCTGAACCTCTGGTTTGCAGATTTCCCAACCGCAGATTGGCCGCGCGGTTCAACGCTTTCATTTACATTTTTTTGGAAACGCGATCAACGCTGGGAAGGCCGTGACTGGGAGATAAAGATTTTATGAACCAGATCGAGCTGTCTCAATCGCGCATTGCCAAAACTTTTCGGTCGCCGGGCTGAGTCGGCCTTTTCGCGCGGCGATGCCGAAGGAGATGGGCTTTGGCTCGGGAGTGAGTCGCACTAACTTCACCCGATTACCGAAAGTGTAACCAAGCGCTTCCACCGCGACAGCCACACCGGTGCCGGCCTCGACGGCGGAGACAACGCTGGTCATGCCGTCATGCTCCTCTATCACTCGCGGCTTGTTTTTTACCGAAGCAAATAGGCTGGCGAGATACCTGTGATAATCCGAAAAGTCTTCGCGCGTTAATCCTACAAAGGGTTGTTGCGCCGCATCGGCCAGCGAGACGGAACGACGTCGTGCAAATGGATGGTTCGGCGGCACCGCCAGCCGAACATGCTCGCGCAACAATTCTTCAAAACGAAAATCACGAAATGGGCCACGCTCCAGCGCACGGGCGATTAAGGCCACCTTTAGTCGTCTATCTCGCAGACCAACGGCAATTTCCTCGTTGCTCCAATCGTGCAGTTTCACGTGAACGTTAGGCATTGCCTTTTGAAAAGCGCGCATTGTTGCTGACAAGATGTGTCCGCTTGGTGTCGGCGCATAACCAACGTGTAGCTCTGTTTCACCGGCTTGCGCGAAATCGCGCACTTTCCGCACTGCTTCGTTTGTTCGCTCGAGAACCGCGCGCGCTTCTCTTAAGAAAACACGGCCTGCGTCAGTCAAATTGACCGCTTTGCCGGTGCGCTCGAATAACTGCACATCGAGTTCGTCTTCCAAGTCGCGGATTTGCCGGCTCACGGCTGGTTGCGAAACATGAAGTTTCTGCGTCGCCGCGCGCAAGACGTTTTCCGCCTCTGCCACCGCCACGAAGTAACGAAGATGCCGGAGTTCCACAGCGCAAAGGTACTATGCCCGCAGAGCATACCGAGACAAGAAACATCGTCTTTCACAAATGCACACAACCAAACGGATCCTTGTGCATGATGAAAACGGAATTTTCAAACAACGGTTCGGCACCGGTTGAAACAAAAGAAGATCGTCGCGCCACCGTAATTCAAGATCACAATCGGACTGATTCCGCGCGCTTCGATGGGGCGAGTGATCGTTCAATCAAACAGACGAAGCGGTCACTCTTTCGGCGACCGAGCGTGATTGTTGTCGCTGCGGCTCTCGCAGTTGTCGGAATCAGTTATGGCGCTTTTGCGATGTTTCATTCGTTTACTCACGAAACCACCGATGACGCGTTTATCGATGTGCACTTCGTTTCCGTCGCGCCAAAAATCGCCGGCCGCGTGGCCGTGGTTCATGTGGATGACAATCAACTCGTCAAAAAAGGCGATGTCCTGGTCGAGATCGATCCGCGCGATTTTCAAGTAGCGCTAGCACAAGCGAAAGCAAACCTGGCGAAGGACAAGGCCACGCAGATTCAAGCAGCCGCAACCGAAAAGCGCGCGGTGGATCTCTTTGGTCGGAACGTTATCAGCAATCAGGACCGAGATTCGAGTGTTGCAGCTTCACAATCGAGCAAAGCAGCTGTCGAAGCCGATGAAGCGGCGGTCGAACAAGCTGAACTCAACTTGAGTTACACGAAAGTCACCGCGCCGGTCGACGGCTACGTGACCAAGGAAGCGGTGGCAATTGGTGATTACCTGCAAGTGGGACAGGCGCTGATGTCGCTCGTACCGCCACGAGTTTGGGTGATCGCCAATTTCAAAGAAACGCAACTGCGAAACATGCGTCCTAGGCAGCCCGTGCAAATCAAGATCGACGCTTATCCAGATCACCCGCTACACGGCCACATCGACAGTATTCAGGCAGGGAGCGGAGCAGCGTTCACTTTGTTGCCGCCGGAAAATGCGACCGGCAATTACGTGAAAGTAGTCCAACGCGTGCCGGTGAAGATCATGCTCGATGAGGAGCAACAGATGCAACGCGTGCTTGGACCGGGAATGTCCGTCGTTCCGACTGTAGCCGTGGATCATGGAAATGAGGCCGCGTTCGTAATCGCGATCATCGCGGTCGTTCTAGCGGCTGGTGTAATTTTCGGGGCGGCGCTGTGGATCGGCCGGGTTCGAAGGGGGCAAGCATGAGTGCCGATACCGCAGCGCCGTTGCCTAACGAGTGGAAGCCGAGCTTCAATCCGTGGTTGATAGCGATTTCGATTATGCTCGCCACAATCATAGAAGTGCTCGACACGTCGGTAGCGAACGTTTCGCTTCCGTACATTGCTGGAAATCTTTCTGCGTCAACCAACGAAGCGACCTGGGTTTTGACCAGCTATCTGCTTTCGAACGCGATCATTCTTCCGGCGACCAACTGGTTAGGCCAGGTTTTCGGCCGTAAGCGATTTCTCATTGGCTGCATTACTTTGTTTACGATCGCGTCTGCCTTGTGCGGTGTTGCCGGGAGTCTTGGCTTCTTGATCATGGCGCGCGTAATCCAGGGCGCGGCCGGCGGCGCGTTGCAACCGATCTCGCAAGCAGTCCTGATGGAGAGTTTTCCACCGGCGAAACGCGGAATGGCTATGGCCGTTTTCACCATGGGCATTGTGGTCGCGCCAATTCTGGGGCCGATAATCGGTGGTTGGCTAACCTACAATTACTCCTGGCGGTGGGCCTTCTATATTAATTTGCCGATCGGCATTCTCGCCATCGTACTATGTCGCGCATTTCTCGAGGATCCGCCGTATTTGAGGCGTTCTTCCGCCGCGAACATCGATTACCTCGGCTTCGGGCTGCTCGGCATTTGGCTCGCGAGCCTGCAGATCATGCTGGACAAAGGTCAGGAGCTCGATTGGTTCGGTTCGAAGATGATTGTGTGGTGCGCGGTCATCGCCACCGCCGGCTTCATTGCGTTTATCGTGCGTGAATTGGTCACGGCGCATCCGATTGTCGATCTTCGCATTCTTAAGAACCGAAATTTTGCAATCGGAAATGTCCTGATGTTGCTGATTGGCGCGCTTCTTTACGCCACAATCGCGATTCTGCCTCTGTTCATGCAGAATTTATTGCACTACACCGCGCTCGCGGCTGGTATGGCTATGACCCCATTCGGTATCGGTGCGTTCACGGCGACGATCATTGTCGATCGCATCGCGGGGCACATCAGCAACCGTGTTCTGATCATCGTTAGTTGCCTGCTGTTTGGGTATTCGTCCTTCGCACTTGGTAATATTAATCTTCAGATAGCGCCGGCTAACCTGCTCTGGCCAATCATCATCAGCGGCGTGGGAGCATCTTCAATGTATGTGCCCGTGGCCACATCGGCCATGGGGACGCTCAGCCAGGAACAGATGGGCAACGCCGCCGGCATTTTCAATTTGATGCGCAATATCGGAGGGAGCATCGGCATTGCGGCGATCACCACGCTGGTCACGCGTCAGGCGCAAGCGAGCCAGGCGAACCTCGTCTGGCACATGTCGAAGTTTAATTTCAACTTCCAACAACAACTCGCGCACCTCCAAACTGCGCTCGCGAGCAGCACCGGCAATTGGGCAGCGACGAAGAAATCGCTGGCAGTTCTCTACGGCATTCTCCAACAACAAAGCTCGTTACTTAGCTACACGTACGGTTTTCGTTTTTGTGTGCTGGTTTGTCTGGTATGCGCCGCGCTCGCGTTGTTGTTCAAGAAAGTCGGCAAACCAACCGGCCCTGTCGCCGTCCACTAATAAGGTCCCAGTGCATCGTGACCGACAAGAATTTCCGGCTTCCGCCCAGCCGATCGCCAGGTATGCCGCGCCGGCATACTGAGGCAAGAAACATGGTCTTTCGCAGGTGGCCGTCCGTCACGCGATCGTTGCTCAGACAAAAGAAAGGACCTTATGAGCAGAACGATTGAAGCAATCATGCGGCACATGACGCTGCCGTCGAATAGAACCACAAATCAACAAAATGGAACAGAGAAGCTGGAGAAGGCATTCACGGTAAGGAAGCGGCATTACATCTGGTCGGAGTCCAGGTTCGTCCGCACGATCATGCCCTTTCATTCCAACGTGCGTGTGGGCTATGACGGCAAGGAGGTGGACGGCAAAAGCGTTCTCGACCTCATGACGCTCGCGCCGCCGGTAGGATCGACAGTGCGGGTCCGTGCTGAAGGACCCGACGCGGTAGAAGCAATTCACGCGGTCGAACAACTCGTGCGATCGCGAACTGATGAGGATTAACGATATGAATGAGCAATTTACTAACGAACCTAACGAGACGCCGCGGATCCTAATCGTCGACAATAACTCGCAGTTCGCGCGCAGTGCGCGGATGCTTCTCGACCAAAGCGGAAAATATGTCGCGTGCACGGTGATCGATCCACGCCGCGCATTGGAAAGCGCGCGCAGTTTCAAGCCCGATCTCGCGCTTGTCGATCTTGTCATGCCGCTGGAGGACGGCCCCGAGGTCGCGGCGCAATTTGATGCGGATTGGGCGCTGCACGGCGTGCCAATCGTTTTCCTCACTTCGCTCATCACAGCTGATGAGGCAAAGGATGGCCGCCGCGTTTACGGGCACCGGATTCTTCCGAAGCCGACAAGCAGCCCGGAGCTGTTTGAACTCATCGAGCAAAACCTGCCGTGTTGTGCCGAGGCCTAGAACTGGCCACGGTGGTTCTCCTATACGCATTCGCTAAGACTTCGCGGATGCGGCGCCAATCAGCATGCTCCGTCTGGAGGCACCGTAAAAAATTGTTGAACAAAATAGTTGACTAGTCGGTCTACATAGCTTAAACGGTATCTATGCCAAGAGTGAGTGACATGAAGGAACGACTGATGGAGGCCGCGATGGACCTCATGTGGCAAAACGGCTACGGCGCGGCGTCAGTCGACGCCATTTGTGAACAGGCTGGCGCAAAAAAAGGCAGCTTTTACTATTTCTTCAAATCCAAATCAGAGCTCGCCGCTGCCGCACTGGAGGCGGATTGGAAGAAAAAGAGAGCCGAAATGGATTCCATTTTTTCACCAACAGTTCCGCCACTCGAGCGATTCGATCGTTACTTCGATTTTGTCTACGAGCGCCTGTTCGAAGTGCGCAAACGGTGCGGCGTTATCCTCGGTTGTCCTTTCGTGAGTGTGGGAAGCGAAGTAAGCACGCAAGATCAAATTGTCCGCGAAACGATCGATCGAATCATGGACCGGAAGCTGCAATTCTTTGTGTCGGCGGTGCGTGACGCGGCGGCGCAGGGATTAATCGACGCCGCGGATCCAGAGGCAAAAGGCCGCGCGCTTTTCGCTTGTTATCAGGGAACAGTCGCACAAGCGCGAATACAAAACGACATCGAATTGCTGCGCGAATTCAAACAAGTAGCGCGGGACGTTTTGGGCGTGAAACACGGCGAAGCTGTCGCCACGTAACTCTCTTTTTTTGCTAAGTTTATAGACGACCAGTCAAATATTAACGACCAATGGAAACCAAACGCAAAACTCAATGAAAACTAACCCGCTAAACCAATCAGCAGCAGTTTTCCTCCAGAGCGTTTCAGTCGCCCTCGCACAACTCAAACAACGATTGCAGCAAGATTATGAGCAGGCCTACCCGGACCTGCGCGAAATCATTCGCCTCGTGCTCGACGAAGAAGAAGCCAGAGCGTGGCAATTAACATTGTTCCCGCACCTCCTTCTTCCTGATCTGGTCGAAGCGCATCTGGCAAGCCTGAATCTGCACCCGGCAAAGAGAAAACACGCTGATCTTTTCGCATTGCGTCATTCCGAAATCGAAACCGCTCAACCCGCTTTCGCATTATGTGGATAGTCAGACTCGCCCTGCGGCGGCCTTACACGTTCGTCGTGATGGCGCTGCTAATTTTATTGCTCGGCGTAACGTCCATCAAGAACACGCCGACAGACATTTTCCCCGAGATCGACATCCCGGTCGTGACCGTCGTCTGGCAATACAGCGGCCTTTCTCCCGATCAAATGGCGAAACAAATCACTACATTCAGTGAGTACACCATTTCGTCGGCGGTCGACAACGTAAAGAATATCGAATCGCAAAGTTTGGCTGGTGTTTCGGTCATTCGCATTTTCTTTCAACCAAACGTGCGCATCGATGCCGCAATCGCGCAGGTGACAGCAGTCTCGCAAACGATTCTGCGGCGCATGCCGCCGGGTGCACAGCCGCCGTTCATCATTCGTTACAACGCTTCGAGCGTGCCGATTTTGCAGCTTGCTCTGGGTAGCAAGACGCTAACCGAAGCGCAGCTTTACGATTACGGCATCTATCGCGTTCGCCAGGCGATCGCCCCGGTCCGCGGCGCGACGTTGCCCCTTCCCTACGGTGGCAAACCGCGTCAAATCATGGTCGATCTCGACCCACAAGCGTTGCTGTCAAAAGGCCTGTCGCCGCTCGATGTCAGCAACGCAATCAACGCACAAAATCTCACGCTCCCAACTGGTACGGCTAAGATCGGCAAGAACGACTTCATCGTAGACATTAACGGCAGCCCTGACACGGTCGCCGCCCTCAATGATGTTCCTATCAAGCAAGTAAACGGCGCGATGGTTTACATCCGCGACGTCGCCCACGTGCGCGACGGGTTCGCGGTGCAGACAAATATCGTCCGCCAGGATGGCAATCCTTCGGCGCTGCTCACGATTTTGAAAAACGGTGGCGCTTCGACGCTCGACATCGTGAATCAAATCAAAGCTCTGCTTCCAGGAATGCGCGCAGCAGCTCCACCCGGTTTGGCAATGACCGAGCTCTTCGATCAATCGATCTTCGTGCGCGCGGCAATCAGTGGCGTGGTGAAAGAAGGCGTCATCGCTGCATTGCTCACGGCCACGATGATCCTGCTCTTTCTGGGCAGTTGGCGCAGCACGGTCATCGTGATGGTGTCGATCCCGCTATCCATCCTCGCGTCGTTGTCGATTCTGAGTCTGCTCGGCTACACGCTCAATGTGATGACGCTCGGCGGTCTCGCACTCGCCGTCGGCATTCTCGTCGATGACGCAACCGTTGAGATCGAAAATATCCATCGGAATCTCGCGCAAGGTAAACCAATCCAGCGCGCAATCCTTGATGGTGCGCACCAGATCGCGGTGCCGGCGTTCGTTTCCACACTGGCGATTTGTATCGTCTTTGTTTCGGTAGTTTTTCTGACCGGGCCGGCGAAATATCTGTTCACGCCGCTCGCACTCGCGGTCGTGTTCGCGATGCTAGCGTCCTATTTGCTCTCACGCACGCTCGTGCCTGTGATGGTGAAGTATCTTATCCGCGGCCACGAAGGCGAGAAACCCGGACGCAATTTCTTCACGTGGATTCAGAAATCGTTTGAAAAGCGATTCGAGAATTTGCGACAGCGTTACGTGGATGCGCTTGCCTGGTCGCTGCAAAATCGCCCAACAGTCCTCGCCCTTTTCGCCATCCTCGTTGGCAGCGCGTTCGTGATCATGCCGATGGTAGGACGCGACTTTTTTCCAACCGTGGATGCCGGTCAATTCCGGCTACACGTAAATGCGCCGCCCGGGACGCGGCTCGAAGAGAGCGAACAGATTTTTTCGCGCGTGGAAGATGTAATTCACGAGGTCGTTCCGCCAAGCGATATCGCGACGGTCATCGATAACATTGGTATTCCGCAATACGTCAATCTCGCGTTCAGTGACAACGCGACGATCAGTTCAGCCGACGGCGAAATCCTTGTCTCTCTCAAGCCCGACCACCGCGGCTCGACACAGGTTTACGTGAAGACGTTGCGCGAAAAACTGGCAGAACGTTTTCCAGACTTAAGCTTCTACTTTCAACCGGCCGATATCGTTAGCCAGATTTTAAATTTCGGTCTCCCAGCACCAATTGACGTTCAGATTGCCGGATACGCGCCGCAAAACTATGGAATTGCACGCGACATCGAGGCTCGGCTGAAACAAATTCCCGGCGCCGCCGATGTTGGCTTGCACCAGGTGACGAATGCTCCAGAGCTGCAAGTGAAAGTCGATCGCACGCGCGCGCAGCAACTGGGTTTCACCGAGCGCGACATTGCCAACAGTGTGCTCATTTCGCTTAGTTCCAGTTTTCAGGTCACGCCCAACTTCTGGGCCGACCCGAAGACCGGGATCAACTATCCGGTCGCGATCCAAACGCCCCAACACCGGGTCGATTCGGTCGATGCGGTCACTTCAACATCGCTGGCTGGCAGAGATCCCGAGCATCCACAATTGCTCACCAATGTCGTCTCGCTCGAGCGCGCGGAGACGCCCGCAGTGATCAGTCACACGAATGTGCAACCCGTGTTCGACATCTACGCAAACACAGAGGGCGCCGATCTGGGACGTGTCTCGGACAAAGTGACGAAAATCGTCAATGAGTTTCGTCCGAAGCTCGCCGCCGGCAACACGATCACAGTGCGCGGTCAGGTCGAGAGCATGAACACCGCGTTCGGCAAGCTCGGCCTCGGTCTCATTTTCGCGGCTGTGCTCATTTACTTCCTGATGGTCGTTAACTTCCAGTCGTGGACTGATCCTTTCATCATCATCACTGCGCTGCCCGGCGCTTTCGCCGGCATTCTATGGATACTCTTTTTGACGCACACGACTTTCAATGTCGAATCGATGATGGGCGCGATCATGAGCATTGGCGTCGCGACGGCGAACAGCATTTTGATGATCACGTTCGCAAACGAACAATTGCACGAAGGCAAAACCGCCCTTGATGCCGCGATCCTCGCGGGTCACACGCGATTGCGTCCGGTCTTAATGACCGCGCTTGCCATGATCATCGGCATGGTGCCGATGGCGCTCGGTCTCGGCGAAGGCGGCGAACAAAACGCCCCGCTCGGCCGCGCTGTCATCGGCGGGCTGTTACTCGCGACTGTGGCAACCCTGTTCTTCGTCCCTGTTGTCTTCAGCATGATTCGCCATAAGAGGCGACTCCGCGAGATGGATGACGACCCCGAGCTTGCCCCCGGACAGCTTGAACCAGCAATTCAACACTAGGAGAAAGAATGACTGCAACGGAACAAATCGAAAATTCAAGAGCGAACATCGGTTCCTCTGCTAAAAAAATTCGGCGCGGACTCAACGCGCCGGTCCTATTCGGCACTTTTGGAGTGCTCTTCGCGTTATTTGCGATCGGCTTCGTCCCGCGCTGGCGGGCAAACAGCGCGCTCGCGAACTCCGTAGCCGATCAGCGCCCGATTGTCACAGTGATTTCATCGCAGCATCCAACGAACGACGCGAGTCTGGTGCTGCCAGGCAGCACGCAAGGAATCCAGGAAGCGGCCATTTACGCCCGGACAAACGGTTACGTTAAAGATTGGAAAGTTGATATCGGCGGGAGTGTTCAACAAGGCCAGTTGCTCGCGGAAATCGAAACACCCGAGGTCGATCAACAACTCGCGCAGACCAAGGCCAATTATGAGATCGCAAAGGTGACGGCCGAGCGTTGGGCCGACTTGGTCGCGAAGAATGTCGTCTCGAAGCAGGAGTACGATCAAAATCAAAAAGCTTACGAGGCGGCCAAAGCCAATTACGAGCAACTTCAAAAACTTCAGGCATTCGAAAGAATTGTCGCGCCGTTTGCCGGAATCATAACAGCGCGCAACATCGACAACGGCGACCTGGTTTCCGCCGGCACCAGCGGACAACCTGCGCCTTTGTTTCGGATCGCGCAGACCGACGTGCTCCGAATCTACGTCGACGTGCCGCAGACTCACTCTCGCCTGATCAAGTCTGGACAAACGGCAGCGGTCTCAGTGCGCGAGATTCCAAACAGCACATTCGACGCGAAAGTCGTTCGGACTGCCCGTGCGATCGACCCTGCTTCGCGCACGCTGCGGACGGAACTGCAAATCCCGAACGCCGACGGTGAATTGTTTCCCGGCATGTACGCGGAGGTTAAGTTCACGCTGCCGCAAGACGCGCACACGCTCATCGTTCCCGGCAACGCCGTTATGATCCGGTCAGACGGCCCGAAAGTTTTGGTCGTCGACGCGAAAAACACGATTCGCAGTCGCCCGGTAAAGCTCGGCCGCGATCTTGGAGAAAAGGTCGAGATCGTTTCCGGCCTGAATCGAGATGAATCGCTCGTGGCAAATCCAACCGACGCATTGCGCGAAGGGACAGAAGTTAAGGCGCAATCCTCAAAAGCTTCAGATCAGTCAAGCAAAACAACGAAAGGCTAATCCAATGAACAACAACAACACATTCGAAGGCAAAGTTGCACTCGTAACTGGAGGAACTTCCGGTATCGGCAAGGCGACGGCGATCGCCTTCGCGCGCGCTGGCGCAAAAGTAGTTTTAACCGGTCGCCGCGAAAAAGAAGGCAAGCAAGTTGTCGCCGAAATTAAAAAGCTCGGCGGTGACGCAGCATTCGTGCGTGCCGACGTCTCAAAAGACGCGGACGTGAAGGCGATGGTCGATTTTACGGCCGAGAAATTCGGCCGCCTCGACATCGCGTTTAACAACGCCGGCGTTGAATGGACAGGCCCGCTCGAAAAGGCCACCGAAGCCGAGTATCGCCGCATTTTCGACATCAACGTGTGGGGCGTTCTCAATTCAATGCGTCACGAAATTCCGGTCATGCTCAAAAACGGCGGCGGTGCCATTGTCAACACTTCCAGCGTCGCCGGCCACGTCGGCCTTGCGCAAGTGAGCGTTTATATCGCTTCCAAGCACGCAGTTGAAGGTCTGACTAAGTCCGTCGCGCTCGAATTCGCGAAGCAAAACATTCGCATTAACGCGATTGCTCCAGGAGTGATCGCTACAGAAATGTTCGATCGTTTCGCCGGGGATGAGTTGCGTGATCAGATTGTTTCGACCGTTCCGGTCGGGCGAATCGGCGCGAGCGACGAGATCGCCGCGGCGGTTCTCTATCTCGCATCTGATGCCGCAAAATTCACGACCGGCACATCGTTGGTCGTCGACGGAGGCTTCGTCGCAGGATAAGGAGATTCATCAAGTTGCACCGCTATGAATAACTTGAATAAAACTCGACGGTCCGACGCAACCAAGCTCGGCGGCAGATTCACGTTTCCTGGCACTTCAATGACCGTGCACCGAATGGGCTACGGTGCGATGCAACTGGCCGGTCCCGGCGTGTGGGGACCACCGCGCGATCCGGACGCCGCCGTCGCCGTGCTTCGCGAAGCAGTCGCCGCCGGCGTGAACCACATCGACACCAGCGATTTCTACGGACCGCACGTTAACAATCAAATTATTCGCCGTGCGTTGCATCCTTATCCCAAGGAATTGGTGATTGTTACAAAGCTTGGCGCTCGTCGGGGCGCAGACAAATCGTGGATCCCGGCGCTTTCGCGGCAGGAGTTAACCGATGGTGCCCACGACAACCTGCGAAATCTCGGCGTCGACGTTCTCGATGTCGTGAATCTTCGCGTTGGAGGAATCGCGGAACCGTCGGAGGGATCGATTGCGGAACCGCTGGCCGTGCTCGTCGAACTCAAGCGCCAGGGGCTGATTCGCCATATCGGCCTGAGCAACGTTACGCCGACGCAGTTGGCGCAGGCACCAAGCCTGACAGAAATCGTGTGCGTGCAAAACTTCTACAACGTTGCGCACCGAAACGATGATGCATTCATCGACGATCTCGCGCGGCAACACATTGCTTACGTACCGTTCTTCCCGCTGGGCGGTTTCAATCCGTTGCAATCTGGTGTGCTTGACGCGGTCGCTGCCTCGTTACGCGCCACACCGATGCAGGTGGCGCTGGCGTGGCTGCTTCAACGTTCGCCGAACGTGCTGCTGATTCCTGGAACTTCATCTCTTCAGCACCTGCGCGAAAACCTTGCCGCTGCCGAATTGACTTTGCCGAAAGACGCTCTCGCCAAATTAGACGCGATAGCGGGACCGGAACAAAAAAGTAAACCACACAAGGAGGCTTAACATGCGAGTTTTTGTTACAGGAGCGACGGGATTTATCGGTTCCGCAATTGTACGGGAATTAATCGGCGCGGGACACCAAGTCCTCGGTCTCGCTCGCTCGGACGCAAGCGCTAAGTCGCTCGCCGCGGCAGGCGCAGATGTCCATCGCGGTTCGCTCGAAGATCTCGAAAGTTTGCGCAGCGGAGCGGCTTCTGCGGACGGTGTGATTCATACGGCGTTCATCCACGACTTCTCGAAATATAAAGAAAACTGCGAGATAGACCGCCGCGCAATCGAGGCTCTCGGCTCGCCGCTGCTCGGCTCTGATCGTCCATTGGTTGTCACATCCGTCACTGCGCTGGTTGGGCAAGGTCGAGTTGCCACCGAAGATCTGCCTGTTTCCAATGCTTCGTCACTTCCACGCGCAGCTTCCGAAGAGGCAGCAGATTCGGCGGCAATGCGTGGGGTGCGCGTGTCGGTGATTCGTCTTCCTCCATCGGTCCATGGCGACGGTGATCACGCTTTCGTGCCGATTCTCATCAACATAGCGCGCGAAAAAGGAGCTTCGGTATACATCGGCGACGGGCTCAATCGCTGGCCCGCGGTACACAGGCTTGATGTGGCGCGTCTCTTCCGAGTCGCTTTGGAAAAACGCGCTGCACGCGCTAACTACCACGGTGTCGCTGACGAAGGCGTGCCGTTCCGAGAGATCGCTGAAGTCATCGGCCGCCGCTTGGACGTTCCGATCGTTAGTAAATCGGGCGAGGAAGCAGCTGACCATTTTTCCTGGTTCGCGCATTTCGCCGCGCTGGACAATCCGTCCTCCAGTCAGCGCACTCGCGAACTGCTTGGGTGGCGACCAAATCAACCCGGATTAATTCCCGACATTGACCGGCCAGGTTATTTCGAAACGAACAAAACCTAAATAAAGGGGTGGTGGACACATTTCATTCCCCTTGGAAAATTGAAAGGAACGAAATGAAAAACCGAAAGCTCAATGGAAAAGTTGCAGTGGTAACCGGCGGGTCGAAAGGAATCGGCGCGGGTATTGCGAAACAGTTGGCGGCAGAAGGCGCTGCGGTGGTTGTGAATTACGCGTCATCAAAAGCAGACGCGGACAAAGTTGTCGATGAAATCGCGAAAGGCGGCGGAAAAGCCGTCGCCGGGCCCAGCCAGGCGCAGAAGGCCCTCAAGATCTTCATGGTCCCCAAATTCACTGGAATGGTATTGACGAGCGTAGTGGCCGCACTTGCAATCACGATTACAACGCAATCTTTCGCGCAAGATCGAGGCACCGACGCGACTCCGGCGGCGGCCGGAAAGGCCGGCGCGACCCAAGGTACCTTCATGACGAGCGACGCCATTCCGTGGAAGCCCGTCGATCCCAAGCGCCCTGGACTGCAGATGTTCGCGGTGTGGGGAAATCCAAACGAGGGCGCCTCGGAGATCCTGCAAAAGTTTCCTGCGGGCATGGACTCGGGCTGGCACTGGCATACCGCGGCGTATGAGGGCGTCGTGATTCAGGGCAAGTTCACGCACACCTTCAAGGGAGCAGCACCTCAGACAGGCGGGCCGGGATCCGTATGGTCGCAACCTGCGAGACAGGTCCATGATGACAAGTGCGAAGAGGGAGGCGACTGCATCGTCCTCGTGTACTTCCACGGCAAGCTCGACTTCAAGCCGGTGGACATGAAGGCGCAATAGGAACGGCCCGGCTGCGCCGGACCGAATGCTAACCTTTCGGCCACGGACGGAGTGCGATTTGCGCCACGCGATGAAGTTCCGTCTTGGCGCATCAGTCGATGCTGATCGTCAAATTCCCGACGAGTATCAAGGGTAAGTCCGTCGGTTTTGTCGATGGCAATGCAACACTCGGCGAGACATCGGACGGCAAATCATTTCTGCAGCTTAGAATCCACAAATTGATCAATTATCCGCCACTGTTCCCCAAGTCAGACATTCCACGTCGTTCAAGATTGGACCTGTCACATACAGCCCAGAACTTAACCGCTCGATTAGCAACATAAGAGTTACGACTTATGCTGATTCAATGCGTCCATTTGAAGAGACTATCGAACTTTCTGATGTTGCGTGATTGATTTCGCCGACGTTTGAGATGTTGAAACAATCGAACCTGACTGGATGGCGGCAATCTGCTTAGGGGAGCTTAATGCTTTTAGTTGCAATTCTGCGATCGTCCATTCAGGTCATGGGGTGTACTAGTATGCGGAAGTGATCCGAGAAGTTGCACGGATCCTTAAACAAAATCTGACCGCCTCGATTCGAAACTGATGAAGCATGTTTTATTTCTCCTTGTTGCTTCTCTGGCGATTTCGATCCAACTCGTGCGCAGCGCTGAGAGACCTGCTGTGATTGAGCGGCCCGAATCAGGAAACGGTCCAACTCAGGTCTCTGTCGGAATCTGGATCGTGGACATCAACAATATCGACAGCGCCCAACAAAACTTTACCGCCGACATCGCTATCGTGTTGCGCTGGAAGGATGCTCGCCTTGCGCACACGGGAACCGGAGCCGTGCACTACGGGCTCGATCAAATCTGGACTCCGCGAGTGAGTATCGCGAATGAACCAGTTCAGTCGTTCGCAAGCTATCCGAGTCTGCCGAGGTGGGGCCTGATGGAACTGTTCTCTACCGGCAGCGTTACGTCGGATCGTTCACGCAACCATTACGGTTACAATCTTTCCCGTTCGATCGGCAGTCTTTTCGTATTCAGTTCGTTGCGATTCGATATCGCCCTAACGAAGTAGTGTTTGTAGCGGATGAAAACTGGATCCATGACGGACTCCAGAAAGCCGCCGGCATTTCGCGGTCGATCACGCTACCCGACTGGACGGTGGAGAGATGGGATGCCAAACCGGACGTCTATGCGCTAACCCCTGGCTTGCAGTATTCGGGGTATGTCTTCGAGTTCACCGCTTCGCGTAACGTCCAGCATTACATCCTAAAAGTAATTCTTCCCCTCGTTCTGATCGTGATGATGTCATGGTCGGTGTTCTGGACTGAACCGACGAACTCGAACACGCAGTTCAGCATCGCGGTGACTTCAATGCTCACGCTCATCGCCTATCGCTTTGCCGTGGATACTCAACTTCCGCGCTTGCCTTACATGACGCGGCTCGATGTTTTCTTTCTAGTCAGCACCTGCTCGTTTTCTTATCGCTGATCGAAGTCTTGGTCACGACCATTCTCGATAACAATGACCAGGTCGCGCGAGCGAAGAAGCTTGATCGCTACTGCCGAGTAATCGTCCCTGTAATCTTCGTAATTGTCTCACTTGCCATCTTTGCCCCTCCGCGCGGCTGATGAGCGTGAATCGGTTTCAGAGCGGCGCGACGACTTGGGAGATTTCCATTACGCTAACCTTTCGGCCACGCACGGAGTGCGATTTGCGCGACGCGACGAAGTTGATCGCGACTGGCGCCACTAGCTGACTGGACCGCCATTCCGCGCACGACAGTCATCACGTAATGGGCCAGTTCGGCCGGGTCAGCGTTTTTGGGAAGATCGCCTTCGCGCTTTGCTCGTTGAAGGCGGCGACGCAATGCAACTTCCGCCGCCGCCCGCCGCGCAGCCACTTCCTTCCGCGCGGATTCACTTCCGCACGCCAATGCGCCTTGAACCATGAGGCATCCTGTTGGAATCCTGGGATCTTCCGCCATCCTGGCCGTGCCGAGGAATATTTGTTCGACCACGTCCCGCGCTTTCGATGCTGCCAGAGCTTTGCCAAACCAGGCGACCGGCCCGTCCATGTATCGATCGAGAACTTTTCTAAACAGCTGCTCCTTGTTGCCAAATGCGGCGTAAAGACTTGGTCGATTGATTCGCATGGCCCGGGTCAGATTGGAGAGTGAAGCGCCTTCGTAACCTTTGGCCCAAAAAACGTGCATGGCGCGATCCAGGGCCGCGTCAGGATCGAAGGCGCGGGGCCGTCCAAGGGGGACCGGGGGTTCTGATTTCATACCGGTAGGTAAATAAATCATTTGACAGTCGTTTGTCGAGGCCGATCTTTTTTATACCAATCGATACAAAATAATAACCAAACAGGAAAAGATAATGAAATGACAACAACCCACGTGAACCTGGAGGAGAGAAGCCGCGTCACGACAATGGCGGGTTCGCACAAGTCCAACAATTCAAAAGGGCTTCTTATGCGGCAGTTGCTGCTGGTAGCTCACGGAGAACCCTCAGATGTGATTAAACTCAACACGGTCTCCGAGCGGACCCTTGGCCCCGAGGATGTTCTCATCTCGATGGAAGCGGCCCCGATTAATCCATCGGACTTTCTGTTCGTCCGCGGCCTCTACGGCGTCCGTCCGACCTTCCCATCCTCGATAGGCGCGGAGGGTGTTGGCCGAGTCGCCAAGATTGGATCGAAAGTTGATGTTGCTCTGCGGGGTAAGCGGGTCCTGATCATCCCGACTTACGAGCAGGGCACTTGGGCAGACCAAGTTGTCGCCCCAGTGCGGAACATCGTGCCGATGAGCGACGAAGCAGATCCCCTGCAACTCGCGATGATAGGGATTAACCCGGTTACCGCCTATCTCTTGCTGAATCGCTACGGTTCCCTGATGCCCGGCGACTGGATCGGTCAAACCGCAGGCAACTCGGCCATGGGACAGTGCATCATTGCGCTCGCGAAACTCGCTGGGGTCAAGACGCTGAATGTCGTCCGCCGGCAAGAAGCTGCCGAACAGGTGCGACAGTGGGGAGGTGACCGCGTGGTCCTCCAAGGCGACAACCTACAAAAGGATATTGAGGAAGCTCTCGACGGGAAGAAACTTAGTCTCGTCCTCGATACAGTGGGCGGAACTCCCGTGGGTGAGTTGGCCAAGTCGCTCAAGAGTGGCGGCTCGATTGTCGTCTACGCGATGCAAAGTGGGCAGTTCCCAACCATCTCGCCCAAAGACCTCATCTACCGTGGTCTTAGCCTCCACGGATTCTGGCTCATCAACTGGATACGCAACGCGCCCCGAACAGAGGTCCAGGAGATTTACCAGAAGTTGGGCGACCTCGTAGCTGATGGATCACTCTCCGCCGCAGTGGAGCAGGTGTACCCGCTCGAGCAGTTCAAGGAAGCGTTCGAGAAATCTCTGAAACCGAATCGAAGCGGAAAGATTCTGTTCAAATTTAGTGCATAACCCGCAGGCCATGAGTTTTTGAAGTTCACATTTGGAAACCGTAGAAAATGAATATGAATAAACTTGAAGGAAAGATTGCAATCATTACGGGTGGCTCGCGCGGCATTGGTGCGGCAATCGCTAAGCGTCTGGCTGCCGACGGAGCCAAGGTCGCCATCACCTACTCGAAAGGTGCCGATGCAGCAGCGGCGGTAGTTAAGGAGATTGAACGCGACGGCGGAAAGGCAATCGCGATTCAGGCGGATGCCACTGATGCCGAGGCGGGCAAAGCCGCAGTCGAGAAGTCAATTGGTCAGCGGTTTATGCATCAGGGCCTAATGGATACACCGATTATCCCCGCCATGCGGCGTTCGCCCTCGCATGAAGATTCTCCGAAAAGAACGCGAAGACAAACCGAACTACTACCGAGCTAAATCGAGGGGGATGACTGTGGGCGTTCTTAAGGTGAACACCCTTGATTCGAAAGGTGGGCAGCCATCATTCCGCCTAATACTCAACGGCGATGCTCGGAGCGAACCTCTGGCGACTGCTCTTTTATCGAGCGATCTCAGCAGATGGAGGCGGCTTCCATGCGCCGATCTGTTGCAGGAGTGACAGCAAATTGCCGACTCCCCAGTGGTCGGTGATTTTGCCGTTCTGCACGCGCATCACGTCAACGGATTCGAAATGAATTTCGCGATGCGTCGGAGCAATTTCAAGGAATGAGCCGTCGTGCGTACCGTAATAGGTTTTGTAGGTCGTTACGCGATCTCCATCGGCTAGCTGCCAGTGGATCACCGCATGAAAGTCTGGGAAAGCCTCACGCATGTAGCTGTAGAGCTTACGGACACCGGCTTTGTCCGGCGTCATGTTTGGCTGCGTTGTGTGGTCAACAAAATGGTCCGCGAACAGTTCTTCGAACACCTCGAAGTTCCCACGGCTCTGCACTTCTTCGGTGTTTCTGCGGACAACGGCTTTTGCCGCTTCGGATGAATTGACACTTCTCATTTGGGTGACCTTGCCTGATCTCCATCTCCTTGTGCTACGCGCAAGAGCTGTCTGGCCTGCTCGACGCCGGCCACCGGCAGGTCCGCCGGATCAAGCAGTCCCACTTGTACAAGCAGCGAGGCCTGGTCCCACCAGATGTGCTCGTGCGCTACTTTCCCGTTCTCGAATTTCATCACCACGACATGCGGGAGGTCTACGCGCTTGCCGGTGGGCGAGATTCCCGGCAGGAGATAGTCCCATTGTTTGTCGTGCGTGAAGCTCAGAATAAATTCATCCACTACCTGGTCTTTGCCGATAGTGCGGGAAATGGGTGTCACCTTCGCATCTTTGGGGATTTGGTTTATGAAGTGCTCACTGTAAAACTGGCGGACTCCCTTGCCGCCGACGCCGCCCGTCAGGGCGGGAACACAGTGTACATAAGGCTCGGGAATCATGGTTTCCATGGTGGCGTTGACGTCGTGATCCGCAAACTCTCGCTGTATGTGACCGTCGAACAGCGCGCCGAGATCGAGAAACTCTTTGGGGTTGGCGCCCGATGAACCGCCGGTGACCAAGCCCACATTGGTTGCAGCTTCCGTAGTCATGGTTTGTGCTCGTGGTTTCGTTTCCATCTATACGATCACTTACGCTCGCGGCTGTGAAGTCGGCCAATACTATGTTCCTATCAAAGGCTGCCATGATGCTCTGGCGTTTGTTTAGTACTTTTGATTTGGATCGTGATTTCCTCAGCAATACACCAGCTGTTACAGTTCAACCCACTCAGTGAAAATGCCGTCTCGATGTTTAACCCGAATAACAAACGGGGAGCCTGCTTGATTAGGATCTTCTGAGATGACGGCGATCTCGACGCCTTTGAAGACAAGATTCCACTCGATGGCTTCAGGTGTCATCGAGACGAGAAACTCGCCGCGAGTCATCGGCGACGTTTGTTTGTTATTTTTGATCTGCATGAGTGAGTGAGGTCACCGCCCGGGTTCTTCGGTATTCCGCCACACAACAGCTTTCGCTGCGTCGGATGCTTTCATGAACGCCATGCGAGTACCCTGTCTCGGGATTCCTTGAATTCACATTTCTAAACTTGGGCCAACCCGCCATCGACGAACAGCTGGATGCCGGTGATGTAGCTGCTGTCGTCCGAGGCGAGGAACACAGCGGCATTCGCGACCTCGTCCGGCGTGCCCATCCGTCCCATCGGCACGGCGGCCATGACGTTCGCCTTGAACTCGTCGAGTTGCTCCCGCGTCCCTCGTGCGATGTTGACCCCAGGCGTTTCAATCGGGCCAGGGCTAATAGCGTTCACGCGGATCTTGTGATGCCTCAGGTCGGTGGTCCAGCAGCGCGCGAACGACCGCACAGCGGCCTTGCTGGCGCTGTAAACACTGGCAAATACACGCCCTTCGGACGAGGCGAAAGAGGAGGTCAGAATGATCGATCCGCCGTTCGTGAAGAGCGGCAACGCCTTCTGTACGGTGAAGAGGACTCCTTTGACGTTGACGTCGAATAGGTTGTCGAAGTGGTCCTCCGTGATTGATCCAAGCGGGGCCAACGCTAGGAAGCCGGCGTTGGCGAACAGGACGTCGAGGCGCCCCTGCTGTCGCTTTACGGTGGCGAACAGCCGGTCGAGGTCCGCCAGGTTCGCGACGTCCCCTTGTACGCTGGTAACGTTCTTTCCTATCTGCTTTACCGCACCGTCGAGTTCCGGTTTGCGACGGCCGGTGATGAAGACATAAGCCCCTTCGTTTACGAATTGTTCTGCCGTGGCCAGGCCAATGCCACTGTTGCCGCCGGTAATGAGGGCAATTTTTCCTTCGAGCTTACCTTTGGAACTTAGTTTCACTGCCGGGGGCGTCCTAGTACTCGATCCATTCTTCGAAAAATGCTTTCAAAGGACCGCGCCGTGACCTCAGTTGGTCGTAGTAGTCTGACCAACGAGCGACTCTTCCGTGCTTAGTCTGAACGATTGTTGAACCGTGCAGAGCGATTGGAAATCGATAGCTTCTGGATCCAAACGATTCAGTCTGCGTTCCCGTAAGTTTCCATTCCGCAATGGCGTAATCGACGCATTCAAAGGTAGAAACTAGTTCCAGCACGGTGTCAGGGAACAGCTCGCACGCTTTTTGAAAGAATTCGGTCAAGCGCCCCTTATCCGTAAACTGGAGATCAAGCGCGTAATCGTCGAAGACAAAGTCGTCAGCGAATTGATCTACGGCTCTGGAAATGCTTCCTTGATTTAGTGCCGTAAAGACTGACTGCAGAACATCGAGAGGTGCTACAGCTCGATCCAGTGAGCTATCCTTCTTAATGCAAGTTAATGTACTCATTATGATTTACTCCTGTTAGACTAGCGTTAAATCCAAACGCGACTTGGAATCTGACAAGTTATGTGCAGCTTGTAGTAACTCCGCCGCACGCTCGCCAATGATCACGCAGGGAGCCATGGTATTGCCGGTTGTGACGCGCGGCATAATCGATCCGTCAGCGACGCGAAGGTTGTCGACGCCGTAGACCTTGAGATTGCCATCGACTACTGACATCGCGTCACGTCCCATTTTGGCGGTGGAGGTTTGATGCCAAAAGCTCATCGCTCCACTGCAGATGTAATCTTCCAAGGTTGTCTGTTTCAATTTGCCCGGCAGAATCTCCCGCTTAAGGAATGGACGCAGCGCGTCGAGATCGCCTATTTCCCGACAAAGTTTTACGCACTCTAACAGAGACTTCCGATCATCTGGCTCATAGAGAAGATTGGCTTCAATCTGAAGTGGATCGTCAGGATCGGGACCGGTGAGACGGATGTGGCCGCGACTCTTTGGCTGAACGACGTTACCGAGCAGGGTCCAACCACTCGCAGGGAGGCCGAGCTTTTCTGCATCCTCGGCGCTTGAGACTGCCTGCAAAATTTGAAAGTCAGGGCTAGCTAAGCCACTGTCACTTTTCCAGAATAGGACGGCGTCGGGCGCGACATCAGGCGGTAGCGGCTCCGAACACTCCCAGACACAGGCAACGACAGGGTGGTCTTGAAATCCGTGCCCGACTCCAGGTAGATGCTGGACTACCGGAATTCCGAAACGTTGCAGTGCAGTTTCATCGCCGATTCCGGACTGCATTAGAACCTTGGGTGTGTTAATCGCACCAAGCGACATGATCACCTCACGACCCGCGCGAATGCGATGAGTGCGGCCGTTCCAGGAAATTTCCACGCCGGTGCGCGCCTGCCCTCGAACGTCAGCCGTGTGACCAAGGCGTGCGGGAGGACCGTGAGATTCAACCGGTCCATGTACGGGAAAACATACGAACGGAAAACGGATTGACGTTTCCCATCGCGGATTCGCATATCGGGAATGGATGCGCCACCGTCGGCCTCCATCATGCGGCCGTTTTGATTTTCATAAATCGGAAGCCCAAGCGAGGATATTCCATCAAACAGGGCGCGGGCGACCGGGCTCGAGTCAGCTTTCGGCTGGATGAACACCGGTCCACCGATTCCGCGATATTTTGGATCGGGTGGACCGTGCCAGTCATCGATGCGGCGATAAATGTTTAGCACCGATTCATAATTCCACGTCGGATCTCCCGCTTCCGATGCAAAGAAATCCCAGTCACTTTTGTGGCCGCGCGCCCAGATCATCGCGTTGATGCTGGATCCGCCACCCAGGCCCTTTCCCATTCCTAAAGAAATGGCCCGGCCATTAAGCCAGCGGTTCGGCTCAGCTTTGAACTGCCAATACCTCTCGCTCCCAATGTTCTTAATCCATTGGCGCGCTTCCATGACGCTTCGTGCGTCGTCATGGCCACCGGCCTCCAGCAGTAGCACATTGACGTCTGGATTCTGAGCTAATCTGCCAGCTACCACTGAACCGGAAGAACCCGAGCCGCAGACAATGAAGTCGTAATGCGCCTTCAACTCAGATCTCAGTTTGTTTTGATTCGCTAGTACTCGTTGGGCGAATTTTTCGCTGTGAATGTTTAGATCAGTTATCTCTGTGTTCATTTGCTACCTCTCGATCCTTTTATTTGTTCGGTACGACCGGCCTTGCTATTCGGCCAATACCATGTTCCTCGCGCTGCGATGCTTTTTCGGCATAATGGATTTCAGCGATGGAACTGCGACACCTGCGCTACTTTCTAGTGGTGGGTGAAGTGTTGAACTTCACCAAGGCCGCCGCGCGACTTCGCGTCGCGCAACCGGCATTGAGTCGACAGATCCAAGACTTGGAAGATGAGATCGGCGTCGATCTCTTGCACCGTAGCCCCCGCGGCGTAACGCTCACGGCAGAAGGAAAACTTTTTCTGGACGAAGCCCGCGACCTGCTGAAGCGCGTCGATGAATCGGTGGAAAAAACCCGCGCTCTCGCGCGCGGTGAATACGGTGAGTTGCACATCGGATACATTCCGATTCCGACCGCGGAGATACTGCCGCGAGCGCTCGAGGCATTTCGAAAAGCCGTGCCACGCGTGAAACTGGTGCTACACGATCTCTCAACCGACGAACTGATTGCCGGACTGCGCAATGGCACGCTCGAACTCGCGATTATGGTCCAGCCGGTCCGCGAGCAGACGGCGGGAATCGAATTTGAAACGTTACGCGGCTACGTGTGGTGCGTGGCACTGAGCCGGGCGCATCCATTAGGCCGACTGAAATCGATTCCGCTGGAAAAACTAGCCGGCGAAAGGTTGATGATTCTTAGCCGTAAGAGCTACTCAGAGTATCACCGAATCTTAGGGCACATCCTCGCCACCATCCGTGCTAAGCCACACATCGTAGCGGAATGCGATAGTGAGAGTTCGCTGTTTATGGAAGTCGAGGCGGGCCGCGCCGTCGCTTTGGTGACCACGATCGCCAAACTCGCGGCCGGCCAGCGTCTAGTTTACCGGCCACTGACTGGTACGACGCAGACCCAGTTTGTGGGCATCGCTCGCGCGACGAAAGGTGACGTGACACCTGCCGGAGAAAAATTTTGCGAAATCTTACGAAAACTTTCACGTGGAGCCACTAAACCGGTCGAGCAATAATGTTAACACGGCGCGCCCGCCTGCGAGAGGACAACCATGAGCAAAGTGAGAGTGATGTTGCGCAATTCTAAGTTGCGTCGGGCTTGGATGCTGCGCGCTGGATCACTGGTGCGAGCATTCCTGTAGACGGGGGATCAAAGCTATAAGAGAGGGAGATAACTTGGGCATTCTTAAGATGAATGCCCAGACGCAACAACGACGAAAGGATCAGCAAATTATTATGAGCGAGACGATACAGGAGAAAAACAAAGCGCTGGTGCTCGACGCTTTCGATACATTGTTTAACAAGCGGGACTACGCGGCCGCTGCAAAATATTGGTCGCCGGACTATATCCAGCACAGCGCGCACATTCTTCCGGGCCGGGACGGCCTGTTCAACTTGATCAAAGCCAGTCCGCCTTCACTGAGATACGAACATGGATTGATCGTGGCTGAAGGCGATTTTGTCATCGTGCACGGGAGATATTCAAACACCGGTCTGGCGGTGAACTGGATCGTTGCCGACATTCTTCGCATCAAGGATGGAATCCTGGTAGAGCACTGGGATGTCATCCAGAACGAAGCCATGAAGGAAGAATCAAAGAGCGGTCTGCCTATGTTCGGCAACCAGTTTGCCAAGTGAAGCTGACTCATCCCGATGCGAGAGTCTGACACCAAGAGGAAACAAATGTGAGACTGATCCCGCCGCCCGCCGAGGAGTTAATGGGGAAACGCATGGGCGCTACTGTTCGGAGCGTTGCTGCGAGTCATGCGTCCTTGGTTTCGCGCCCGAAAGAATTTGCCGATCTCATCATTGCGGCGGCAGAGTCAGCTGTGAAATAGGCGCAGGCATTGCTAAGCTTCCTGTCCACGACCCACGACGGCGAAAAACGAAGTAAACGAAGATTTGCTCGTTTTCTTTAAAGCCGTAGCGTCAGGCTCGCGAGCAGGATAACGATTCTATGATCAACCGGCGATCATTCAGGATTGCAGCGTCTGGCGCGCTGTTGATCCTCGCTTTGCTTGCGGGATGTTCCCGCAAAACGACTCCCGCTGCTCTAGTCGCGCCTGAAGTCTTGGTGACAACTGTGCAGCCGCGCGATGTGCCACGCGTGCTCGAGCGCGTGGCCACATTGGATGGCTTCATCAACGCCAATATCAACGCGCAAGTGCAGGGTTACATCGTTTCGCGAGACTATCAGGAAGGCATGCCGGTGAAAATGGGCGACCTGCTTTACCAAATTGATTCACGTCCGTTCGAGGCTGCATTAGCACAAGCGAAGGGCACTCTCGCAAAAGACAAAGCCAACCAGGTAAAAGCTGACGCGGACAGAAAACGCGCCATCGATCTGTTTAACAAGAAAGTCATAAGCGATCAGGAGCGAGATACAGCCGTTGCAGCCGCCGACTCAACCACAGCAAATGTGGAAGCCGACGAAGCGGCGGTGAAACAAGCTGAGATCAATCTCGGTTATACGAAGGTCACGGCGCCGATCGATGGCGTGGTAGGATTTGCCAACAATCAGATCGGCGATCTGGTCGGGCCAAGTACGGGACCACTCACAACCATGTCGCAGATTGATCCGATAAAAGCAGTTGTCACCGCGGGCGAAGGGCCGTGGACCGATTTCGTTTCGCGCCATCCTGACACAACTGAACGCAATGCTTATATAAAAAGCCTCGACTTCGAATTGATCCTCAGCAACGGCGAGTTGTATCCGAAAAAAGGAAAATTCTACGCGCTCGATCGCAACCTTGACATCAAGACCGGCTCGATCCGCTACTATGTGACATTTCCGAATCCGGGAAACATTTTGAAGCCCGGACAATTCGGAAAAGTCCGTTTCGTAGCTGACATCAAAAAAGGTGCGATGGTTATTCCGCAGGAAGCCGTGAACGAATTGCAAGGCAGCTATCAGGTCGCTGTCGTCGATGAAAACAACAAAGTCAGCATTCGTCCGGTGAAAATGGGCGAGCGCATCGGCGCGTTGTGGGAAGTAACCGATGGATTGAAGCCCGGCGACAGAGTCGTCGTGGAGGGCGTCCAAAAAGCGCGCGAAGGTTCGACCGTTACGGTGAAAGAATGG
>JBKOYG010000009.1:0-5293 GCA_046725285.1 Verrucomicrobiota bacterium
GATTGAGTATCGAGCCACGGCGGAGTCGCTCAAGAAGGAGAAATTTTTGTTTCTGACCCAAACGGATCCTTACAATAAGGATGATGCCTTCCATCTTCTCGTTCAGCGTGTCGAAGCTTTGTTGTCAAAAGAAAACACTGACTGGGTGCAATCGATGATTAAACCACCTAAAGCAGAGAAGGCTGCTTGAGACAATCGTAGCCTAAAAGGCGGCATCGCGTTCGCGGCCTGGAAAACCACGAGGAAAGGGTTCAATGATGTTTCGCCAGATGATGCGAGGGTAAAATGGCGATCAAGGCGAAACAGACCTGCATCGACGTGGATAAACAAGGAATGAGTTCGTCGCCGTAATCAAAACCCATGAATTACCACGCTCTCTGTTTTGTCGATATGCCGTTTGGTCAAAAGCCGGATCTCAAGAGTGGGGTAGTCGTTGATTTCGATCAAATCTACAACCAGGCGATCAAGCCAGCGATCGAGGCATGTGGGCTGGAGGCGTTACGCGGGGACGAAGAGCGCACGGGGGGAATCATTCACGGCGCGATGTTTGCGCGATTGCTACTGGCGGAATTTGTCATTGCTGACCTCACACTTGCCAACCCAAATGTGTTTTATGAGCTCGGAATTCGGCATGCGGCAAAGCCTTTCACCACAGTGCCGATTTATGCGAATGTCAGCGCGCTGCCTTTCGATGTCGCGCTAGTTCGTGCTGTTGGTTACGAGCTTAAAAAAGGGAAACTGACAAAGGCCGCGGCGCAAAAACTCAAATCCCAGCTTTCAAAACGCTTGTGCGACGCCATGAGCGGCGCCACGACGCATGATAGCCCGCTTTTTCAACTGATTCCGAAATTTCCTGGGATCGATTTGCCCGAGGAGGTGACCGAAACATTTAGGGATCGCATTCGGCAGGCTGAAGAATTTCGCGAGATACTTTCGTCGGCCCGCGCGCAGTCTGTGCGTGAAGGACGCGAAGCGCTCCTGAAAATTCGCCGCGACTTAGGTGATTTAAAAACGGTCCAGCGTTCAGTGCTAATCGAGTTGATGTCATCATTTCGCGATGCCGAAGCATTTGAGGAATTAGTCGAACTCTACAATAGTTTTCCTGCTCCGGTGAAGGAGTACGTTATTGTCAGGCAGCAATTCGCATTAGCTCTTAACCGTCGGAATCAATCAGGCGATCGCGAGAAAGCGCTGAAGATTCTCGATGAACTGCTGGAGAATCGCGGCCCCGATTCAGAGACGCTTGGGATCAAGGGTCGCATCCATAAAGATGTGTATATGGAGGCTGCACGGGAAGGGAAGATTACCGCCGCCGCAGCGTTAGACGATGCGATTGATGCCTACACGAAAGGTTTCGAAGCGGATCCGCGCGATTACTACCCGGGTGTAAACGCGATCAACCTGTTAATTCAAAAAGGGGACACAGAAGCGCTAGAAAAAGTTGAGCGTCTATTACCTCTGGTGAATTTTGCTGTTGAACGTCGCGGCGGCGCGAGCTCTACCGATTATTGGGATTTGGCCACCGCGCTCGAGCTTGCTTGCATTGGTGAAGATTGGGCGAGCGCAAATCGAATACTCCCCAAAGCGATCCTCGCAGCGACGAACTCATTTAAGACAGCAGCGACCCTTGGCAATTTGCGTTTACTTAAACAAGCACGCCAGCGAACCGGGCGGCAAGTCGCAGAACTTGATGGCATTCTCACTGAACTTTCCGTACGCGACACTGAATTGCGGGGAGAGGAAAAAACTGAAACCGGTGTCAGCAAATCGTGAAAAGAGATACAATTACTTTCGACAACGGCAATCACGCAGTCGTCGTCACCGCGGGGCGCGACACAGATGCGCAGACGATTTTGAAATCGCTGGAGATTGCACAACCGCACGCACTGATCATGGTATTCGGCGGTGCGAAGGGACTCGACAATTCGCAGAAAGCTCGTCTTACTGAATTGTTTACCAACGTTATCGCGCCCATGGCCATCGAGTTGAGCGCGCTCGTCATTGACGGCGGTACTCAGTCTGGCGTGATGGCGATGATGGGCGAAGCACTAGCGCGAGATGGCCGAGGGTCCCAGTTGCTCGGAATTGCGCCGGTTGGAAAAGTTACGTATCCCGGAGCTCAGAGCGATGCAAACATGGCAGATAGCGTGCCGCTCGAACCGAATCACTCCCATTTCGTTTTGGTGGACAGCGATGAATGGGGTAGCGAAACCGGAACGATGTTCAAGCTCGCGGGTGCGTTGAATGTGTCAGTTGTGACGATGCTCATCAACGGTGGTCAAATCGCAGGGAACGAGGCCTTACAAAGCGTGCGGAACGGGTGGCCAGTCCTCGTGATTGAAGGCAGCGGAAGGTTTGCAGACGAGCTGAGCGCCGCCGTACGCAATGGTCAGTCAGCGAAATCCACCAAAGTAAGCGAGATCGCACGTTCCGGCCGCGTCAGGTTATTTCATGTCAATGACCCGGCAGAAAAATTAAGAGTTGAGCTGCACCAAATACTTTGCTGCTCAGAATGAGTTACCGCGACAAGTTGTATAAAGTCGGTCCGCGGAAATTGCTCGCGTGCGACGGTGGCGGTATTCGCGGAATTATCAGTATCGAAGTGCTGGCACGGATAGAAACGGAGTTGCGTAAGAGCAGCGGGAACGCAAAGCTCGTCCTAGCCGACTATTTTGATTATGTCGCAGGAACCAGTACGGGAGCGATTATCGCAACACTGATTGCGCTGGGATACAGTACCGATGAAGTGCGGGACTTTTATCTTCGGAGCGGCGCGGAGATGTTTCACAAGGCGCGCTTATGGAAGCGTTTTCGCACGAAGTTCGAGGACGACAACCTCTCGAAAATGCTGCGCGATGTGATTGGTGAGGATACAACTTTAGGCTCGGAGAAACTGCGTACGTTACTCATGATGGTGTTTCGCAACGCAACCACTGACTCGCCATGGCCAGTATGTAATAGCCCGACAGCGAAATATAACGAACCAGCTCGCGTCGACTGCAACCTCAAGTTACCACTTTGGCAGCTTGTGCGCGCAAGCACTGCCGCTCCGACTTATTTTCCGCCGGAGGTCGTTCGCGTCGGGCGTGACTTCATCTTCGTAGATGGCGCAATAACGATGTTTAATAACCCAGCGTTTCAACTCTTCCTAATGGCGACGAGCGAGCCATACCGGCTGCTTTGGCCAACCGGCGAGGACAAGATGCTTCTTATTTCAGTCGGCACCGGCGCGAGTGCTAATGCGAATAATAATTTGAGTCCAGAAGAGATGAACCTGCTCTACAATGCGGGCACGATTCCCTCCGCACTCATGGCCGCAGCGCTGTATGAGCAGGATTTTCTGTGCCGCATTTTCGGGAAATGCCTGGCTGGAGATTTGCTGGACCGCGAGATTGGCGACGTGATCGGGCAAGGTATTCCCAATGTGCCGAAGTTGTTCACTTACGTTCGCTATAATATCGAGCTTTCCCGCGAGGGTTTGGATGCGCTCGGCCTGGAACACATCAATCCTCGGTACGTCCAACAAATCGATTCCATAGATCACGTCAGTGAAATGCAAGAGGTCGGTCGAACGTTAGCTTTGCAAAAAGTGAAAGCTGAACACTTCACGGCGTTTCCACCAGCGAGTTAGTTTAGTTATTTCAGTTTTTCCATTCGTTTCCTAATGGTTCGTCCAGTCGAGAACCTTTGCGAGCTTCGTCAAAGTCCATTCAGTTTCGCCTTGTCTGGTATTGGCCAGGGGGATAGTATTGCTGCTGGCTTGTGAAGGCCGCACGCGTTATCACCAATACGGTTTGCTACCTGGCGCTGATGCTCGCATCGGCGGGGGCTGAGGAAAGGTGGCAATCGATGGATTTGTCGAAGGATCCAACATCGCTCTCGACGATCCTTGCTCTTCTGAGAAATCATGAACGCTTTGCCAAGTGGATAAACGGCAAGCCGCTCGGCAAGTTTACCTACGTCAGTTTGCGGAAAGATCGAAATGATCCCTCAAAGACGGTTTATGTCCTGGTCGAGTGCGATGAGAACAAGAAACCAATCAGATTTCTGCGTGTTGATGAGATCGCCAAGTTAAGCGTCCCGGATTCTAACGTACCGGAGACAGCCGAGCTCACCTTCGAGTACCCGGCGGCTGCTGTTAAAGCGACGAGTCTTGATCATCCGAGTGTTCAGCGAGCCGTTGAACAAATGTTTCAATTATTTCATTCCGCCCAAAGCACCCTTTATCTCATAGATGATCATTATGTTGAAAAGCCCGCAGAAGGCGAGAGACCTAGCGCGACATTAACCAAGCTTTCGGATCAGGGACTCTTGGTGCTTCGTTTGGTTTCGAAGGCTGCAGACAAAGTAAGTAATGCATTCAACGCTATTAGTAAGAGTAAAAGCCTTGTCTGGGATTCAACCTCCATAAAGCGAATCAGGTTTGAGTTGTCTCCTGATCGGAGCACCATTCGCCGGCTAGAGATTGTCGGCCTGTTTAAGACCGATGATATTAGGTTACAAAGTCCGGACGCCGCAAATCTCTCTGAGCTGGAGATAAAGGACGATGGCACAACCGAAGTCGCCCTAACGGAAATCACAGCTCGGGGAGTGCGCGAAAAAGCCGGGGAGAAGGAACAACCACCGACTCCAGTAAATTGGGACACAAAAGACTAGCCCACGCTGATTGATGAAGAGGTTTTTCATATTCACCTTTTGCCTGCTGCTCCTCAAAGTTGGTTATGCCCTTGAGGTTCCTGATTTCATGATGGCTCCCAAATCGACGTGGATCTCAGGGTTCCCAGAGTTGAACAAAGACGACATCCAGGCCGAAGTTGCCACTGCCGCCCAGGACCCGAATCTCGGCCTTCGTCTGGTCCACTTGAAGAAGTCATATCAGGACACCAGGCGTGCGTCAGAGACTCTCGGGGAGAATCGTGTTATTGAATCGGGCGACATTCTATTGAGTCTCAGGCCAGCTTGGGCCGATACGCTAGCGTATGCGCATGTGCAATTAGGAATCTCGCACGCCGCTTTGGCGTTTGTGGTAGAAATGGAAGGGAAGAAATATGTGCACTCTCTTGAGTCGCCGATGAGTTACAGCAGTTTTCTAGATTCGCCCCATCAGTATGGGGATTTGGACGCTTTTCATATCCTGCGACCGACGCTTACCGAGGTGGAGAAATCGAACTTGAAACAATGGGCGAAGTTGGCGATGTCACACCCCAATCGCTTTGCTTTTTTCTCTGACTATAGCAAACCGATGTATAAACGTGGCCTTCCAGGGGTAGATCGCCCGATCGATCAAGTTCGC
>JBKOYG010000001.1:0-3013 GCA_046725285.1 Verrucomicrobiota bacterium
CGCGCTGGATGGGAACGCGGCGATGTCTGCGCGGAACGAATTGATTTTCGTCCGAGTCGGGCGCCACGATTCTGGTGCGCCCGGAGGGTAAACGATAAATCAGCCTTCCATCGGACGTAATTCCAAGCATTCGGACGCGCACCGAACCCTCGCGAGGCGACGAGGTCGAAGCGACACGTTTCTTTTTGCTGCGCGAACTCGACTGACCGGTGGTGGTCGGTTGTGCAGCGTCGGACGCTTTCGGGTATGCCGTGGCAGCCTCGCTCTCAGCTGAATTTTCCGGCACGGCCTCCGGAGAAGCGGCCGCGACCACGTCCGGCGTTGCGGCCGCCTGCGGTTGCTCGCTCGATCTTTGGTTTTGCTGGAGATCCGCCGCTGGGGTCTGAGCGGAATTTGGTGCTGCCGCAGCGTCCGTCGCTGGTTGGTTCGCTAACGCCATAGCTGAATTTGCGGCTCGTGATAGCACAGTGGTAGGAGCAACTGGCGTCGAAGGATTTTGCACTGCTGCAGGCGTTGGCGAAGGTTCGGGGACGCCAACCAGCACGCCAATCGACTTCGCGCGAGGCCGGTGCAAGATTCCGCCAATCGACTCCGGAAATAGGACGGCGGCAACCACCGCCGCAGCCAAGACGACCGCGCCAAACGCCAATGCTGTTCGCAGCAAACGCCGCGATCGAGGCTGGGTGGGCCGCGGAATCGTTGTCCTGAACGGGATGCCATATCGGTCGGCCAGTGCAAGTCGCCGTTCAATTTTCAGCAGGCAACTGCGAATCATCTCTCCAAGCACGACCAGGTCCTTTGGACGTTGATCGGGATTGGGATGCAGCATCTGGGAAAGCAGATTCCGCAACGGTTTTGGGAAACCCGAAAACTTACGAGGTTGGCGGCCCGCCTCAGCTGAAAACGCCACGCCAGTGAGAAGAAAGTACATTGTCGCGCCGAGCGAATAAATTTCCGAATGCAAATCCGGTATTCCAGGCTCTTGCGCGGACGTCCTGGACTCGAGGCTCGGAGACGCCTCTGCGGAAGGCGCTTGATGTAACGTTGTATCCTTTCCTTCGGGTTCGCCCGCCCGACTGTGAAGCGAGTCCTCGGCCCTTGGCGAGCTTTCGGGATCAGTCCTCAGTCCAGCCAAGCCGAAATTGGTTAATTTCACCAGTGGCCAGCCACCTTCGGGGGTCTGTCCCGGCACAACGATGATGCCGGAAGGATCAATGGGCGGATACGGAAGTTTGTGAAAACTGGCAGACGAGAGCACGCTCACGATTTGTTCCGCCACGCGTAACGTGGCGTCAGCCGGCATCGGGCCGTGCTGGGCAACCCACGCCGCGAGTGTTTCGCCCGGGAGTCGCTCGGAGACGTAAACGTAATTTTCGCCTTCGCGTCCAAAATCAAAAATCTTGGCAATATTGACATGACGCAGCCTCTGAACAGCGCGTCCGTGCTCTTCGAATTGCTCCCGAACGGTCGGGTCGATGCTTTCTACTGGAACCAGCGTCAGGGCAACCGGTTCACCGGATCTTTCGTCCACGGCTTCGTAAGCAATCACAACGCCATCGCGGCCGAGTTCATTCGGCGTGCCATCAGAGCCAAGGCCGACTCGGTAGTGCTCAAGGAAGGTTGTCCGCTCCATAACCGAGTCCCATTAACCGCACCAAGACCATACGTGCCTCACCACTAGTAATTCAACCTCGATTTTTCCAGCAAGTTGCTCCGCCAGGAAGCAATCGCACTTGAATTTTGGACATTGCGCTTGAATCGAAAATCGCGAATCTAAATCGCAAATCCGTGTACCCCGTGGTGTAACGGTAACACAGCGCCCTTTGGAGGCGTTATTCTTGGTTCGAATCCAAGCGGGGTAGCCATACAAGGAAAATGTCTACCATGGTAGACAAAGTACACTTAGAAGTACACATAACGCCGCCGGAGAGCGCGAGTGAATTTAGACCTTTGTGAATATTCACTTGGCTAGGCTTCACGTTGAACCTCTGCCGGGAAATCCATATCACGGGCGCGCGTTTGGCGCTTGGGTGGTCTATTACGCTTTCGCGACAGATCCATCGCTTCACTGGCTGCGAGGAAGAGCAGCCGCTGACCCAAGAGCAGATTGAAGATTTTTGTTTGCCAGACTAACCAAAAAGGAGATAACAAAATGTTCGTCAAAATCAATTCAGCCGTCACCATCGCTGGACTTGGCCGTGTCGTTCCCGGCCAGATTATCGCGCTCACCGGCGCGCAAGTGATTCCGCTCATTAAATCCGGCGCAGCAACGCCGCGCTACGGGCTGGTGCCTAAGTCGTGGACAGAGCCGGACGATCCGGAGTTTCAAGAACGGAAACAACGCGCAAAGGAACAAGGTCAAAACGTCGATTGGGCGGAGCAGGAAAAGTCCAAACGCAAACCGCACGGCGTCACGATCACGTCGAGCGGTTCGTGGCAGAAAAACGAGTCGCTTGAATCGAAGATCGTCCGAGCCACCAAAAGGCGCACGGCGGTTAACGCTATGACACAGGAAGCACACAAGAAATTTGTCGAGCGCGAGGACGCTCGCTACCGTCCGCTGCAAAGGCGTGAGAGAAGCAAGGGCGAGTGAATGCATCGCGTGCTCAACGCGCAGGTTGAAGCCTACGGCGGCAAATTCGCGCTGGCTCGTTTGCAGGAAACCGTGCGCTCGATTTTCGAAATCTCGCGGCTTGATCGGGTATTTCAGATTTTCCCGGACGTGGACACAGCGTTAAACCGCGTTTGACCGCTCGGAGCGGGTCAAGACAGCGGCTAACGGACTCCGAGCGTTCTAGCGGCCTCGTAAGTGACGATTCCGCTTCCTAAATGCACGAATGATTCGGCACAATTCTCCCGATGCGAGCGGTACACCTGATAGGCGTATGGCATGAGTATCAGTTGGGCCTCGACCGGGGCCCGATACTCCGGGCTAATGCCACCCCGCAGGATTTTACAGAGTTTGGTGATTTGCTCCGGGCCGTGATCGCGGGCCACGGAATTCGGGGCATTG
>JBKOYG010000021.1:0-10653 GCA_046725285.1 Verrucomicrobiota bacterium
TCGCTGGGGCACGTTGTATAATTTCCGGTTTGACGCTGACCAGCCGCCGCAAAGTGTGAACGCAACAGTAGGTTACTTTAAGACCGGCGCGCCCATGTCGGTTCAAATCCAGGCGCCTGGCGGTGGCCCAACACCAACACCCACACCTACTCCCACGCCTACGCCTACTCCAACACCAACACCGACACCGACTGTAACTCCGACGCCCACGCCGACGCCTACACCTACAGCAACACCTACTGCGACGCCAACCGCTACGCCGACTCCGACACCGGGGCAGATCACGCTCAGTGCGCGCGGCTACAAGGTGCAGGGGCAGCAGACGGTGGACCTCTCTTGGAATGGGGCTACCTCGAACAACATCGACGTCTATCGTAACGGCGTGCTGATTGCCACGGTGTCGAACATCCCCGGTTTCTACACCGATCACATCGGGGCGCGTGGCAAGGGCACGTACATCTACAGGGTCTGCGATGCAGGCACTCAAAACTGCTCTAACCAAGTGACGGTGAGGTTCGGCGGCGGGGGATAGGGGATAGCTGATAATTGAGAGCTGATAGCTGTGGCGGCGGCGTGGCGCTGCCTTCCCGCCCTTTGCGACGAGGGCGTCGCAGCTACTTTTCGTGGCTGTCGCCGTTTTGCCGTTTCTCTTTTTGGCCGTTTCCTTCTTCACCAGCTGGTCTTCCTAGTGGCCTGCTGCGAAGACTTTCGGAGTGGCCCTCGGCGTAGGCGGATCTGCGATTAAAGCTTCGCTTGCGGCGTAGCCGTCGTCGGCCGTCACAAAAATGTAACCAAAAATTTCAAAAAAAGTGTTGACACCGTCTTTCGCATTCCGTTAAAAAGAGCGCTTCCAAAGGGAAAACGACAAAAACAAACCACGGATTACACGGATCACAGGGATCAATTTTTGACATAAAGCAACAAAGGGACCGAAGGAAATGGACCACGGGACCATAGACCACGGACAACGAGACCGTGTGGTCGCTGCTCGATGGTCTTTCCGGCTTCCTTGTCTTCGTTTTCTTCTGTTAAACAACCATCTGCGCCATCCGCGCCTGCCCGCCGTAGCTTCGGCGCAGGCGGGTAATCCGCCGTTCACCTCATTCGATCACCCATGAAAAAGAAGTCCACTTCACAATCTGCATTCTTTAACCTCCGTGTCTTAATCGGCCTTTGTATAGCCCTGGCCGGCGTCTTTCTGGTGCTGCTGGGCTCCGGCGCGTTGACCGCAACGGCTCAGAGCCTCATCCAAGCGATGACAAGAGGTGAGATTATCACCCAGTCCACGGACCCTCTGGTCCCCGTTGGATTTGACTGTTCCACGATTCACGAGAAGGGCATCGACAAGCAGGAAAACTTCCGAGCGGGCGCTATCATGATCGCCTGCGGCGAGGTACCTGGCGCTGCTACTTCTGCGACTTCCACTCTCGGTCCCATCGGCCACTTCATCAAAAGCCTGTTGCTGCCGCTGGCGTATGGTGCCGCCGACAAGAACCTGATCACCGGCACCGAGACCTTTCCCAACGTAACCCAATCAGAGACATTCTCTACGGCTAACCCGGATAACCCCGACCAGATCGTCGTAGCCTACAACGATTCACGAGGCCGCAATTTCAGCCCCATCAACATCTCCGGAGCATCGGTCTCCACCGACGGCGGCAACACCTTCACCCGCCTCACCAAGGCTAACGGTCAAAGTCCATTCGACGCTACCTTGGGTGACCCTGTTCTTCTGTACAACAAGCCAAGTCAGACTTGGTTCACGATCTGGCTGGATGCGGGCTGTGGCGGTCAGGGCTTGGGTGGGTACAAGTCCACCACCCCAGCGGACCCGAATAGCTGGACCCATTTCTGCATTTTCAATGAGGGCTCTGCCGACCGAGAGTCCGGCTATGCCGACAACAACCCGTCCTCTCCGTTCTTTGGGCGAATGTACGTTTCCTGGAACGACTTCGCTCGCGGCGCAGGGCTCTTCGTCCGCTACTCTACCGACAACGGTCTCACCTGGACCAACGAGCGACAGCTCAGCAGTACCTTCTTCCGTGACGTCCAGATCACCGCTGATAAGGTCACCGGCGATGTGTACGTGGCCGCGATGGACGAAAACGGCGGCAACGGCTGCCAGGTCTCGCCTTTCTGCGGCACCACCCGAAACAACAAGATCTATCGCTCCACCGATGGCGGTAACACCTGGACCAATACCTACACCGGGCCCAGCTTCGTCGGTGCCTGCCGTAGCGCTTCGGGCTACTTCTGCGGCATGTATAGCGGCGGTTACTGGCGACACATGAGCTGGGGTGAGCCTGCTGCCTACAACCACGTGGTTAGCCTCGTCTATGCCCAAAAAGACGGCAGCGATCCCGGCAACGTTTACTACATTCGCTCTACCGACAGCGGAGTGACTTTCAGCGCTCCCTTCATGCTCAACACCAATACCGACGTCACCAAAGCCCAGTGGCAACCGAACCTTTCGGTGAGCGACGCTGGCACCCTCTTTGCCACTTGGTACGACGAGCGCTCGGGCGGGAATTGTGTAGTGGGCAGCAACACCCCGTGCTACCAGATGTGGTCGCGCAAGTCCAACGACAATGGCGTCTCCTGGTTGCCTGATGATTCGCTCTCGGACGTAGTCAGTCCTCTGCCCTCGCAACCTGATCCTGGTATCCAACCCCTGTATGTGGGCGACTACGACTACGGCTCCGCGATACTCACCAAGCACCTCACTTCATGGGTGGACGGGCGCAACGCCGTCGGCGGCACACAGCAGCAGGATGCCTTCACCGATAGAGAGCTGGTGGGTTTTGCCGTGACCACCACCACCCCCGCCTGCAACAGCGTCATCAACACGCAGCCGGTGGACTTTATTATCAACCTGAGCGACGCGGTGGATACGACAACTGTCCAAGCAACAGATTTCACGGTTAACGGGATTGCGGCCAACTCATTTGCGTTAAGCAACGGCAATGCAACGATCACCTTCCACTTTAACAGCTCGCCGGTGACTACGGAGGGCCCGCAGACGATGCATATTCCCGCGGGCGCGTTTAACCGTCAGTCAGACGGCCAGCCGAACTTTGAATTCTCGTGCTCGTTCTGTTACGCCATAACACAGCTACAGGTGACTACAACGAACCCGCCTGTTGGTGGCACGTTCTCACCGCCAGCGCCAGGCAACTATCAATTTGACGTGAACTTCAATCAGACTGTTGATACAGCGTCAGTCCAGACGAGCGATCTGACCCTGACCGGCAATGTTGGCGGCAGCGTGACCGCTGTCCAGGTCGTCAATGGCAACACTGCCCGGTTCACACTGCACTTCAATAACGGAGGCAGCGTAACGGCGAGCATTGGCGCCGGGGCGATCACTGCTCATGGATGCAATGGTAATGCGGCGTTCACGGGGAATTACACGGTAGAGGGCCCGGGTCCTTGCACCTGGTCAGTCGGCCCGAACCTCCCGAGTGTCGGCACCCGCATGGTCGGCGTCTATTTCCCGGCCAACGGGAACTTTTACGCCATGGGCGGGCGCAGCTCCGATGTCCAAGGCAGCGAGTTCATGCACCCGTTTGAGTATGATCCGGTGTCTAACACGTGGACGACGAAGGCAGCCACTTACCCGGATACGATCACCAACAACATGGCTTGCGCCGTGCTTACCGACGCTGGAACGCCGTACATCTACTGCGCGGGCGGATCTCAAGTAGTCACCAATCTGGTGACCGGTCGCGTCTTCCGATATAACCCTGTTACTGACACAATCACGACGGTTGCCGCTCCCTGGCCACCGGGCGTCAACACTCTGCCCGGAGGCTTCACTGTGTTCAACAACAAGCTCTATATCCTGGGCGGGTTTGACAATCCGCCAACCGGCAACTCGACCAATCAGATCTGGGAGTTTACTCCCAGTCCTGCTGCCTGGGTGCAGAAGGCCTCGCTCCTGCCGGTTCCGCGCAGCTACATACCGACCACTACCATCGGCAGCCTGATCTACACAGGCGGTGGCTCCAATATCGTGAGCGGCGGTCTCACCGATACTACAGACTCTTTTGTCTATAATCCGGTGGCGGATAGTATCTCCACCATTGCACCGATACCGCGGGCGACAAGCAACACGCGGGGGCTTAACTTGTGTAACCAGATGTGGGTATTGGGCGGGCAATTTCCTACGCCTTCCAGTGAAGTGGACATCTATGATCCGGTTAGCAATAGCTGGTCAGTAGGTACTCCAATGCCAGACGCGAGGCGTAACTTTGCGACCGATACCGACCACACGGATCGCATCTGGATGGCGGGCGGCTATGATGGGACTGGCGCCGTCGTGGCCTCGATGTTTAACTTCAACTGCCCGGTGAGTCCTTGTGCCACGCCCACACCGACGCCAACACCCACGCCCACACCTACGGCAACACCGACGCCTACCCCCACAGCAACACCTACTGCGACGCCAACAGCTACGGCTACACCGACACCAGGGCAGATCACGCTCAGTGCGCGCGGCTACAAGGTGCAGGGGCGGCAGGCGGTGGATCTCTCTTGGGATGGAGCTACCTCGAACAACATCGACGTCTATCGTAACAGCGTGCTGATTGCCACTGTGCCGAATATCCCCGGGTTCTACACCGATAACATCGGGGCGCGTGGCAGGGGCACGTACATCTACAGGGTCTGCGAAGCGGGCACTCAAAACTGCTCGAACCAGGTCACGGTGAGGTTCGGCGGTGGCGGGTAAACCGTTGACGAGAAGCAAGCAGGTTTAATCCACGCGGCGCCGTGCAAGCGGCGCCGCGTTTCTGCGGCCATTTCGTAGAACAAGAAGATGCTACCTGAGAGAATGGCAATGCCCAAATGCAAAGAAAGTATTGACGTGCTCGTTCGCATCTGACTAAAAGCGGATCAATCAAGAATTGCGGCTCTGAAAACAATCCGAAACAGCCAAGAAATTTTCCCAGGGTGCTGGGTGTCGCTCCACGCGAGTCCATTACAGCACTAGAAGAACCTCCAACCAACTATGTCCTATGATTAACCAAACTAGAAATAACAGCGCTTTATTCGGCCTGAGGTCCTTTGGCATCTCAGGGACTGGCTTTTTCATTTGTCTGGCCTTGCTGCTTGGTCCTGGCATTGCCGCTGGCCAGACGGCACAGCCCACCACCTTTAACCCGAGTGAGCCGCTCGAAAAATACGATAATCCGCCTGCGTACATTTACCGGCTCGAGACTGGGCCGCGAATGATCTCGCCATACGGCCCATTCGTAAGTTTCCAGGTGAACGTCGATGCCAACGGCAACAATATCATCGGCGACGCTGCCAATGAGTCATCCATCGCCGTTGATCCAACCGACGGTAACAAAATGACAATTGGTTGGCGCCAGTTTGACAGCGTACTGTCCAACTTTCGGCAGGGCGGCTGGGGATATACCACCGATGCCGGCTCGACCTGGAGGTTTCCCGGTGTTCTGGAAATTAACGTGTTCCGTAGCGACCCGGTCTTGAATTCGGATGAAGCAGGGAGGTTTTTCTATCTCAGTTTGCTCGAATCATTTTGTGACGATATCTGGCGCTCGACTAACGGCGGTCAAGCCTGGACGCGTCTGCCACCCGAGGGAGGCGCGGGAGGAGGGGACAAGGAATGGTTCACCATTGACAAGACCAATGGCATGGGGCACGGATTCCAGTACCAGGCTTGGAGTACCGCTGCCCCTTGCAGCTTTGGGCAATTTAGCCGGTCCACAGATGGCGGGCTCACCTGGCAGAGTCCACTCAGTATTCCTAATTCGCCCGTGTGGGGCACGCTCGACGTGGACACCAACGGCAACCTTTTTATCGGCGGCGCAAGCAGCTTCAGCAGCCCGTTCTGGTGCATTCGTTCAAGCAATGCGCAGAACCCGAACGTGACACCGACGTTTGACCAAATCACTCAAGTGAACCTTGGCGGCAGCCTCGTTTTTGGTGGGGCGATAAATCCAGGAGGACTTGCAGGACAACTCTTCCTTGCAGTGGACCGGTCGGGTGGCCCTACCAACAACAACATTTACATGCTGGCCAGCGTGCGGCCGAGCGGCGGCAACGGAACTGACGTGATGTTCGCCCGCAGCACTAATGGCGGGGCAAGCTTCAGCGCGCCGCAGCGGATCAATGACGATTCAGTGAATTCGAGCAAGTGGCATTGGTTCGGCACATTTTCAGTGGCGCCCAATGGACGGCTCGATGCTGTCTGGTACGACACGCGAAACGCTGCGAATAACACCGATTCGCAGTTATTTTATACCTGGAGCACCGACGGCGGCGTGACTTGGGCACCGAACGTGGCTGTAAGCATTCCGTTTAATCCGTTCGAAGGCTATCCGAATCAGAACAAGATGGGTGATTACATCACGATCGTTTCGGATAACACAGGCGGCAACGTGGCGTATTCGGCCACGTTCAACTTCAATCCGAACCGGAGCCAGCACGAGGAAGACGTTTATTACGTTCGCGTCCTCCCTACAGGAACTCCCACCCCGACGCCCACACCCACCGCGACACCGACGCCTACACCCACACCGACTGTAACTCCGACTCCCACACCGACGCCTACTCCGACACCGGGGCAGATCACGCTCAGTGCGCGCGGCTACAAGGTGCAGGGGCAGCAGGCGGTGGACCTCTCCTGGAATGGGGCTACCTCGAACAGCATCGACGTCTATCGTAACGGCGTGCTGATTGCCACGGTGTCGAACATCCCCGGTTTCTACACCGATCACATCGGGGCGCGTGGCAAGGGCACGTACATCTATAGGGTCTGCGAAGCAGGCACGCAAAACTGCTCTAACCAGGTCACGGTAAGGTTTGGCGGTGGAGGGTAGCGTGGCGTTTTGTCGCAAGCACGCCCTTTGGGCCTGCACTTAAATCCCCAAGGGAGCAAATATCAGGGCAGAGCCGCAGTTACTTTGCCGACGCGTTGAGTACAACGTGTTCGACCTAGACAAGGAACTCGCGAGGTGCCGCGTGATTAAAAATTTCAGAGGCCAGAGGTCAGTTCTACAGAAGGCAGCGGAGAAAACGAAGATTGTGATTTGAGGCTTCGTCATTCATTCGCCATTCGGGCTTCGTCATTCTCCTAATCCGTGTTGTCGACGAAATCCGCGGTCAAAAATAAGAAAAAAATCAAAAAAAGTATTGACACCTCCTTCAGACCTGACTAAAAAACGCCCTTCCACTGGACCGCTCCGCTGTGACTTCCACCAACAATATCCTATGATCAACCAAACTAAAAATAACCGCGCCTCATTCGGCCTGATGTCCTTCGGCATCTCAGGGACGAGCTTTTTCATTTGTCTGGCCTTGCTGCTTGGCTCTGGCATGGCTGCGGGCCAGACGGCGCAGCCCACCCCACTTACGCCCACACCGTCACCTGGGGAGATCAAGCTCAGTGCGCGCGGCTACAAGGTAAAGGGGCAGCACACAGTGGACCTCACCTGGCCCGGAGGCACGTCGAGCGACGTCGACGTTTACCGCGACGGCGTGCTGATTGCCACGGTGCCCAACATCCCCGGTTTCTACACCGATCACATCGGCGCCAAAGGCAGGAGAACCTACACGTACAAGGTGTGCGAAGCGGGCAGTCAGAACTGCTATAACGAGGTCACAGTGAGGTTTGACGGCGGGGGGTAGCGCGGCCTTGTAGCCCGGGGATCAGATATCAGTTGTAGCCGGAATCCTAGACGTAGGCTATTACAGTTCTGAACTCTGACGCTTTGTCGCAAGCATGCCCTTTGGGCCTGCAATTAAACCCCCAAGGGCGCAAATCACAGGCGGCAGTTACTTTGCCAACGCGTTGAGTACAACGTGTTCTACCTAGACAAGGAACTCGCGAGCTGCCGCGTGAGTTGCTAAACTCACCGATCACTGATCAGTAAGTCATACCTCATGGCGTCGACTAGAAGACAACGATTGGCTACAACACCGTGCACGGTCCACTGATCGCCAGTCACCGTCTTTCCTTTTTCCCTTCCACCAGCGCGGCGGCTTCGCGATCGAGCGCAGCGTAATTGGGTTTGCGCGGTTGCAAATAAAATTCGTCGATTACGATCTGCACCAGCGCGGCGGCCGGGACCGCGAGAAAAACTCCCAGCAACCCAAACAATTCGGCGGTCGCCAGTGTAAAAAACAAAATGTTGACCGGGTGCAATCGCATTTCTTTGCCGAGCACGCCCGGCACCAGAAGGTTCAGCTCGATTTGGTAAACCAGCAGGATCACGCCCAGGGCGAGCCAGAATTTTGTCGCGCCCAGGCTCAGCGCGACCAGCAAAATGGGAATCGAAACGAGAAACGCGCCGACGTTTGGCAGAAACTCACCGAGAAACGCAAACACGCCGAAGATGAGCGCCGGCTGCACGCCGATCAGCCAAAGTAACACGCCGATGGACAGTCCGGTGATGACCCCGTTGATGGCGAGCCTCGCGCCCAGGCGGTCATTTGTCGCATGAGCCGCTCGAGAGTGCGATGCGCCTGTTCGCGGTAACGATCGGGCGTGAGTGCCAGATACGCGGCTACCAGCGGGCGCGGGTTCGCCAAGACAAACACAAGCAACAGAATCGCCAACACAAAGCTGGCCATGCCGCCAACAAAACCAATTGTCGATCTGAGCAAAATATTTCCGACTGTTCCCGCGGCCGCTCCGATTTTCCCGGCGATTTCGTCCGTGCGCGGCAACGCCTCGCGAACCGCAGGATAATTTAGCGTGAGTGATTCGATGCGGATACGAATGCCGTGCCACACGCTGGGCGCGCTGCGCACCAGCTCCTGGGTTTGCCGGGCCAGCGGCGGAATCGCGAACACAATGATGGTGGTGGTGACGGCTATCAACGCAAGCATCAGCAGGATTACACTAACGAAGCGCGGGACATCATGCTTCTCCAACCAGACCACAATCGGGTTCAGACCATGGCTAGTAGAAACACCAGCGCGAATAGCAAGATCACCGGTTGCAGCGCGCGCAGGATCAGCCAGACAATGACCAGCGGAAAAACCAGCCAGACGATGCGCCAGGCGCCGTGATAACTCAGCGGTGCGTGTTGATTCTCGTGATCGAGTCCTTTCATGGGTAGTCCATTTGATTCGTTGAATCGCTGAATCGTTAAACCATAAATACCGAACCACTGATCACCAATCACAAATCACAATTCTGTCTCTTGAAGGGGCGACCATCGCGAGCCACAAGCAGCGGCGGTCTTCCCGAGCGCCGTAGGTTGCCGCGGCGCCCTGACGGCGGCCAGTCCGCCGTCTTGAGTCTCGCACAGCTCTGCCCTCGCACGCTTTAGTGATCACTAGTCCCTATTCCTTCATCGGGGCGGCGTTGGACGAGAGTACGGAGTTGGACGCGGTCTGGTTGTAACTCTAGGCGTAGCTGTAGGTGGAGAAGCCGTCGGTGTAGAAATAGGTGTAGCTATTACGGTAGGGTGAGTGCAGGCGTTGCGCCGAATTGCGTGTAGTATCTCCCACCGGTGCTCAAATAGTTCACGCCGATATCGCGAATAAGGCGAATGGAGGCGAATGGAAGGGTGCGAATGGTGAAATCGGTTTTTCGCGCAAATTTGCGCGATTAGCGGGCACTCTCTTTCTGAATTTGTGTTGATTCGTGTTGATTTGTGGTTTCTGGGTTACTTGGAAGCCATGTCATTCAATCGTTTTGGACTTTCGCCTGAGGTCGTGCGCGGGACTCAGGCGATGGGATTCGTCGAGCCGACACCCATCCAGCTTCGCGCGTTTCCAATCGTTCTTGCTGGAAAGGATTTGATCGGCACTGCGCAAACTGGAACCGGCAAGACTGCGGCGTTTGCTTTGCCTATCCTGACGTTACTGGCAAAGCACGGCGCGTTCCGCTGCCTCGTGCTGGAGCCCACCCGCGAACTGGCTGCGCAAGTGGAAACAGCCTTTCGCGATTATGGGCGCTTTACGGATCTGCGAGTCGCGCTTGTGCATGGTGGCGTCGGTTACGGGAAGCAACGCGAGGAACTCAAGCGGGGCGTGGATGTTCTGGTCGCCACGCCCGGGCGTTTGCTCGATCTGCTCGGACAACGCGCGACCACTTTGCAATCGGTAAAGATTCTCGTGCTCGATGAAGTTGACCGGATGCTGGACATGGGTTTTCTGCCGGACGTGCGCCGGATTGTTGAGAAAATCCCGACTGAGCGACAGAGTCTTCTTTTTTCCGCCACGTTGCCGCCAGAGATCGAACGTTTGGCTGCATGGGTGTTGCGCGATCCGATCCTGGTGGAAATCGGCGCGCGCCGGTCGCCGGCAGAAACGGTTACCCACGCAGTGTATCCTGTGGCTGCCGAACAAAAATTCGACCTGCTCATGGCGCTTTTGGAACGGACGAATTTCGACAGTGTCCTGATTTTTTGCCGGACGAAACAAAACGCCGATCGGGTGGCGCATTTTCTTAGGCACGCAAAGCATGCCGTGGCGGTGTTGCATTCCAATCGCACCCAGCGTGAACGGATCGAAGCGCTCGAGGGATTCAAGAGCGGCAAATACGAAGTGATGGTGGCGACCGACATCGCTTCGCGCGGCTTAGACATTGCCGGGGTGAGCCACGTGATTAACTATGATGTGCCCGAGCATCCGGAAGATTACGTCCACCGGATCGGGCGCACCGGGCGCGCTCAA
>JBKOYG010000040.1:0-9842 GCA_046725285.1 Verrucomicrobiota bacterium
GTTTTGGCCGTCCCGCTGGGCGCATCTTTTTTCATCTTGTGATGCGTTTCGATAATCTCTTCGCGAAAATCGCCGCCGAGCTGTTCGGCAGCTTTACGCGTCAGCCAGAAGAGCACATTGACTCCGATGCTGAAATTAGATGCAAACACGATTGGCAACGAGCGCGCGGTCCTTTCAATCACTCTGCGTTGCTCTTTAGAATGCCCGGTCGTCCCAATAACCAACCGTTTACGATGCTGCAATGCAGCGCGACAGATTTCAGTGAGGGCGTCGGCGTGACTGAAATCGATAGCCACATCGCAATTTATCATCGGCGGTTCGATTGGGTCGCCAAGATCACACCGCGCGGTGATGTCGATTTTCGGGTCGCAACTCGCAAGATCACTGATGGTTTTGCCCATGCGCCCAGCCGCGCCGATGAGCAATACACGCACAGGAGACGATTTCATCTTAAGCAGAACCCTCACCCTGCCCTCTCCCTTTGCAAGGGAGAGGCGAGGTTCCTTGCTCTCGAAATTTGCGTCATCGGTCGCCAAGACGGCGGGTCCGCCTCTCCCCGTAGCGGGGAGAGGATTGAGGTGAGGGGCTGCAAACTACTTTTCTCGCTCGAATTCTTCGAGCGTTTTGCGTAAGCGCGCCTGATTTGCTTCGCTCATCTCGCATAACGGCAGACGCACCTGGCCGGACATCGCGTCGCGCCAGCCGAGGGCTGTCTTTACCGGCACCGGATTCGGCTCAATGAACAGATCCTTGAAAAGCGGAAACATCTTACGATGCAGGTTGAAGGCCAACTTCGTGTCGCCGCATTCATAAGCTCGGACAAGCGCACAAACTTCAGCCGGGAACAAATTTGAAGCGACACTGACAACCCCGACTGCTCCAACCGACATGAACGGCAGCGTTAGTGAATCGTCGCCGCTTAAAACCGTAATCGATTCAGGCAGGCGCGCGCGCAGCTCGCTGACACGCTCGACACTCCCACTAGCCTCCTTGATCGAAACAACATTTCTACATTCCTTGGCAAGGCGCGCAACGGTATCGGGCGCAATATCCACCCCGCATCGGCCAGGAATGTTGTACAGCATGATTGGTAACGATGTGGCATCGGCAATGGTCTTGAAATGGCGGAACAAGCCTTCCTGGCTCGGTTTGTTGTAATACGGCGCGACAAGAAGCGCGCCCTCAGCGCCGAGTTTCTCGGCCATTTTTGTATCGGCCACTGCGTGCTGCGTCGCGTTGGAACCTGTGCCGGCGAGAACCTGACAACGGCTTTTGGCGGTGGCGACCGCAAGGCGGATCAGTTCCTGGCGTTCCCCGTGTGACAGCGTCGGCGATTCGCCTGTAGTACCTACCGCAACAACTCCGCTGATTCCGGCAGCAATTTGCGTTTCAATCAGTTTCTCGAAAGCGGCAGCATCAATCGCACCATTGCGAAATGGTGTGACTAAAGCCGTGAAGGTACCGCGGAACATTTTGGAAAACGTTAAAAGGTTACAAGAATTACAAAGTTAAAAGACGCTACTCGCAGCTAGGATAATCAAATCTCGACTGTTCCTTCGAACACAAACTCGGCCGGGCCAGTGAGAGTAACATTTTCGAACTTCGTGCCTGTTTTCTTAAAGCCGACCCGCAATTCGTCTCCCCCGCGCGCAATTACGCCGATCGGACCCTTCGCGTCTTCAGTAACAGCGAACACGAGCGCGCTTGCAACTACGCCGGTGCCGCACGCGAGGGTTTCATTTTCCACACCTCGTTCGTAGGTGCGGACAGCAATCCTATCGGCTCCGCGTTTCTCAATGAAGTTCACGTTTGCGCCTTTTGGCGAAAACATCTCGTGATAGCGAATGGTTGAGCCTTCTCGCGACACATCAACACCGCCGATTTGTGCAACGGGAACAACCACATGAGGCACACCGCTATTAATAAAATGAACGACTCGTTTTTCTGCGCCAATGCGAAGCGGAATATTGAGTCGCAAATCGGTCGGCTCGGTCATTTGCAGAGTGACGAGGTCTCCGGCTAGCTCCGCCGAAATGACGCCCGCTGGAGTCTCAAAGGAAATCTTGCCCTCTGCGCCCGCCACCTTGTTTGCAAAACGCGCAAAGCAACGCGCGCCGTTTCCGCACATTTCTGCTTCTCCTCCGTCGGCATTAAAGTAGCGCATTCGGAAATCAGCATGGTCTGCTGGACTTTCCAGTAACAAAATTCCATCCGCTCCGATACCGCGGTGGCGATCACAAAGCCGCGCGATTTGCCTACGATTCAGGTTAATGTTTCCTGCCCTGTTATCGATCAGGATGAAGTCGTTTCCCGCGCCGTTCATCTTTGTGAAACGCAGCATGCAGTCCATTTAGCACACGTGCGCCAGCAAGGCGAACGCGAGTCAAAACATCAAATCCCAACATCCAAATTCCAATGAAACTCCAAGTCTCGGGCTTCAGATTTCACCGTAATCGCCTGCGAGCGCTTTAAGCTTGGTGATTGGAATTCTAATGGAGGTTGGATCTTAGCGCTTGGAATTTCAGGGATGCGGCATTGCCAGATCACGTTTTAATGATTACTTATCCCGCCGTGAAGCGACTGGCGGCTTGGGTTTTTCTGGGGATTCTTGTGTCGCACGCGTCGTTCGCGGGCGACTACAACAATTTAATCCTCGAGCAGATTAAGCAGATGCCGCAAGGCGGCCGCTATTCTGTCTCGCACTTCGCAAAAATTCGTCTTCAATCCTCCGCGCACATCGAGTCAGGCAAATTTTTCATTCTGCCTTCGCAGGCGTCGCCCAGTTTCTGCTCCGGCGCAACTTATCTGGTTTTCATCAGGACGATCGAGGCTTTGCGCGCGCGGGGTCAGCTGCGTCTCGATTATTCCACGTTAGAGCGGTTGATCATTCGAGATCAACGCGATGGCGAAGGCATCTGGGGCCGGTGGAATGCAAACGGACCCGGCACAGCCCGTCTGTTTCACGAGCTGCAGCTTGGACAAAACTTCGATAACTTCAATCAGGCGAAACCGGGCGATTTCATGAAAATTTTCTGGTCGCGGCAGGTGGGCAGAAACGAGCACGGACATTCCACGATTTTTCTCGGGATGGAGAATCGTCCAGACGGCCAGTATGTCCGTTACTGGTCGAGCAACATTCCATCCGGATACGGTGAAAAGAGCGTTCCGCGGAACAAGATCGCCTATGCCATTTTTTCGCGCCTTCAGACGCCTGCCAATCTCGCGCGAATCAACAACGCCCCATTCGTAGATACGTATTTGGCGTCTCTCCTGCGAAGTCGCTCTAGCATTGCGGAAGCTAGCGCGAAGTGCGGATTGTGATCATATCAGGTAGGGTCAACGCGATCGCGTTGACGGGGACGGCACAGCGCGCCGCCCCTATCACGGGCATACCCAAATGGTGCTTGCCTTCGTGCAGACCGATCTCTAAAACGGAGCGATGATGATCGAAACCTTAAAACGTCATTGGTGGGTCCCGGTGATAAGGGGTATCGCTGCAATTGTTTTTGGAGTGATCGCGTTTACGCATCCCGTTATGGCTATCGCGACGCTGGTGCTGTTTTTCGGAGCATGGGTGCTAATCGACGGCATATTCCGAGTTGTCGGTGCGATCGGGCATCGTGCTTCTGACCCGGACTGGGGATGGCATATTGTCATCGGGATTATTGGGATCATCGTCGGGCTTCTCACATTCCATGCGCCCCAGATAACGGCGCTCGCTTTAGTGATCTATATCGCAGCTTGGGCACTCATGATCGGGGCAAGCGAGATTGCGATAGCAGTAAAGCTGCGCCGGGAAATCAAAGGTGAATGGTTTTTGATCCTAATGGGTCTGGCATCGATCGTCTTTGCCATACTACTTCTGTGGAACCCTGTCGCAGGCGCCGCCGCAGTCATTTGGCTCATCGCATGGTATGCGGTTGTAATGGGAGTCCTTGCCATCTTTTTTGGCTTCCGCCTGCGCAGCCTTCCCGCGCTGCCGGTGGCGTAGGCGGATCGGGGAAGCGCACGCGCAGCCGGTTACTGGTAAGCGTCTTTTGGTAACCGCCGACTTCAGCTTTTCTCTCCTCATCGTCCTGAATTGATCAAGCCAGTGGCCTTGCCAGTTGGCCAACGACGACGGTTTCGCTTGCCCAGCCCGCCTTGATAGGCATCGCTCTTAACTATCTTTTGCGAACAATACGGCTTTACGCGACCAGTCAGACGATTCCTCTACGGCGCGAAATATGAGTCCTATGATCTGCGTCGAATTCCGCAGCCGGATGTCCCCACCCTGTTGACTACCCATGAAGAAAAATATCTCTACTCCCAGGTTGCGACCCAAGAATGGTTCGCAACTTAACAACAGTGACCAGCTCGACTACAGGCAGTTGCTTGGCGCCCTGACCGCGTTCAAACGCGGAGATTTTTCTGCACAACTGCCGGACGACTGGACAGGCTTGGCTGGCAAGATTGCGGACACGTTCAACGATACAATCCGGATCAATCAGCGCCTGACGGATGAACTGGAGCGCATACGGCTCGTGGTCGGCAAAGAAGGCAGGATCAAACAAAGAGCATCTCTCGGAGAGGTGTCTGGTTCGTGGTCGGATGCGATGAGATCAGTGAATAGCTTGATCGAGGACTTGGTCCATCCCACAAGCGAAATGGCACGGGTAATTGGTGCCGTAGCCAAGGGAAATTTATCTGAAACCATGGCCACTGAAATCCAAGGCCGAGCGCTCGAAGGCGAGTTTCTGCGTACGGCAAAGACCGTAAATATGATGGTGCGTCAGCTGAGCGCTTTCGCCTCGGAAGTTACGCGCGTTGCACGCGAGGTTGGCGTAGAAGGCAAGCTAGGTGGTCAGGCGAACGTTAAAGGAGTTGCGGGCACCTGGAAGGATTTGACGGAGAACGTCAATCTCATGGCCGGCAATCTTACCGATCAGGTCCGAAATATCGCGACTGTAACAACTGCAGTGGCGACCGGGGATTTGACCAAGAAAATCACGGTGGATGTAAAAGGCGAGTTCCTTGAGCTCAAAGACACAATTAACGTGATGGTGGACCAGCTTCGCTCGTTTGCCTCGGAGGTAACACGCGTAGCTCGGGAGGTGGGCTCTGAGGGGATTCTGGGTGGCCAAGCTCGCGTCGAAGGCGTCTCAGGAACCTGGAAGGACCTCACGGATTCCGTCAATTTCATGGCGCGTAATCTGACTGGCCAGGTCCGCAACATCGCCGCGGTTACGACGGCTGTCGCCAAGGGTGACTTATCGAAGAAAATCACCGTCAACGTAAAAGGTGAAATCCTCGAATTAAAGAACACCGTCAACACGATGGTCGATCAGCTGAGCTCGTTTGCTTCAGAAGTGACGCGGGTCGCACGAGAAGTGGGCACAGACGGGAAACTCGGCGGCCAGGCAGACGTGAGAGGGGTTGCAGGGACTTGGAAGGATTTGACTGAAAGCGTCAACTCGATGGCCGGCAATCTTACGGCGCAGGTGCGCAACATTGCCGAAGTGACGACAGCAGTCGCCAGCGGCGACTTGTCCAAAAAAATCACCGTGGATGTACGCGGCGAGATTCTGGAACTCAAATACACCATCAACACGATGGTTGATCAGCTCCGCTCGTTTGCATCCGAGGTCACACGGGTTGCCCGCGAGGTAGGTAGCGAAGGGAAGCTGGGTGGACAAGCGGACGTCCGGGGCGTCGCTGGCACCTGGAAAGACCTGACCAACAACGTGAATGTGATGGCAGGAAATCTCACCGCGCAGGTCCGCAACATTGCTGAGGTGACGACTGCAGTCGCGCGCGGTGACCTTTCAAAGAAGGTGACAGTTGATGTGAAGGGAGAAATTCTCGAGTTGAAAAACACCGTGAACACGATGGTGGATCAGCTCAACTCCTTCGCCTCAGAAGTGACACGCGTCGCGCGGGAGGTAGGCACGGAAGGCGAACTGGGAGGACAGGCGACAGTCAAGGGGGTTGCCGGCACGTGGAAGGACTTGACCGACAGTGTGAATTTCATGGCCCGCAATCTAACGAATCAAGTACGTGGCATTGCGAAAATTGTAACTGCAGTGGCCAAGGGAGATCTAAATCAAAAGCTGCTTGTTGAGGCAAAGGGGGAAATCGGCGAACTGGCCGACACGATCAACAACATGATCGACACCCTTGCGATGTTTGCTGATCAGGTTACTACTGTCGCGCGCGAGGTCGGAGTCGAGGGGAAGCTGGGCGGACAGGCTAACGTGCCCGGCGCTGCGGGCACATGGCGCGATTTGACTGACAACGTCAACAGATTGGCAGCGAATCTAACAACGCAACTTCGCGCCATCGCCGATGTTGCCACCGCGGTCACAAAAGGAGACTTGACGCGTTCGATTCAGGTGGAGGCCCAAGGCGAAGTCGCGGCCGTCAAGGACAACATTAACGAGATGATCCTTCAATTTGAAGGACACGACGTTGCGAAACAAGGAGCAAGACTGGCTTAAAACCAACCTCGCCAAGTTCACCCGCATGCTGCAAGGCCAGAGAGATTTGTTGGCGGTTGGCAAACTGATTTTGTCGGAGCTGGCTCCGGTAGTTCCGGCTCAACAAGGCGTGTTCTACATTATGGATAAATCGGGCCGAGAACCGGAGCTCAAGCTTTTAGCAAGTTATGCTTGCCACGAACAGAGCGGGGTAAACACTTCTTTCAGGCTCGGTGAGAGCCTGGTGGGACAGGCCGCGGTGGAAAAACAACGGATTCTCCTAACCGATGCACCCAGCGATTACATAAAAGTAAGCTCCGCTTTGGGCGCAGCTCGCCCGATGAACATCGCGGTCCTGCCGATTTTGTTTGAAGAAGAAGTAAAAGGAGTCATCGAACTGTCATCGTTGGAACGCTTCAACTCGACGCACCAGGCATTTCTCGATCAATTAACAGAAAGCATCGGCATAGTGCTTAACACGATTGAAGCGAACACTCGGACCGAGAACCTGCTCGAGCAATCGCAATCGCTCGCTGCGGAGCTTCAGAATCGGCAGGATGAATTGCAGAAGACGAATCTGGAGTTGGCAGAGAAAGCACGCTCGAATCTCGCCAAGGACAAATTTCTGGCCATGCTCAGCCACCAATTGCGCACTCCCCTTACACCGGTGCTCGCCTCCGCTCTTGCGCTGGAGAGCGAGCCGGCATTGCCCGGGGGCATTCAGGAATCGCTGCACATGATCCGGCGCAACGTGGAATTGGAGGCGCGGCTGATTGATGATTTGCTCGACTTAACGCGCATCGATCGGGGCAAGGTGCAACTCAATTTCGAAATCGTCGACGCTCACACGCTTCTGCAGAATGCCCTTGAAATTTGTCAGCCTGAAATCGATCCAAGCATCTGATGCGCTCCCTCAATCTCGGCGCACGGAAGGTCCATTTGCGAGCAGACCCAGCGCGACTGCGGCAAATATTTTGGAACCTAATAAATAATGCGGTGAAATTTACACCCAGCGAGGGGCAGCTCTTCATTTCCACGAGTAACGATTCCCAGAGCCAGCTTTGTGTTGAGATCGCAGACAGCGGCTTGGGAATTGAGCCGCAATCGCTGCCGAAAATTTTCGATGCCTTTGAACAAGGCGGCCGCACACAACTGGGTGGATTAGGTCTTGGTTTGGCGATCAGTAAAGCGCTTGTGGAAGCGCACGAGGGAACCATCACTGCGCAAAGCGCCGGCCGAAACAAAGGCTCTACGTTTACGCTCGTTTTTCCGACGTGCGAAAAAGTGACTGCTCAAATCGCCCCCGCAGTTTCGCCCAGAGAACAGGAACGCCGAGGCATGCGGATTCTGCTTGTCGAAGATCACGAAGATACAAACCGGTCGCTTACGAATTTGCTTCGACGGCGCGGCTATCAAGTGCAATCCGCTCTGAATTTTCAGTCTGCCATCGAGCTAGGCTCGAAGAAGGAATTTGATATACTCATCAGTGATTTGGCGCTCCCCGATGGCAGCGGCATCGATCTAATGCAAACACTGCAATCCAAGCGTCCGATTGTCGGCATCGCCCTCACAGGTTTCGGAATGGAGGATGACATTCGCAAGGGTCGCGAAGCGGGATTCCAGCACCACCTCGTCAAGCCGATTGATCTCAATAGGCTCGATTTGCTGATTCAGGAGAGCGCGAACATTTTACCGCGCAATTAGAAGTTGTTCACTACAACTATTTGCTTCATTGCCGAATGTAATAGAACGAAGCAATCGTGGCGCACTAGCAAACCGGCGAATTCAAACACTCGTAGGAACTGCTTCGGCCTATGGCGTGAACGTATAGACTACAGTGTGCACGGCTCTTCTTGTGCCCTTGACCACACTGTGCGCGACATTCTTGGCTGTGTTCGCTGTACTCTTCGCCACGTTTTTCGCTGTTCTGGCAGGTCCGGCCTCAACGCTGCCAATGGAAATGGCGAAGGCGAGAATGATCGAAAACAACGCTTTCATGGTACTAAATTATTCGTTTCTGACGGCTCGCATGCGTTTATCCCACTGATATCGCGTGGCAGACCCGAAAGCCTTCGGGGTTGGGCCCGCCAGGATTCGAACCTGGGACCAAGGGATTATGAGTCCCCTGCTCTACCGCTGAGCTACAGGCCCGCTTTTGATAGGTAAATGTCAACCGAGCGCTTGGCTAGCCCAAACGCTCCACCTTTCTCGCCAGATCATGGGCGACGTGACGCTGCATTACGGTCCGCGTCTCGGGATTAGCGGCGAGATACCTCTGCAGCGTTCCAACCTGCCAACGCATTGCGCGGACTTTTTCCACTGTCACTGCATCCACGTCGGCGGGGATGCCACTAAGGATGAGGGCGGAGCCTACTATATCCCCCGCACTCAGTTCGCCGAGGACACGTCCATCTCTCGTCACCCGCACTTTCCCGCGAACGATGAGCAAGATGACGTCGGGAAGTTTACCGCTCTCTATCAGCCGCTCTCCAGTCTCCGCTGTGACCCAAGAGCCAAGGCCTAGAACCTGCAAGACTTTCCGTGGAGGTAAATCCTCGAAGACAAGCCGTCGAATGTTTTCCTCCTCGGGCGTCAGTTTGACTGGACGGCGCTCGATGAAAAGACGCCACGATTGCACCAGATTGATCGCCGCAAACACGACACTCCAACTGAGCGGCGCCCATAGCGTTGTCGGCTGTAGCACGAAATACGGGATCGAGATGAGCGAAGCTCCCACCGCGAACAAACGCAACCACAGAATGTCGCGAACGCTGTAGGCCACCACCAGGAGAACGTTTGCAGCGTGGATGAAATAGTTTGGAGAGAAGGAGTTCATGGTTATTTCCTCTGTTTGCTCGGGTCGCAAAACCTGGCATGGATCGGGTTGTCCCAATCACAGCGAAGCTCTCACCGGACACTCAGCGAGCGCAAGGAAAATCGAGCCGACATGCGAAGTTGCCCGCAAAGAAGCTCGCGACCCTTGTTCAACAAGAATTTCGAGACCTACGCCGCAGGCGCGAGCGCCGAGACGAAGGCCGCGGCGCCTGGGCTTGAGGTAGGACTTGCTCTTCGAACTCCACAAGACACAGCCGATTCGCGCAAGTCGTCGGTTTCGCTTGGACTAACCGAATATAGTATCCTGTGATTGCCCAAACCCTGATGAGACGAAAGTCCTATGGCCAGTGTGTTGCCTTCTTCGCAAAGTCGAGCGAACACCACACGATTGTGAAGAGAATCATCTTCCTAACGCTTGGTGTCATCGCCGGATTCAGTGGAGCCAATCTGGAGGCTGCCAAGCAAGCAGGCACGAGTTCGGATCAGGTGCCCGCGGCCGATCTGAAAGAGCTCAACGATCCTACGGTTCTTATCCGCCGCGTCTGGCTGGAG
>JBKOYG010000051.1:0-47747 GCA_046725285.1 Verrucomicrobiota bacterium
GGCTGCGACCCGACAATGGCAGCAAGCTTATCGTCAGGCTGGACCGGTCTCATGAAGGCGGGATTCGGTTTGCGCTTGGAAGTTTTCTTTTTGGTTTTCGGCATGGAGGCTGATTAACGTTTCGCTTGCGAGAGAGCAACATTAATTTTAAGCAAACGAAAAAATTATTCAGGGGCCATCCGGCGCACGGCCAGAGCCGTCATATCATCGGACAGGAAGTTTTCGGCATTATTTGGCGCTGCTCGCTGTAAAATTCTATGGAGCAATAGTTCGGCAGTCGGCGCTGAGTAATCGAGCATTTTCTCTAAATGCTGTGGCGTCAACCGGCGCCCTTCATTTTTTGACGAGCCAAACAAGCCATCGGTATAGAGAAGGAAGGCGTCTCCTGGTTCGAAGTCGAGCGCGGTTTCGACAAATTCGGGGCGTTCGATCAGGCCCAACGGGGGTGCGACCGATGCGATCGATTCCGTTGCACCGTTATGGCGAACGATGAGAAGCGGCGGATGACCTGCTCCCACGGCGTGCGCACTCCCGGTTGTGCGATCGAGCGCGACACACATGGCTGTCATGAACGAGCGCCCGCCAAAAATAGTGCGAAAGTCATCATTGACTGCTTCCATCACGCGAGCTGGCGCATCGTGTTCCACACTGCCATGGTGAAAGAGAAGCTTTGCCAGCGTGGTAAGCAGTGCAGCAGCAGCGCCGTGACCAGAGCCATCGGCAATCCAGAATAAGATCCGGCCGTCTTTCATTCCCAGCCAGCCGTAGATATCGCCGCCTACCTGGATCACCGGACGGTAACAGGCTGCAACCTCCCAGCCAGGCATCATCAGAGGCTTCTGCGGAATCAACGATTGCTGGGTCAAACGCGCTGCCGCCAGATCGCGCTCGAGGTCGCGTCGCCAAAGTTCGAGTTCGTCATTTTGCCTCTCTAACTGCCGCATCATGGAGCGGAGACGAAGCTGCGTCTCGATTCGCGCACGCAACACTGCGGCATTGACTGGTTTGGTCACAAAATCATCTGCGCCAGCTTGCAAACAGGAGATTTCGCTTTCCTCGCTTCCGTGCGCGGTCAGCATAATTGTCGGCACCTGTGCAACTGCCTGATGTTGATCCGAGCGAAGCTGTTTTAGCACCTCGGCGCCATTTGGCCCCGGCATATCGAAATCGAGTAATAGAAGCGAGGGTGGCCTGGTGCGAATGATCTCCAGCGCTTGGGCGCCGTCCCCGCAGACCTGGCAGTTGTATCCCGCGGACGTTAGCACTTGTGCCAGGATTTTGCGGCTCAAAGCGTCATCATCCACTATCAAGATTTGAGAGTTGTTAGCTGTCGACATCTCTATCTTAGATTCGGATGGAAGGCGAACCCTCATCGTATCCACACCAGTTTTTGCGAAAGCGTCGCCGAGTGTGAACAAAAAGAGATTTAATGATTGGCAACGACTCAGACTGCGGATACGATTGTAATAGTATTTTCCATTTATGAAATTCTCATTGTCGCTTGCTCTGTTCACGGCTTTCCTCGTCGCCTCGTGCAGTGAAGAGCCGCAGCCACCACCCTCGCGACATCGGGTCGCGAGCTATGCCCCCACCCAGCCCGAACAGTACCCGCCACCGCAACAGCCATTCAATCCGAATGGCCCTGTTCAACCTACAGGTACGCCGCCCGTGGAGACTGCAGCAGCTCCGCCTCCTCCACCGGCTGCGCCGACGAAGGTCGCAAAGGGGGATTATCCGTACGGAATTCCCGTTCCTGGCAAACCTCATCTCGTGGAGAGTCCTTATTCACCTGGCAAATATATCGATGTGGAAGGATTCCCTCCGGGAACGGAAGTAAAGGATCCGTACACGGACAAAATCTTTCTTGTTCCCTAGCGGGTTGCCTTGAGGGTGTTCGAGGCTGATGCTGGATGCTGGTATTCGGTGCTGAATTAGCGCGGCGCCGTCGTTTTATCAAGCATCCTGTATAGAGTATCCACTAACGGTTTCTTCTTATCTATGGAGTTGCGGGTAAAACGGGCGCCTCGAATTGATATCGAGATCACTGTCCCCGGCGATAAAAGCATCTCGCATCGCGCGGTAATCATCGCTGCTTTGTCGAATGGGGTGTGCACTCTGCAGGGATTTCTTCCCAGCGAAGATTGTATGCACACGGTAAATGCGCTGCGCGCACTCGGGATTAAGATCGAACAGCCCGAGCCAGCTACGTTGATCGTTCACGGGAAAAAGCGAGTCCTTACGCCGCCCAAAAGCGAAATCAATTGCGGCAATTCCGGCACCACCATGCGCCTTCTCGCCGGGCTGCTGGCTGGACAGACCTTTGAGAGTCGCCTTGTCGCCGATGCCGGGCTGGCAAAACGTCCGATGGACCGTATCATTGCGCCGCTTCGTCAGATGGGTGTAAATATTGTCGCGGAAGGTCCGGAAGAGACACCACCGTTGCGCATCCAGGGCGGTTCCTTGCGTGGCATTCGTTATCGACCGCCTGTTGCAAGCGCACAGGTGAAAGGCGCATTGCTGCTGGCCGGCCTCTTTAGCAAGGGCAAAACCACCGTGATCGAGCCAGCACCAACTCGGAATCATATGGAAATGATGTTTGATTATTTCCTGATTCGAACAGCGGTGGACGGGAGTGGCAGCGTCTCTGTATTTGGCGACCAGGTCCCAGAGTCCCGCGACTTTGCCATTCCAGGCGACATCTCTTCCGCGGCGTTTTGGCTGGTTGCAGCTGCGACTCAACGGCGAGGTCATCTCCTCATTCGTGATGTTGGTTTAAACCACACACGAACGGCGTTACTCGGGGTTTTGCTTCGGATGGGTGCGCAAGTGCGCGAAGCCATTGAGGACATCGATCAAGTCGAACCACGCGGAATTGTCGAAGTCACCGGTTTCCCGCTTAAAGGCACTGTCATTCAGGGTAAAGAAGTGCCGCAGCTTATCGACGAACTGCCGATCCTTGCAGTGGCCGGCGCTCTCGCAGACGGCAAGACGATTATTCGCCACGCAGAAGAATTGCGCGTAAAAGAAAGCGATCGCATCGCGGCAATCGCGCACAATCTCCGCGCGATGGGCGCGAAAGTATCTGAAATGAATGATGGCCTCGAGATTCTTGGTCCAGCGCCCCTGCACGGGGCTCGCTTGCCGAGCTTTGGCGACCATCGTATTGCGATGGCGTTCGCCATAGCAGGTTTGTTTGCCGAGGGCGAAACCATTGTCCAGGACGCCGAGTGTATTCGTGAATCGTATCCTGGATTTGAAATCGTCCTTGAAGAGTTCACAAATCCGAGACGGATGCAGATCAGTACGCCTGTAATCGGTTCTCTTACTCCCGGGCCGGTCGAGGAAGAAGCATGATCGCTTAAGCATTTGGGGCCGCATGTAAATCACTGGCAGCTTGCCCGACAGCTTTTCGCCGCGCTAATTTGCCGGGTGCAGGAACAGTTTCATCGGGTAATTGCCATTGATGGCCCGGCGGCCTCCGGAAAAAGCAGTGTAGCGCGAGAGCTCGCCCGGCGGCTTGGATTTGTTTACGTCAATTCCGGCGCCATTTATCGGGCGATCACCTGGCACATCCTGCAAAAGGGAATCGATCCTGAAGATAGCGAGCGCATCACGGAGGCCCTTCAATCAGCCACCATCACGGGCAGTCTGCAAGATAATGAGTCGCGCATTCTGATTAATGACGTGGATCCCGCGGAGCACTTGCGTGATGATTGTGTAAACGAAAGCATTGCGGGCGTCAGTCAGTTCCCTGTGGTTCGCCAAATTGTTGCGGAGAAACTGCACGAGCACGCGCACAGCCACGATCTGATCGTGGAAGGCCGGGACATTGGTTCGGTCGTTTTTCCCAAAACGCCCTACAAATTTTACATTGATGCTTCGCCTCAGGTGCGTCTCCAGCGTCGCGCCGCGCAAGGAGAGCGCGACGAAATCGCGATCCGGGATCGCGCCGATTCTTCACGCCCTGTCTCACCGCTTGTCATCGCGAAAGACGCATTCTTCATCGACACTTCGCACCTTACAATTGACGGAGTGGTCAGTCAGATCATTGCACGGTTAAAGCAATTGGGTCTGCGAATCGCCCGATGATTCGACGGTTCATCGCTTCAACGCTTCAACGATGAACGTTTATTACTGGCTTGGTTATCATCTTAGTCGCCTCGCTGGCCGATTGTTTTTTCGTTTTCGTGTAATTCATCGGGAGCGCATGCTTCAGAGCGGGCCGGTCATTCTCGCGATGAACCATCAGAGTTATCTCGATCCGCCTCTTGCTGGCACCACTTGCGATCGGGCGGTTCACTTTCTGGCGCGGCGAACATTGCTGAACGTGCCGCTGCTCGGCTGGCTATTGCCGAAGCTCAATGTGATCCCGGTCAATCAAGAGGGCATCGACCGCAGCGCCCTGAAGGCTTTGATCCGTGTGATCAAGACCGGCAACGCAGCGCTGGTTTTCCCGGAAGGCTCGCGCACGCTCGACGGTAACTTGCAGCCTGCCGAACCAGGATTGGGTCTCGTAATTGCAAAAACGCTGGCGCCAGTCGTGCCGATGCGGATATTTGGCGCTCACAAGGCCCTGCCGCGCGGTGGCGGTTTGCAGTTTGCGCCAATTACCATCGTGATCGGAGAACCGATTTTCTTTACGACTGCGGATCTAGACCCACCAGGGAAGGATCTCTACAAGCGGCTAAGCCAGCGGGTCATGGATGCAATCGCAGCTTTGCGCTTGAACTGATGCGGGTTATCCCCTTCCGTTGAATAAGGAAAACGAATGAGGCTTCCTTGCGCGCATGAGATCGACATCGATACTTCAAAGGTGAATTCGCCGCAGCAGCCTGCCGAAAAATTTCGATCGCCTCAGGTTCCAAGGAGCGCTGTTGTGCTGATGATCATCATCGTCGCCTCACTCGCGCTGGTGACCATCTTTGCCAATATTCAGCGCCTTCGCCGTGGCCAGATCGAAACGATCATCGTGGTGCCGGCAAATTCGACAACGCCGCAGCCGCGTTAACTTTCATTTGGCTAGCAGCGGCCTCCTCGGTTTGTTCCTCCAAATTAACGGAAACCAAAAATACGACCTCTGATCTGAAAAAACTCTTTGTGCTCTCGATGCTTATTCCTTTGGAATGGTTTGCTCCTGCCAAAAAACAAAATGCCGCCGCTGAACAACAACTCGCTCAGCGAAAAGCCGAGTTGGACGCGCGAGTAAGCATTAGACGAGCGAGAGAAGTTTGATTCCGACGCCAGACACCGCACGGCTCAAAGCTGAACGACAAAGAAGAATACAAGAGCGACTTGCTCAGAGGCAGCAGAGACTGGACGCAATACGAAAAACGAGAACCATTGGGCACGAGCATCCCGGTGCCGGGGTGTCTGCCGACACCAGCGGGCCTGCTGATACCAGCACGTCTGCCAGCACTGGCGGGGAAGTGACTTCCGCAGCTCTGTCGCCTACGCCCAGCAAATACGAGGCGTTGATCAGACACTTCAGCGAAAACTAACAGGGGAATCTGCGCGTTGTTGCCAGCTCGCGGGCGTATTGCAGTGTGTCGATTGAATCGACATTCTTATCGCGCCGAATCGCTTTGATTCTTGGGAACCGCAGCGCCAGCCCGCTGGCGTGGCGCGTGCTCGCCTGGATTGAATTGAAAGCGACTTCAAGCACAACGTCCGGTTTTACTTCACGATAGCGGCCATGATCTGCGATTGTGTTTTGTTTGAAGTGGTCGGTTAACTCTGCAATCTCCGCGTCTGTCAACCCGCTGTAGGCTTTGCCAATGGGCAAGAGTTCGCCCGTCGTATCGTCACGCACAGCAAACGTGTAATCGCTCAACACGCTATTGCGCTTGCCGTGTCCGAACTCGGCCCCCACGACCACGACATCCAGCGTCGCCAGTTCTCTCTTGAGCTTGAACCAAAACATGCCGCGGTTGCCGGGCAGATAGAAGCTCTCCGGATCTTTGATCATCAGCCCTTCATTCAAGCGTTGCCGAGCCTGTTGGAACGCCTGTTCGATCTCCGCTGCAGAATGCACAGGCATTACCCTCGCAATTTGAAAATGCGACGGCAATCGCACGCCACTGAGGTGTCTTCGCCGCTCATGCAGCGGTGTCTTTAACAATGACCGGCCGTTCAACCAAAGTAGATCAAAGATCACAAACGCGACCGGCACATCCGCTGCCGCACGCGCGAATAAATCGGCGCCGTTGCTCTTTCGCCCCAGCCGCTTCTGCAGGTCGAAGAAGTTGAGTTCGCGACCCTTCTCGAAGGCAATAATTTCGCCGTCGATAATCAGCTCTTCCTGGAAACTCCTGGCTTGATCGGCCAGCTCCGGGAATTGACCCGTGATGCGCCGCAAATCGCGAGAGAAGATCTCGACCTGTTGCGCACTGCGGTGCAGCTGCGCGCGAATACCATCGAATTTGTCCTCCAAATAAACGGTAGCTGGCGCGGATAACGCCAGTTCCCGATTAGTCCCCGCAGCTTCAGCGAACCGTTCCCACACTGCTTGGGCAGTCGGTTCAGGAGTTGCAAGCATGCATTTGATCGGACGAAAGATTGACAGCTCCGCGCGCGCCAACTCATTTCGTGAAGCGAAGAGCGCCGTTTGAGCAATGTTGCCCAACAACATGTTGGCCTCCTTTACCTGCTCGAGGGAAGTGCCGAACGCCTTCGCGATTGCCTCCTCGACCAAGCCCTCGCGCAATCCGATGCGCAGATCGCCAGTGAGAATCTTGACGATGTACTGGCCTTCGCGCGCCGATAATTTTGAGAATCGATTTCGCAGTAGCTCGGCTTTGGCAATCGGTCCGCGCGCGCGGTGAAGATGTTCAAACAACTCGCTCGATTCGCGGATGCTGAACGGCTGCGGGGCTGTTCGCCCATCCAGAACTTCGAATGCAGTCTTGCCGGCGTCGCCGTGACCGCTGGCAACGCGATGAAATTCCGCGTCGTCGATTTTGGTCGCTGCTTGCAGCGCACGGAAGATTACCGCCCAGCCAACCTGCAGGGTGCGCGGATCGGTTTGAGCAAAAGCTTTCCCGGTGAAATAGGGTGTCACGATCGAAAGCTGCTCGCTCGTTAGGCCACGCAGATAATCGGCAAGCAGTCGAATTTTTTCCAGTTTGGCTGGCGTTGCAGAGATCGCTTCACCGGCGTTCGCAAACGCGAGGAATTCGGATGCGGGAGCGCACGCGTCTCCCCTGCAGCGTTGGGCACCGGACACACCGAGGGAAGAGCGCGCAGGCATTTGTGGCAGCGTAAACTCCATTTGGTTTTCTTCACTGAGTGCCCTCGCTTCGATGCCACGCTGGCGTAAATCGCGCGCAAACGCGGCAGCGAAACCGTGCAGCGTAAACACTCGACGCGGCTGAACGAGTTCGACATAGCGAAGGAGGTCGTCATAATCAGCGTGATCCGAAAGCGCAAACGCCGCGTCAACCTGATAGCGATAGACTGCATTTGGATCGACCGCCCAGCCGCTGATCATCGCGACGCGTTTGCGGGCAATCGTTTCCAGCATGCGCGAATGATTCGCGCTGGGTGGGCAGATCAGGACTTTTCCAGCAATATTGTTTGCGTTGTAGCGAAGGTATTGGCAAAAAGATTGGCCAAACTGCTCGTAGATGCGGGTCATTTGGTAGACCGAACCGTGCAGCATTGGCGTTAACCCTGCTCCATCCAAAGAACAGAGTATTTCCTGTGCTTTGCCTAACGAATACCCAAGGAGCACAGGTACGCCGCCGCCGTCAATTGTCTCCCGGCAGAAAGCGACGATTTGGTCGATGACTTCTTCCGTTGGTGGGAATCGATAGCGTGGGAGGCCAAATGTCGTCTCCATGATGAGTATATCCGCCTTGCGCCAGTCCGCTTGTTCGGCGGTCTTTCCGGGACGCAGCTTAAAATCGCCGGTGTAAAGCAATGTCTCGTTACCGGCAAAAAGGAAACATTGTGCAGAACCAAAGATATGCCCGGCAGGCAATAGCATAAGGTCGAGCCCATGCACCGTTCGTTTTTCATCGAACGGCAGGACGCGCTCCACGCGGGAGCCCGGCAGCCGGCTTAACATCAAGCGCGCGGTGCGCTCGGAAACGATGATTTCTTCGTGCGGCGCAATGTGGTCGCTATGAGCGTGTGAAACGAAAGCCAATCGCTTTGCATCCCACGGGTCGAGCCATAACTTTTGGCGCGGCAGATATACGCCGCGGTCATAACTAACTTCAATCATTAAATCGAAATTTACTTTCAGATGGCGACAGTTCCATAAGACATACAGCGAATTGACAGATGATTCTAAAACCAGCTTTATTACAACAATGAGGCTTGTTGTTGCTCTCTTCACTTTGAGCTCTTTGGTTCTGGCCACGCCCAGTCAGGCTGCGCGTGAGCGCGTAGAACCAAAAATCGTCGAAAAAGTGACACCGTTGCCGATGGCGCTAAACCGAGATTTCGAGTTTCGAAAGACGAAGCTCTTCTTCTTGAGCGATAAACCGCCAAAAGCGGGTGAGGGCGCCCGGCAGACAACGAGCAAACTTGGCGGAAAGTCGACGTCGCCGAGTCAGAAAACGGCCACGCTTCAGGACGCTCCAATTACCTTTGAGCGGCAGTATCGGCTCTTCGGGGCGGTAACGGGACTTGATCAACGTCAACGTTTCGGCAATTATTTTGATTTCTTCTGGCGAGCCAAGCACCCTTCCGATGTCACAGTGCGGTTGGAATACCGTCAGGAGAAACTGCATGAGCACGTCCAGGCGCAGGAGGTTTCATATCGAAATGTGCGTGGCACTCATAAGACCGAATTCAAGGTCATTGGAGATGATTATTTTGACGATGGCCGCGTAATCGCATGGCGGTGCCTGTTAATCGAAAACGGGCGGATCGTAGCGGAAAATCGCTCCTTTATGTGGGAGTGATAGGCGGGATCTCATTCCTTTGGCTATGTTTGCTGGATGCAGCCTTTTGTGCCGGGGATTCCGAATCATTTCCTGAGGTTTTCTCAAATCCGGCGAGCATTGACAGCATGCCTTCCGGGCTGGTATCGTTTACGTAGTAATTGTGGACTCATCTATTCAAGTAGGGGTGAGCGGCCCAACCGTATGGGTGAAAGTGGAGGGGAAAGGTAGTTTCCTCAATAGCGGCAATCTCAAGGAATTCGCGCGTGAGATGTTGGACCGCGGCTATCGCGAATTTGTGGTGGATCTGGCGGATTGCGCCATGATGGATTCCACATTCATGGGAACGATGGCCAGCGTGGCACTTCGGTTGAGGGAGCTAGGACATGGACATCTTCACATCGTGCACTGTGGGAACCGCAGCCAGGAACTTCTCTCCGGGCTGGGGTTGGATCAGATATTCGATATTCGTGCTAATGGTGCCAGTCCCCCTGAATGCGGAGCGCTTGAGCGAACCCCTGCGGTCCGGTCGCCCGAGGACAAGAAAAAGCAACAAACGGAAACGATGCTGGAAGCGCATGAGGCGCTTTGCGAGGCCGCGCCGGAAAATATTCTTCGCTTTAAAGACGTTCTCGATTTCTTAAGACAAGACCTTCATCACGAAACACCTTCGAAGTAAGCTGGCCCTTGCATGACGTGGCCGACTCTTCTTCTCGGACTGCTTGTCGCGTCTGTCGCTGGATGGTTCATCACCGCTTGGTTCCAGCTGCGGCGGATTCGAAGGCTGGAGCGCTCTCACGAAGAAATTCAAGTAGAGGAAACGCTTGTTTTCGATTTCTTGCACGGCCTCGGCGAAGCCTTCCGAGAGACCATTCGGCCTCAGGAGCTGCATCGGCTCATCGTCGAGGGCGCGACGCGTGTTCTCGACGCGCACGGCGGCGCGCTTTACGTGACCGATCGAACGGGCGGGAAACTTACTCCAGCGTTTATTTCTAAAGACTGTCCGCCGCTGGTAGATGTTCCGCTCAGTATCTTGCAACAAGCCGCCGCTGCTCCGATCGCGCTCGAGAGTTTTCTACGGCTGCACACGATTGGCCCGGGTGAGGGATTCATCGGACGAGTCTGGCAAACAGGACAGTCTGTTTCCTTGACTGAGTTCTCCGAGGCGCCGGAGCTGGCGAAGTTGCGTGGAAGCGCTTTTGGCAGCGCGTCGGTGATGGCCGCCTCGCTTCGGTATGGAAACCAAGACTTGGGCGTTCTGGCATTGGCCCAAGGCCCGGCGGGTACTCCTTTTTCCCAGGGTGATTTCGTCGTTTTTAAATCGATCGCCGAGCAATCCGCTTTTGCGCTCTACAACGCCATCATTTATTCCATGGCGAACGAAAAGAAGCGGCTCGATCACGATCTCGAGATCGCGCGGGACATTCAGCGCATCTTGCTTCCGTCGGAAGCGCCAGCCATTAACGGATTTCAGATCAGCGGCATTAATGCGCCGGCCCGCCAGGTAAGCGGTGATTATTTCGATTACATTCAGGTCGATGAAGAACGCCTCGGTGTGGCGATTGCAGACGTCTCAGGCAAAGGCGTACCGGCATCGCTTATCATGGCAATTTGCCGCAGCGTCTTACGCGCGGAAGCGGCTCGCAATCCGTCTCCAGCCGATGTCTTGCGAAAAGTGAATCGGCAGCTTTATCCCGATATCAAGGAAGACATGTTCATCAGCATGGCCTATTTGATTCTCAACCACCAGCGTGATGGGGTCACGCTCGCGCGCGCTGGACATGATGCGCCATTACTTTACAAGCAACAGTCGCAAATGGTTACACCGCTGAAACCGCCGGGAATGGTCGTCGGCATTGACAGTGGAAACGTGTTTGATAGGCTAACGACTGACTTCGCTGTCCCGCTTGAACGTGACGATTGCCTCGTTCTCTACACCGACGGCGTGACCGAAACGCTGAATGCCGAGGGAGATGAGTTCGGCCTCGAACGCATGATGCAATCGGTTCGTGCCAGTGCGACCAATGGGGCACAAGCAATTGTAAAGAAAATCATCGAGGACGTTCGCGACTTTACCGGTTCGGTTCCTCAAAACGACGACATCACTTTGATTGCCATTCGTAAAACATGAAAAAATTCCTGTTACTGAACCAAATAAACAAATGAAACAGTCGGCCTCGTCGAGTTCGATTCCTTCATCTGTAGCATCCGGCACTGATGCCGCGCAAGGCGAAGCGGACGATCCTATGGCTGGCTTGCAAGCCGATCTCGATCGATTTCGCGATCTTGCATTGCGGAGCCAGGCGGACTTCGAGAATTACAAGAAACGTTCTGCGCGCGAAAAGGAAGAGGCAATCAAATATGCCAACAGCTCTTTACTGGAGCGATTGGTGGGAATTATTGACAATTTTGAGCTTGGTCTCGCAGCAGCAAAAGAGCAGGGCGCAGAGTCTCCCATTTATTCCGGAATGGTTCTCGTTCAAAAGCAGCTCAATGATTTACTGACTGAGTATGGGCTGCAACCGATCGAGGCGGAGGGGAAAACGTTCGACCCGAACCTGCACGAAGCAATCGCGCATGAGCCGAGCGATCAATTTGCCGTAGGAATTGTGGTACGCCAGACCCGGCGCGGTTACCGATTTAAGGACCGCTTGCTGCGGCCTGCGAAAGTGGTTGTTTCCAGCGGGAAATAACTGCTCGAATCTCTCCTGCTCTTGCTTGTGCTCTTCCTCTATGTCGAGTTGTCGAACAGGAGCATGAGCAGGAGTAAGAGTAAGATTTAGAAGATGGCTACTGAGAAACGCGATTACTATGAGGTGCTGGGCGTTGGACGCAGTGCCACCGACGAGGAGGTCAAACGCGCCTATCGCAAGCTCGCTGTCCAGTTTCATCCAGATAAAAATCCGGATGACCCTCACGCGGAGGAAAAGTTCAAGGAACTAGGTGAAGCGTACGATGTCCTGATAGATCCTGACAAACGCGCCGCCTACGATCGCTTTGGTCACGCAGCGTTCGCTCCGGGCGGCGCTGGTTTTGGCCGCGGCGTTTTCCATGATCCGTTCGAGATTTTCCGGGAAGTTTTTGGCGGCGGATTCGGCGGCGGAATTTTCGAGACATTCTTCGGCGGCGGCGATCGCACAGAAGATCGGCGGCGCGGATCCGATTTGCGCTACGACATGCAGATCAAGCTCGAGGAGGCAGCGTTTGGCGCCGAAAAAGAGATTGAGATCACGAAACTCGACACCTGCGACAAATGCAAGGGGACCGGCGCTGAACCAGACTCACGCACCATTACTTGCCCTACTTGCGGTGGCCGCGGCCAGGTAATCAGTGCGCGTGGATTTTTTCACATTTCGCAGACGTGTCCCCGTTGCCGCGGCGCTGGCGAAGTCATTGAGAAACCGTGCAAAAAATGTCGGGGCGAGGGACGCGTGGAAAAATTGAGCCGCGTTAAGCTGAAAATCCCGGCTGGAATCAGGGAGGGTTCGCGGTTGCGTTCGTTAGGCAACGGCGAAGCCGGGACTCGTGGCGGACCTCCGGGCGATCTTTATGTGGTCATACACGTTAAGGAACATAAGATTTTTCAACGCGAAGACGATGATCTGTACTGCGAGGTCCCAATCCCTTTTTCCGTCGCGGCTTTGGGCGGCGAGATTGATGTGCCGACGCTTGAGGGCAGAGCGCATCTTAAAGTGCCCGCAGGCACGCAGAGCGGGCAGATGTTTAAATTGCGCGGCAAAGGAATTACAAACGTCAATGGGCGCGGTCATGGCGACTTGTTGGCGCGTTTAATTGTCGAGGTGCCGTCGCGCTTGAATGTGCAGCAACGTCGCAAGCTTGAGGAATTCGCGGCGCTTTGCGGGGACGAAAACACGCCGCTGCGCAAGAGCTTCTTCGAACGCGCGAAGGAATTTTTCAGATAGAGCCCGCAGCTTCTGTGTTTCATAATGCCGTCAAACTGATCGAATGCCCGCGTGATGCCTGGCAGGGTCTTAAGCGACAAATCCCGATAGAGCTAAAGGCCCGCTACTTGGGGGCCTTAATCGCGGCGGGTTTTAAGCACATCGATGCTGTAAGCTTTGTTTCTCCCAAGGCCGTACCGCAGATGGCTGACAGTGAGAAGGTGCTCAAGCGAATCAGGCCGCCACGCGATGTCGAAATCATCGGCATCGTAGTGAACGAGAGGGGAGTCGAGCGTGCCATTGCGACCGAAGCTGTTACAACCTTGGGCTATCCCTACTCAGTCTCTGAGACGTTCCTGCGCAAAAACCAAAACCAGACGCTCGAAGACTCATATAGAGCGTTGGAATCGATCAAGACTAAAGCTGACAAGGCCAAACTCGGCATGGTCGCTTATGTGTCGATGGCGTTCGGAAACCCGTACGGCGATCCTTGGGATGAGGACGAACTATGCCAGGCCGTAGGAAACCTGGCGGCCATTGGTATCCGATCAATCTCGCTAGCTGATACGGTCGGAGTCGCCGACCCTGATCACATTGGCCGGATGGTCGAATCGATCACGAATCAATACCCCGATTACGACGTTGGTGTGCATCTTCACAGCGCACCGGGTGAAGCCGTCGCCAAGGTGCTAGTTGCTTACGACGCAGGATGTCGGCGCTTTGATTCGGCCCTCGGTGGTCTCGGTGGATGCCCCTTCGCGCAGGACGCCCTGGTAGGCAATATTCCGACAGAGAGCGTAATCGCGGCGCTTCAACAGCGCGGGATAGAGCTGCCGATAAGTAAATCACTGATAACTCTGATGGAGATCAACTCGCTCATCGCATCTGACTACCAGTAGGAAATCAGTTGCTGGTCTCATAGGTCTTGTTAACCAAAGAGCTCACATGCATCGCTTCTATATTTCGCCGGAGGACTGGAACCCCGGCGCGCTCGCATTAACTGGCTCTGAGGCACACCATGCACGGGATGTCCTGCGCATGAGGGCAGGGGAGAAACTTGTTCTCTTCAACGGACTGGGGCACGAAATCACCGCGGAAATCGTCGATATTGGCGGCGATGAAATCGGATTGAGAAAATTGCACGAAGCAGAGACACCACCGCTGCAATGTCGGATCGTTCTTGGACAGGCAATCCCGAAGGGAAAAAACATGGACTTAATTGTGCAAAAGGCGGTCGAGATTGGCGCTGCCGAAATTGCGCCGATCATTTCTGATCGTACGATTGTGCAGGTCGATTCCGAAAGCGCAGCACAAAAACAATCGAAATGGCAGCAGATCGCAGTTGAAGCTGCTAAACAATGTGGCCAGAACTGGCTGCCGCATATCCATGCGCCGAGAAAACTTTCAGAATTATTTTCGGCAGCGGCGGATGAATCGTTCGATCTACAACTAATCGGATCGCTCCAGCCCGGTGCGCAGCACTTGAAGAAGGTTCTCGCAGACTATTCGAGTGAGCATCAACATCTTCCTCGGAGCGTCTTGATGCTTGTTGGGCCGGAAGGCGATTTCACGCCTGCGGAACTTGCGCTCGCGCATCGTTACGGATGCCGGCCAATTACGCTTGGCCCAATTATCCTGCGAGTGGAAACTGCGGCAATCTATTGCCTTAGCATTCTCTCCTACGAGTTACTGATCTAGGTTTGGGGAGACCACGCGCCTCGGCTGCAGGTATACTGATATTAGAAACCATGCTACTTGGCAGGCGGAGCGCCTGCCTTACAATATTTTTCACTGCAACCATGGATTGGGCGTTGTAGGGCAAGCGCCTCGCTTGCCGCCCCTCTTCACATCTGCTTTTCCGCGCAGAGTTGTTGGAAAGCGGGATCGGCGCGCAAGGAGTCCCAGAGCGGATCGAGCTTAAGGAGAGCCGGCGTGAGAGGCGCTGGACCGTAAAGCGGGCTATGAAATGGCGTTTGTAACAGGCGCCTAAGAGTTGCGATCGCCCGGCTGTTCTCGCCGAAGATTGCCTGAACTAACGCCAGGTTCTCTTCAGTGCCAGGTTCATCCACTGCATCTTTAGCGCTCTGCAGAAGTATGACCGCATGTTCCGCTTCTCTTAAGGCTGGGTCCTTCTCCCCTAGCGCGGTATAAGTCCGAGCCAGCCATATCGCAAAGTTGTAGTTATCTGGGTGACGTTTGCGAAGCAACTCCAGCGTGTTCCGCGCCTGTCCAGCGGCCGCCTTTGCTGCGGCAATGTCGCCGGCGAGGTGCTGGGCAAAAGCCAGGTGGACTCGGATAGTGGCCTTGTTGAACTCAGAAGTGAACTGGAATTGGGCCAGTCGGGCTTGGAGCAATCGAACGGCCTCAGCGTGATTCCGCTCAAGTCTCAATTGAACCATCTTGGTTGAGAAGGCCCCATCGAATGGCGTCTCCGCGGTAATGTCTGATAAGTACTTAGCGGCTTGCTCCAAGTTACCCTGAGCCTGATAAACGCTGGCCTCAAACGCCATGAGATCGGGATCACGCGTCACAATGTCCAGCGCTCGATCGTAGAGGTTCAGCGCCTTTGGGAATTGTCGCAGCATTTCGTATGTCCATGCAGCCATCGTTATTAACTCCCCGTTGCGCGGATCGAGGCCGAGGGCTCGCTCCGCCCAGGCAAGGCTTTCATCCCACTTTCCATCACGCCGGTTGACTGCGCTGAGTGCAAACGCGACCTCACCGTTACTTGGCAACAGTTTGTAAACGAGCTGGAACGTAGCTATAGCATGCCTGTAATCGCCCAACACCCAATATTGATAATAACCCAGAGCGAGCAGGGTCTCGGGCGAGTTTGGCTGAAGTTTCTGCGCGTGCTCTAACGCATCTTTGGCGGCATCGGGCCGAGCGGTATTGGCGCGGAAGTAAAGGTAGGCCTGCGTGCGAGAGAGTCGCGCCCAGGCGGCCGCAAAATTGGGATCAAGCTGCACGGCCTGCTCGAAATAACCGATGGCTTGCAGCAAGAGATTGTTCGAGGTGCGGATGCGCCCTTGAAATGCCACGCCGCGCAAATATGCGTCGTAAGCCTCCGGGTTGTTTGTCGGCTTAGCTGCCAACGCTTGCTCCTCGTGACTGGTGAGCTTCGCTTGCAACGACTCTGCGATTCCTTTGGCGATCTCGCTTTCGACGCCAAAAACGTCAGTCAATTCCCGATCGTAGCTCTCGGCCCACAGGTGCGAATCGGTCCGCGCGTTAATCAACTGCGCATTGACTCGCACCTGATTGGCTACTTTTTGGACGCTACCCTCAACAATGTTCGCCACGCCAAGCTGCCTGGCGATCTCTGAAAGGTTGTCGGGCTTGCTCCGATATCGCTTCGTGGAAGTGCGCGAAATCACTCTTAGGTCGGTGATCTTAGCCAGGCGCGTCAGGATCTCCTCCTGAATGCCTTCGGCGAAATATGCGTCGTTCGGGTCACGGCTTAAGTTTTCAAAAGGCAGCACGGCGATGCTCTTTTCAGGAGCTGAGCTTGCTGTTGGATGCCGAAACCAGTAAACCGCAAGCGCTACAGCTGAAGCGCCCAGCAACAGCGCTGAGAAAGCAGCTACTGGTTTGCGTAAAAACTTGCGCCGACTTTTCTCTGCGGGTAGCCCGACACCTAGCTGTCCTAGGTCTTGCGTAATCTCAGTAGCTGTCTGATAACGTTTGCGAACGTCACTGTCGCAGGCTTTGAGGATAATGGAGTTCAGCTTAAGAAACGTCTCGCGCTCCGTCATTGTGTCGAAGTCCGTTGGCAAAGCCGGATAGTCGAGTCGATCAGTGCCGGTGGTCGCTTCGTAAAGGACCATGCCAAGGCTATAGAGGTCAGCTTGAGGTTTTCCAGGACCTTCAGGCGGAATGTATCCCTCTGTGCCCAGATGAGTCTTCTCCCCTGCATGTGCCACCAGCCCGATGTCCGCCAGTTTTGCGTGGCCCTTAACGAAGATGATGTTTGATGGCTTTATATCGCGGTGCACTAACCCGCGTTGATGCAGTTCCGCCAGCGCACGACTCAGCGACAAACCTAATTGCGCAGCTTGTTCTACCGATAGTCGTCCGCGGCTTGATAGCTCATTGCTTAATGTTTTCGGCACGTATGTCTCAGGTTCGATCCGGCCGCTGTTTGAATCATCGTCGGCAAGTTCCATGACATAGTAGAAGAAGCCTTGTGCACGGTTGCGGCCAACATGCAGAATCGCCACAAAACCGTCATGCTCCCGCGACACCGGTTCGAACCGTTGGAGGCCCGAAAATTCTCTCTCAAACGCTTGCTCGTCCTGGAAGGCCTTTCGCTCTACGATCTTAACCGCGCGAAAAGTGCCCAGAATGTTTCGGGCTAGCCATACCTCGCCATAACTGCCACGGCCGATAGGGCGCAGCAGCTCAAAGTCTGGAACCTGGGGAGCGCCCAGAACGGGCTGCGCGTGCGCCTCTGCTGGCTGCTCGCGAATACTTTCGGAGTAGCTCTGATGAAAGCGAGCCGTCCACGCCGTAGTAGCTTTCCGAAGGCGGGCGATCATCCCGCTTGTTCGACCTAGTGAGCCATCGCTCTCGCCAAGCCCCATCGCTTTTCCTCCTCCTTTTCAAGGCGAGCAACTTCTCGTCGCATCAATGCGGTGATTCTGTGTTTCGCCAAGCGCACCTGAGCGACGCTCACGCCGAGGGTTTGCGCTACCTTGTCCACCGACCAACATTTCACAGCATACAGATCAAACATCTGATAATGCCGCGCGTTGGCGTGACGTTTTACGCGCGCCAATGCCGCGGTGAACAGTGTGTGCTGCCATTCCTCCTCCCACAAGGCGTCAAGATCGATCCCCGCCGGATCAGCGATGCGGTCGAGCTTCGCGGTATTCGATGTTTTTGTCGCGTGGCGTGCGCCAGGCGGCTGGATCTGTTGCTGGCGTTTACGGAACTGATCGCCGATACGCCAGCGGACGATCGTCAAGAGCCAGCCCTTGAATGAGCCCACAGCGGGATCGTAGCGAAAAGACTTAATCTTTTTGAATACGGTGAGGACTGTTTCCTGCACCACCTCTTGCGCTTCCGAATCAGTCAACCCGGCCTTGAGCGCCGTAGTGTAGATCAACCGCCAGTAGGTATCGAAGAACTCATGCCAGCTCTCCTGCGCGTTCGATTGCTTGAGGCGACTGAGCAGGCTGCGTCGTGTTGCCAAAGTCGATTTCGTGCGCCCCGACGCCAGATTCATGTCGCGAACCCAATCATACGCTGCGCCACAGCGAGGGTCACGAAAATAAAGTGACGGAGGTTAATCTGGGCAGCGTGCGCTCCCCAGAGTGTCGTCGAAGTGCACGATCCGTGGTTCAGAGAAAACAGGTTTGCCAGCGAATCACGCGAATACACGCGAGAATTCAATTAAAAGAGATCATTCGCGTTAATTGGCATGATTCGCGGACAGAAGAGCTCGCCAAAAGGATCACGATTTTTTTGGATTCTTTGAAACAACCGGCCGTTTCGGTCCGTATTCAGCTTATGAATAATCGAAAGATTACATTCACAATAATCATTGCCTTTGCGCTTTGCTCCCTTGTGCTTTTGGCTATGGCGCCGGCAGTGCGCGCCCAATCGCCACTCGACGGCTTTGACCCTAACGCGAATAGTTATGTCGTTGCTCTTGCAGTGCAGGCCGACGGCAAGATTCTGGTGGGCGGAAACTTCACCAGCATAGGCGGCCAGATGCGCAACTACATCGCGCGGCTTAATCCCGAGGGCTCGCTCGACACCGGCTTTGACCCGAACGCGGACAGCGCTGTCTTTGCCCTTGGAGTGCAGGCCGACGGCAAGATTGTGGTGGGCGGAAACTTCACCAGCATTGCCGGCCAGACGCGCCACTACATCGCGCGCCTCAACGGCAACGGCACTCTCGATGCCAGCTTTAACCCCGACGCGAACGGTCATGTCAATGCCCTTGGAGTGCAGGCCGACGGCAAGATTCTGGTGGGCGGAAACTTCACCAGCATGGGCGGCCAGACGCGCAACCACATCGCGCGGCTTAATCCCGACGGGTCGCTCGACACCAGCTTTAACCCGGACGCGAACAGTTTTGTCGATGCGCTTGGAGTGCAAGCCGACGGCAAGATTCTGGTGGGTGGGGCCTTCGGCATCATCGGCGGCCAGCCGCGCAACCACATCGCGCGGCTTAATCCCGACGGCTCGCTCGACACCAGCTTTGACCCCAACGCGAGCAATACTGTCGTTGCCCTTAGGGTGCAGGCTGACGGCAAGATTCTGGTAGGCGGGGCCTTCACCAACATCGGCGGCCAGACCCGCAACCACATCGCGCGGCTCAATCCCAACGGTACGGCGGACACCAGCTTTGACCCGGGCGCGGACGATATCGTTGATGCTCTTGCAGTGCAGGCCGACGGCAAGATTCTGGTGGGCGGATACTTCACCAGCATTGCCGGCCAGCCGGCCGGCCACATCGCGCGACTCGGCGCCGACGGCACCCTCGATGCCAGTTTTAACCCCGACGCGAACGCTGCTGTCCTTGCCATTGGAGTGCAGGCCGACGGCAAGATTCTGGTAGGTGGGGGCTTTACCAGCATCGCTGGCCAGACGCGCAACTACATCGCGCGGCTGGAAACCGACGGCAGCCTCGACCGGACGCTCAATCTCAACACCGTTGGCAACGCTGTTTACGCCACCGCTGTTCAGCCAGACGGCAAAATTCTCATCGGCGGCAGCTTCACCACCGTTTTGGGACAGCCGCGCAACAACATTGCCCGGCTGAACCCGGACGGAACGCTCGACCCCGGTTTCCACCCGGACGCAAGCGACACTGTGCGTTCCATCGTGGTACAGGCCGACAGCAAGATTTTAATGGGCGGCGATTTCACGCTCATCGGCGGACAGCCGCGCAACAATATTGCCCGGCTGGAAACCGACGGCAGCCTCGACACCGGTTTCAACCCGAGCGCGAACGGCGGGGTCAATTCCATTGCCGTACAGGCGGATGGCAAGATTTTGGTGGGCGGCGGTTTCACGAATATCGGCCAACAGGCGCGCAACCGTATTGCCCGACTCGATGTCACCGGCTTCGCTGATGCGTTTAACCCGGACGCGAACGGTTTTGTCCGTTCCATCGCAGTGCAGGCGGACGGCAAGATTTTAGTGGGCGGCGTTTTCACAAACATCCACGGACAGACGCGCAACTACATTGCCCGGCTCGATGTTTCCAGCGGCGTGCCTGATGGGTTCAACCCGGACCCAAACAATCCTGTCAATTCCATCGCGGTGCAGGCGGACGGCAAGATTTTAGTGGGTGGGCTCTTCACCAGCATCGGCGGCCAGACGCGCATCTGCATTGCCCGGCTCGATTCCACCGGCCTGGCTGATGCGTTTAACCCGAACGCGAACGATGTTCCATCGCGGTGCAGGCGGACGGCAAGATTTTAGTGGGCGGCTATTTCACAACGATCGGCGTACAGCCGCGCAACCGCGTTGCCCGGCTCGATCCTTCCACCGGCGCGCCTGATGCATTTAACCCGAACGCGAACGGTCCTGTCCGTTCCATCGCGGTGCAGGCGGACGGCAAGATTTTAGTGGGCGGCGGTTTTACGACAATCGGTGTACAGCCGCGCAACTTTTTCGCGCGTTTGACCAACGACACCGCCGCGCTGCAAAACCTCGCCTCTACCCAAACCGCCATTACCTGGTCACGCAGCGGCTCCAGCCCGCAATTCGCGCGCGTTACGTTTGAGTATTCAACCGACGGTGTGAACTACACTCCCCTGGGTAACGGCACGGCCTCCGGCAACAATTGGACCCTAAGCGGTTTAAACCTGCCAACCCTGCAGAACATCTACATCCGGGCTCGCGGTTATTATCGCAGCGGGGTCTTTAACGGATCGCAGAGCATCACCGAATCGGTGCGCAATGCGTTTATCCCTGCCACCTGGGGACTGTCGGCCGTGGGCGATTTTAACGGCGATTCCAAGCCAGACTATGTGCTGTATAAATCGAGCACGCGCCAGACGGCGGTGTGGTTCATGAACAACAACAGTTTCGTCAGTGGCGCTTATGGCCCGACGCTTTCCACTGGCTTCACGTTGGTGGGTGTGGCGGATTTCAATGGCGATGGGAAACCGGATTATTTGCTCTTCAATACGAACACGCGTCAGTCAGCCATCTGGTATTTGTCTGGAGTGACCTTTCTCGGAGGCGCCTTTGGCCCAACTCTTCCCAGCGGCTGGACATTGGTAGCGACGGGCGATTTTAACGGCGATTCCAAGCCGGACTATGTGCTATACAACGCGAGCACGGGCCAGACGGCGGTGTGGTTCATGAACAACAACGTGTTTGTCAGTGGCGCTTTTGGCCCGACTCTTCCGGCTGGCTGGAGCTTAGCGGGTGTGGCGGATTTCAATGGCGATGGAAAACGTGATTACTTACTCTTCAATGCCAACACGCGCCAGTCTGCCATCTGGTATTTGTCTGAAGTCACCCTTGTTAGCGGCGCCTATGGCCCAACTCTCCCCAGCGGCTGGACATTGGTAGCGACGGGCGATTTTAACGGCAATTCCAAGCCGGACTATGTGTTATACAACACGAGCACGCGCCAAACGGCGATTTGGTACATGAACAACGCCGTCTTTGTCAGTGGCGCTTATGGCCCGACTCTTCCGGGGAGCTGAACCAATCGGCAGGATGAGTTTGAAACCAGAGCGGTTGGGCCAAGTGTTCCCACGCGCGCTGGGCGTGCACGTTTTGGCGCCCCCGCCAAGACTCAGTATGTGCAGTTCCGCAGGGGGATTGGCGATCACGAATGGCGCAATCGGTCCGAGCCGGACTGGCGGTAGCACGCGAGACGCATGCGCTATCCAGGCATCGCTGTTTCTACAGCAGATTCCCTCGGAAGAACGGGCGTGGCCGCAGCTTGGTCCGGCGGCGCGGGCTGGATTGAAACGATGTTAAATTGAGCGGCGCCGTGCTCGGTGTTCAAGGAAATGGTCTCGCCGATTTCGTGACCGAGCAGTGCCTGGCCAATGGCAGTCTGATACGATATGATGTGACGATCAGGATCGCCATCCCACGCACCTAAAATCGTGTAAGTTTCTTCCCGGTTAGTCTCCCCGTTGCGCAGCGTGACGATTGTGCCGATTGAAACACGCGACGTATCGGGATTTTCAAATGAAGTCCCGCGCGCGTTGTGCAGCATTTGCTCGAGCTCGGCTTTGCGTCGCATCAGGACGCTTTGCATTTGTTTGGCTGCCTTAAATTCGAAATTTTCACTCAGATCTCCATAGGATCTGGCGAGCGCAATTTCCTTGCTATTCTCGGGAATTTTTACTTTCACGAGCTCTTCGTATTCAGCCTTACGTCTTTCCAAGCTGCTCCAGGAAACGATCAATGGAGCGGTCTTCTCCTGCGGTTGCGCACCTGTGATCATGCTTTCCAGTTCTGGATAAACCTTAACTATCCGTGCCAGCAGCGAACGCTTTGTCAGCTCGTCAAAAAGGGGGCTTAGCTGGAGCCGCCGCATCGCATCGCGCGCGAGAGCGACGTCGCATTTGCGGAAGATGTCGCCAAGTAACTGCCGATCCTCAACCAGCGCATGGTGCAACTTGCCCGCGCGCCCGGGAGCGTTGTGTTGCTCGCGTTCCAGCGCTGCCAAAATCGCGCCAAGCAAATCCGGCGTGACCAGTTCGCTCCAGCTTTCTCGTTCGCTACACAGCCAGGCAAGCATCTCGCTCGTGGCCGAATGTTCGCGAATGCTTCGCTCCAGCATTGTTCGAAGCTCCTCGTGCTTCCCGGCTTCGCTGAAAACGCGAGGAATTTGCGCAATCATTCGGCCATGGCTCTCCTGCATCAAATATAGGGCGCGATCTATCCATCGGGTACCGAGCGCGGACGGCAACGTTTGCAGAATTTTTTTCTCCTTTGCAGCCGGCAATTTCGGGAGGATCGATATCAAGCGGTTCTCTTCCTCAAGAATCAGTTTCGAAAGGGTCAAACCGACATGGGTCGAATGCAGTGATGGTTTACGCGCGAGCAAATCGTCGCGCGCGATAATGAGCTCAAATGCGAACTCCGGATGCATTCTTTGGTTGCGCGCCGTCATGTTTTCGATCGTAGCGATGATCGGCTGAAGATCGTGCTCCTTGAATTGCTGGTGCGATTTGATGATCTGTTCGAGAGCCGCGATTTGCTCTTTTGGTTGTCGCGCCTTGTTGAAAGCGTCGACCAGTTCGTCAGCCTGCGACACTCCTTCGCCGCGAATTTGAATTGGATCGTTCTTTTTCGCTGGGACGGAAAAAACGCCGCTTGCCTTAAGCGCTTTCTTCGTTGATTCCCACCAGCGCTTCCATTCCGTCTCGGTGAAAACATCGGCTACCAGCCATTCACTAATCTGGTGCGCCGTGGCTTTACCCTCCAAGCTTTCGAGAATATTTCGCACCAGCGCCACCGGATTTTCCCTTGCTAGATTTTTGATCGACGCCAGGTCGGTGGCTTTGCGTGCGAGGAAGTGCTCTGGCGCCAGCGGCGTGACGTTCTCGGCCGCGTACTGGGCCTGCATCGGATGCGACTTCTTGCCTGCAAAATCAATTACGATCTGGTTGAGCAGCAGGTTCCATTCGATCACGCGACCGAATCCCCAGCTTTTATGCAAACAAAATGTGCCCGGCTTTAGATTTTCGAGTTGCTGCGCGGCACGGGGAGTGAGTTTACCGGCTTCGACCAGTTTTTCTAATTCGGTATCCATCAATAGGGCTAATGAATCCCGTGTGATCTATAAGTCGCATGGGCCGGACGCGCAATTTACCATTGCCGGGCGCCCCGCTGCATGAAAATCTCCCCGCGGTGACGACGAGTATCTGGTTTTGGATCGCCTTTCACATTGGTGTGTTCATCGCGATTGGGATCGACCTCTTCACGTTCCACCAACGCGGCCGGGAATTAAGCATGACTGCGGCGGCGCGGCGCAGCGTGCTGTGGGTACTCGTGTCACTTGGGTTTAACGCTCTGGTGTGGCGCTTCAAAGGACCACATCACGGACTGGATTTTCTGACTGCTTACCTGGTCGAGTACTCACTGAGCGCCGACAATATTTTCGTGTTTGTATTGATTTTTGCGCATTTCCGCGTTCCGCCAAAGGCGCAACATCGGGTCTTGGTCTGGGGAGTTCTCGGCGCGCTGATCATGCGCGGCACCATGATTATCTGCGGCATCGCGCTAGTGCAGCGATTTCATTTCGTCCTTTATCTTTTTGGCCTGTTCCTTCTCATCACTGCAATACGAATGTTATTTCAAAAGGGTCCGCCCCACGATTTTGCAGAGAGTTGGGTAATCCGCCTGTGTCGCCGGATATTTCCCATTACCCGCGAATTTCATGACGAACACTTTAAGGTGCACGTGGACGGCCGCTGGATGTTGACCCCGCTCGCCTTGACGATGATCGTGATCGAGCTGACGGACCTGCTTTTTGCCGTGGATTCGATCCCGGCGGTCTTCGCTATCACGCGTGATCCATTTATCGCTTATACGTCCAATATTTGCGCGATTCTCGGCCTACGGTCGCTTTACTTTCTGCTGGCCGGTTTGATGGACCGTTTCGTTTATCTGCGAACGGGGCTTGCCTTGGTCCTCGGCTTTGTCGGTATTAAAATGATTGTTGTTGATTATTTGCCGCTTCCGAGGAGCCTTTCGCTGGGAATCATCGTGCTCATTCTCGCTGTTACGATTGCGGTTTCAATAATCAGGACAAAGAACGGTGTTGCAACCGAAGACCGAAAATAAGTATTGCCTTTGCTGTCCGGAATCATTTTACTGCTTCCCAGCGCCTATGAAAACCATCCTCGCCTTCGCGGCGATCGCTGGTCTTGCCAGCGGAGCATTCGCGGATATCCAGGACCCGCCTTCCAACGACTACGGGCCGACCCGGAAGCTCGGTCGCGGTTTATCGAACTTTTTTATCGCTCCTGCGGAAGTCTTTGTGACCGTGACGACCATCAATACCTATGACGGAAATTCCGCAGCTGCAGGATATGGCGTCGTTCGCGGCGTCGGCCGCTCTGGAGCGCGGCACGTGGCCGGTTTGCTCGAGATACTGACATTTCCTTTTCCGGTATGGCGTGACAGCTACTATCCGATGCTACCGCCAGACATTCCGTACATTCACGCCGGCTATTCGGAATTTCCGCCCGAGCTCGGTAACGAATCGAAATATCCCTACGTGCGGGATTACTAGCGCAGCGTAACGCCGTCTTCTTGCCCGATTCAGCCGCGCAAGCGGAACACATGCGCCTCTTCCTAGCGCCCCCTTTTGATCAGCGCGATCGCATCTCCTTAATCAACTCCAAAACTTCTTCTCGGATCGCAAAAAGCTCGCTCCGATAGTACGCAAACCGCCCTGCCGGGAGCAGGTCCTTTCCTCTCGCAGCGTCCGCCGCAGCGATCGTCTGATTCAAAAGGTCCAGAGTGCGTTTGAGCCATGCGATCACCATGCCCGGCTCAAAGAAATCATCTCCGCGCGCAACTCCGCCCAAGGCGCTGGCAAGCTTTGCGCTGAGCGTCATAAAACCGCTGACGAAATCGGCAAGCTGCTCATCTTTTTCCTCAGGAAACTGTCCTGCTGCCTTTAGCTCATCGAGCAATGCATGCAGCGCATCGTCTGCGTGCTTCTCGATGGGATGCAAAATGTGGCCGCGCTCGTCGCGCACCCAATCAATTCCTTCACGCATCGGATCGGGCGGCGGTAATTCATAATCCTCAAGGTCGTCTCCGGACTCATCTTTCTTTTCTTGGTCGACCTCCGCTTCCAAATCCTCTGCTTCGTTCTCTTGCTTGCTCTCTATTTCTTCGTCCTGTCGATCCAGCGCCTCCTCGAGCCACGCCCATCCCATCTCCCGGGCAATGATACGTTCGCTGTCAGGATGGTCCCCGTACTTTTCCAGTAACCGTCCGTATCTTTCGGTTAGCGCGTCGCTTTCGCGGAGAAACTGCTCGTAACGGACTTCGTCCCACTCTTGCATCACGCCGTCCTGTGTGATGGCGATGGCAAACGGTGTTTCCTCCTCAGCCATGCGGCGCTGGCGCTCGGCAATTTCTTCTTTTGTGTAACGCCACGCCGGCTCTGAGATTTGCAGGCGATAATCTGCGCTTTCGATCACCACGCGGCCGCTCCGTTCGCTAAACCATTCCAGATACATGGCGTTCGCCATGTGTTCGGGCGGTGGCTCGCCGCGTCGTGACATTGTGATCGCGTCTTCAATGGGCACGTCGAAGACGCGCACTTTGCGCGCGGCCGTGATATCGCCGGCAGGGCCGCGCTGCTGGGGAGCAGGCGGTTTCGTCGTCATGGGAATCGCGTTCGGATTTTCAAAGCTCAGCTCGCAGCCAGCGAGATCAGGCGCACAATCGCCTGTTAATTCCAGCACGAGCGGCTGGTCGATGCCCGCCAGCCAAATCTCACCAGTCACGCGCCCGCGTGTGCGGTTGCTGATCGTCCCGCGCAAAACATGTTCGTGAAGTCGCCAGGCCATAACAAGAGAATCAAATCCGAATATCGAATCCCGAATTTCAGAACAATGCTCAAATCCCAAATCTATCAAATGACGAATTGATCAAGCCGCGCGATTTTCGGCTTTGAAAATTCGAGTTTGAAAAGCCTATGCGTGTTGTCCATCTGAAAATCGAAGACATCGCTTTCGGCGGGAAAGGGGTCGGACGCGAGCAGGGAAAGGCCGTTTTCGTTCCGTACACCATTGAGGGTGAACTCGTTTCTGCTGAGATCGTGCGCGAGAAAAAACAATTCGCCGAGGCGGAGATGCTGGAGGTGAAGGAAAGCTCGCCTCATCGACTCACACCAAAGTGCCCCTATTTTGGCAGGTGCGGCGGATGCGCATACCAGCACATCCACTACGAACATCAGCTGGCGATTAAATGGCGGCAAGTGCGTGATGTTCTTCAGCGGATCGGCAAGCTCAAAGATATTCCCATGCGACCGATCATCCCGTCGCCGAAACAGTACGAATATCGCAATCGCATCACGGTTCATGTGCAGGATGGAGTGATCGGATTTTTTCGGCGCGATTCACATCGCTTGATCGACGTCGAGCGATGCCCCATTTCGTGCGACGAAGTGAATCGCGCGCTGACGGATCTACGGGGACGAAATCCGCGGGATGGGCATTATACGCTTCGCGCTTCGTCCGGTCCGCGTGTCTTCTCTCAAACCAACAATGACGTTGCAGATAAATTGCGCGATCTGATTGTCGACCTTGTTCCGCCGAATCAACATTTGCTGATTGATGCGTATTGCGGCGCGGGATTCTTTGCCAAAGCGTTGCTCAACAAGTTTGAGCGTGTCGTTGGAATCGATTGGGACCAGTTCGCAATCGTAGCTGCAAGGGAAAATGCAACTGAGAAAGAAACCTATATCGCCGGCGATGTGGAAGACGAACTCGCTAGTCCAAACTTGACTGCTTTAAACAGTCAAGTTTCCGGGAGCAAGAAGGGTGCTTCGCAGGCCATGACGCTCATAGTGGATCCTCCCGCGACGGGCCTATCCGCAAATGTGCGCCGCGTTATCCGCGGTCTTGCGCCAACCACGCTGATTTACGTTTCCTGCAATCCCGCTACGCTGGCTCGTGACCTGAAAGAGTTGCAGGAGAAATTCACGATGCATTCCGTTACTCCGCTCGATATGTTTCCGCAGACTGCTGAGATCGAAGCCGTGGTACATCTCAGCCATGTGTGATGAGTCATTTCTTTGAGGCGTTAATGTTTTTTTAACGCCTTCTGGTCGCAGTTTAACTAACACTCCGTCGAAAATTAGCTGACGCTGGGCCCAGCTTATGAATGGATTCGTCGTCACAGGAATTGGCGTCTGGTTTTTTTACATCGCGAGCGCGCTTTATGTGTGGTTCCGCGAAAGGAGGGCTGCTCAAAAGAGAATATCTCACTGATATGAACGACTTAGTTTTCGTCGGGATCATCGTCGCGTTTTTTGTCGTGAGCGCACTCTATGTGCGTTTTTGCGAGAAGCTGTAGGAGGACAAAATGGAAACGGCGATAGTCAGTATCATCGCAGTGTTGCTGTTTGTTTATCTGCTCGTGGCCATGATCCGGCCCGAAAAATTCTAAGGATAGCCAATGCAAGCTGCAGGTTGGATTCAATTTGGCATTTACATCATCGCGCTCGCACTGATCACGAAGCCCATGGGGCTTTATCTGATGCAAGTGCTCGACGCCAACGGCAGAACGTGGCTCGACCCGGTGCTGCGTCCCCTCGAGCGCGGAACATACCGTGTCATGGGCATCAGGCCTAACGAGGAGCACAATTGGAAACAGTATGCGCTAGCAATGCTGCTCTTCAGTCTGGTCGGCTGCGTTTTTACGTACGCGATTCTGCGATTACAACACATTCTGCCGGTCAATCCACAAGGACTTGCCGCGGTGAAACCGGATCTCTCATTCAACACCGCGGCGAGTTTCACAACGAATACCAACTGGCAGAATTACGGAGGCGAATCGACGCTCTCGTACTTCTCGCAGATGGTCGGGCTGACGTTTCACAATTTCGTCTCAGCCGCGACTGGAATCGCCATTGCCGCAGCGCTCGTTAGGGCAATTGCGCGACATTCCGCGAAAACAATCGGAAACTTCTGGGTCGATCTGGTTCGCGTCACTTACTACCTCCTGCTGCCGATTTGTTTAGTCTTCGCCGTGTTCCTCGTGTCGCAAGGCATGATTCAAAACTTCAAGCCTTACACCAAGGCGACTCTTGTCGAGCCGATGAAGATCCAGGTCGAAAAGAAAAATGACAAAGGCGAGACGATCAAAGGACCGGACGGCAAAGCGGTTACGGAAGAACAGACCGTGACCGAGCAGAATATCGTTCAAGGTCCAATGGCATCGCAGGTAGCGATCAAGATGCTCGGGACGAATGGCGGCGGATATGTCAACGCCAACGCGGCACATCCGTTCGAGAATCCGACGCCGCTTTCGAATTTTTTCCAGATGTTATCGATTTTCGCGATCGGCGGCGGACTCACTTACTACCTCGGCCGCATGGTTAGAAATCAGAAGCATGGCTGGACCGTGTGGGCGGCAATGGTGACCCTGTTTCTCGGCGGCGTGCTCTTGTGTTGGTGGGCGGAATCTTCCGGCAATCCGATTCATCAGCATCTCGGCGTTGCCGCAGCTGACGGAAACATGGAGGGCAAGGAGGTTCGCTTTGGCATTTTCAACTCGGCTCTGTTTGCCACGGTCACCACTGATGCTTCCTGCGGCGCGGTCAATTCGATGCACGATTCGTTCACGGCGCTCGGCGGCTTCGTTCCGTTGTTCAACATCCAGCTAGGCGAAATCATTATTGGCGGCGTCGGCGCCGGTCTTTACGGGATGCTGGTGTTTGTCGTGCTCGCGGTTTTCATCGCTGGCCTGATGGTCGGTCGCACGCCCGAATATCTTGGAAAAAAAATTGAAGCGTACGACGTGAAGATGGCGATGCTCTCGTTGCTTATCCTCGCCATCTCGATTCTCGGTTTCGCTGCCTGGGCGGTGGTGAGCAAATGGGGCCTGGCCGGATTGAACAACAACGGCCCGCACGGACTAAGCGAAATTCTCTACGCCTTTAGCTCTGGCGCGGGAAATAATGGCAGCGCATTCGCCGGCCTTTCCGGCAATACGCTTTGGTACAATACAACCCTCGGCCTGGACATGTTGTTCGGTCGTTTTCTCATGATCGTGCCGATCATGGCGCTGGCCGGTTCGCTAGTGCAAAAGAAAGTCGCGCCGCCCAGCGCAGGAACTTTTCCAGTCTCGGGCGGAACGTTTCTCATTCTGTTGCTCGGCACCGTGCTCTTAATCGGTGCGCTCAACTTTCTCCCCGCGCTGACGCTCGGCCCAATCGTCGAGCACTTCCTCATGCAAGGTGGAAAACTTTTTTAGAATCGAAATTCGAAAGCCTCATGACACAAAAACCTGCATCGCTCTTCGATTGGAACATTGTTGGTCCGGCCATCGGTGACGCGTTCAAAAAGTTGAACCCGCGTTTGATGGTGAAGAACCCGGTCATGTTCGTGACGATGGTCGGGGCTGCCCTGACGACTGTTGGAATCTTTACCGCTGAGTCGGCGCTGCGCGGCTTCGTGGCGCAACTGGCGATCTGGCTCTGGTTCACGGTGCTTTTCGCCAACTTCGCCGAAGCGGTTGCGGAAGGCCGCGGCAAAGCGCAGGCAGCCAGCTTGCGTCGGGCGCGGAAGGAAACAATGGCCCGCCTCCTGAAGAACGGCCGTGAACAGAGAGTTCCCGCCCCGATGTTGCAGAGGGGTGACCTCGTCGTTTGCGAAGCCGGCGATATCATTCCGGCGGACGGCGATGTTGTAGAGGGAATCGCTAGCGTGGATGAAGCAGCGATCACAGGCGAATCCGCGCCGGTGATTCGCGAGAGCGGCGGCGATCGCAGTGCTGTTACCGGCGGTACGCGCGTGCTGAGTGATCGAATTGTCGTCCGCGTCACGGCTGATAAAGGCGCCGGTTTTCTGGATAAAATGATCGCCCTGGTAGAAGGCGCGCGTCGGCAGAAGACGCCTAACGAAATCGCGCTCACGATTCTTCTTGCAGCGTTGACGTTTATTTTTCTCCTCGTATGCGTCACACTGAAGCCATTTGGCATTTATTCAGGCGCGACGTTTTCGATTCCGGTTCTAGTGGCGCTGCTGGTTTGTTTAATTCCGACAACGATCGGCGGATTACTCAGCGCAATTGGCATCGCGGGAATGGATCGGGTTCTTCAGCGCAATGTGCTCGCAATGAGCGGACGCGCGGTTGAAGCGTCGGGGGACGTCGACGTTCTGCTCCTCGACAAAACAGGAACGATCACGCTCGGAAATCGCATGGCAGTCGCATTTCATCCTGCGCCTGGCGTTGACCCTAATGATCTGGCAGCGTCCGCGCAATTGAGCTCGCTAGCAGACGAAACTCCAGAAGGACGCTCGATTGTCGTGCTTGCGAAAGAGAAATTCGGTTTGCGCGCGCGGGAAATGCACGAACTGGAGGCGACGTTCGTGCCGTTCACCGCGCAGACACGGATGAGCGGTGTCGATCTCCACGCTAATGGCGCGCAACCGACCATGCGCGTGCGCAAAGGCGCGGCGGAAGCTGTGCGCGGGTTTGTCGAATCGGCGGGCGGGATTTTTCCGCAGCCGGTCACGAAAACTGTTGATGAAATTTCCCATCGCGGCGGCACTCCGCTGGTTGTTGCGTCGGACATGATGACGCTCGGCACGATCGAGCTCAAAGACGTCGTGAAAGGCGGAATCAAGGAGCGCTTCGCGCAGTTGCGAAAGATGGGAATCAAGACGGTGATGATCACGGGCGATAATCCGCGTACCGCTGCCGCCATTGCCGCTGAGGCCGGCGTGGACGATTTCATGGCGGAAGCAACGCCGGAGCAAAAACTCAAACGCATTAGGCGCGAACAGGCCGAAGGTCATTTGGTCGCGATGACCGGCGATGGCACGAATGACGCGCCCGCGCTCGCGCAAGCCGACGTGGGCGTCGCGATGAACACTGGCACGCAGGCCGCGCGCGAAGCCGGGAACATGGTCGATCTCGATAGCAATCCGACGAAGTTGCTCGATATCGTTGAGATTGGGAAGCAAATGCTGATCACGCGGGGCTCGCTTACCACATTCAGCATCGCAAACGATGTGGCGAAGTATTTCGCAATCATTCCAGCCATGTTGATGGCCACCTTTCCCGAGATCGCGCCGCTCAACATCATGCATTTGCACAGCCCGACCAGCGCGATCCTGAGCGCCGTGATCTTTAACGCGCTGATCATCATCGCGCTTATTCCGCTGGCCCTCCGTGGCGTTGCGTACAAGCCAATGGGCGCACTGGCGATTTTACAGCGCAACCTCCTTATCTACGGCTTCGGCGGCCTCATCGTTCCATTCATCGGAATCAAACTAATCGACCTGATCAGCACTGCGTTTCACATGGCCTAACGAAATGAAAGAATTCTTCTCCCATATTCGCGGCGCTGTCGTTTCGACGTTGGTGCTGGCAGTCGTGTGCTGCGGCCTCTACCCGCTGATCGTCTTTGGAATTTCGCAGGTGCTTTTTCGCGAGAAAGCGAACGGCAGCTTGATCGTCGATCCGAATGGGGCGGTGCGCGGCTCGAAGTTGTTAGGCCAGGGATTCACGGATGCAAAATACTTTCATCCGCGACCTTCCGCCGCCGGCAACGGCTACGATGCGACGAGTTCCGGCGGAAGTAATCTCGGCCCAACTTCACAAAAACTAAATAATGCGATCAAGGACCGCATAGCAGCGTATCGCGCGCAAAATGGTTTGAGCGATTCCCAACCTATACCGGCGGATGCAGTGACCGCCTCAGGCAGCGGACTCGATCCTGAGATCAGTTTGCAAAACGCAGAGCTACAACTGCCGCGCGTCGCTAAAGTTCGTGGATTGAGTGAAGATAAAGTTCGTCAGCTCGTCCGGCAGAATACCGATGGGCGCAATCTCGGCGTTTTCGGTGAGCCTGGCGTGAATGTTCTCGAACTCAATCGCGCGCTCGATTCGCTCCGGGGCCAACCATGAAAAAGCCAAGGTGTCATGAGACACGCGTGACTCACGGATTCGTTGGCCCGTCTGCCAAATCTCATCTCGCCGGGACCGGCTTATGAATATTCCTTTGGCGCTGACAGATGCGATCAGACGGTTACGCGGATCACTGCGCGTAGTCGAGAAGAGAACTTACGTGTTTATTCTCGTTCCATTCAACCTTCGCGGAAATGGTCACGCCAGAAAGGCAGACGTCACACAAGATTTGATTGGTAATGGCAGCCGCGCCGACGGCACGCGGACTGATGCAGTTTTCTCTACAATTGCTGCTCTCGATCATGCTTCATCCAGAACGACTTTTGAGCCAGATCTGGGCGATGATCGGGAACTCAATTATCAACTTATGTGGACGTGGTTTCTGCCAAACCCCCTGTGGCCAGCGAAGAGGCGCAAGCGGAAGTGGTTCTCCAGTGAGTAAGCCGCTCAACCTTCAACTTAGGAGCTATGAATCTTTTTGCGCTTCGAGTTGAAATTCCCATGCAAAAACAAGGAGAAAAAGTTGAACACTAAGAAATGTCTGATCACGATTGTATCGGCGATATTTATTACTGCTGTGACGCACGCGGAGGAGGCGTCTGAAGATTTGAGGGCTGAACAACGGCAGCTTGCTCAACTGAAGGCTGAGTTGGACGCCCGCGAGAAAGCTTTAGATAGACGCGAGAAAATGTTGGCTCAAAAAGAAAAGGCCATAGCGGATTCCAGGGTTCGCTCTCGTGAGAAAGGAAAAGCCAAGGTTAGACAGGAGCAAGCGAACGCCCAGAGCAAGGAAGAACAAGCGAAAGCTGCTCGCGCGGAAAAGAAATTGCACGAACCGTTCTTAAAGCGGCTCGACGAAGCATTTCTCGAGCAATTGGGCACGCCCGCATACACGCCCCCGGATCCCAACGCGCCGTACACGCGTCGCATTCCGCCGGCGCCATTTGATTCACCGCCCTTTCCTTCAGGCGATTGGCAAATCGGAGGGACTCCGATTATCGGCGATCCGGGTGAGCTTGCGCCGTATCCCTTGATGCAGGCGATTTATGAAGGCTCGGGCGGTCAGGCGTGGAAAGATAGTAAATTTCAAATTTACGGATGGATAAATTTCTCGGGAAATATCAGCACTTCCCACCCATCAAAGACGAGCGAGAACGGAAATTTTCCGTTGGTTTACGACATTCGGCCGAACCGGATGGAACTAAATCAGTGGGTCCTCTACCTCGAGCGGTTGCCGAATGAAAATCAAACCGACCACATCGATTGGGGCTTCCGCATCGCGTTTCTGTACGGGCTCGACTATCGCTTTACGATTTCCCGCGGCTGGTTCAGCGACCAGTTGCTGAAACACAACAGCTATTATGGGTTCGACATGCCGATGGTGTATCTGGACCTCTACATCCCATGGGTGTTCCAGGGAATGAATATTCGCATCGGTCGCATTATCTCCGAACCGGACATTGAAGCGCAGCTTGCGCCTAACAATCTGATGGCGACCCACTCGATTCTTTACGGCTTCGATCCTTACTGTCAGGAGGGAATCTTCACTACTACGAAAATCAACAATCAATGGACGATTCAAGCAGGAATCTCCGACGGCACCGACGTTGCGATCTGGCAGGAAGACCCAGGTCGGCAAGTCACCGGCACGGTGATGATTCAATACACTACGCCTAATCAGATGGATTCCTTTTACTTTGGCGACAATGTGATCAACGACGGTCAGTTCGGTTACAACAACATGCAGCAGATCGTCGGAACCTGGACCCACAAATTCAATGACAAGATCTACAGCGCGACCGAAGCCTGGTACATGTGGGAACACGACGCCATTGATCATCCAACGGCTGAGGTGCCGTTTCGAAGCGGCTCGTTTCCGGTCCAGAACGGTTATGCGCCCGAGTGGGCAGTGGTGAACTACACAATGTTTAGGATCGCGCGGAACGCCTTCTTTACCGTACGAAACGAATATTTTAAAGACAAGGTCGGCAGCCGCACTGGCTTCGCCACGGACTATTCCGAGCATTCCATCGGCATCACCTGGTGGCCGGACAAGCTTATTACCATTCGCCCCGAGCTTCGGTATGATCATTCTTACGCTGAAAGGGTGTACAACAACGGAACCAGGCATAATCAGCTCGTCTTTACCACCGATTGATCTTCCACTACTAATGACTATGAATGACTTCTTGCTCAGGGTGCTTCTCCTGGTGCTTTTTGTAATGCCACTGACTTTGGTTACGATTTTGGAGAAAAAAGCCTTCAGACGTCATAAGCGTTAAAGCCATCGCCGCCACAATCGTTTTGACTGGGGCGACCACTGGTGATGGCGACGCGGCTCCTTTGCTATCCTCGCCGCTGTTGCTCTAACAACATCTAACATGGGCGCAAACGCCATTCAGGGTGGCCTCTTTGTCATTGTCGTGGCGCTTCTCGTCAAACCGGTTGGCGCGTACCTCGAACGTGTTTTTGAACGACGGCAGACCTTGCTTGATTGGGTTCTTCTTCCAATAGAGCGATTAATTCATCGCTTCGTCGGCATTGACCCCAAATCGGAAATGGATTGGAAGCGTTACGCGCTCGCTTTCACTCTTTTTGGCGTCATCAACATCGTTACCGTTTATTTTCTGCTTCGGTGGCAGGCGTTTCTGCCGTGGTTCTTTCCAAACGTAATGAACACACCGATGACGCCGGATCTTGCAGCGAACACCGCGGTCAGTTTTGCAACGACCACCACGTGGCAAGCGTATGCCGGCGAGACAACGATGAGTTACTTCAGTCAACTTGTGCTCGCCGGCCAAAACTTTTTTGCTGGCGCAGCTGGCCTCGCAGTCGGAATCGCTTTCATTCGCGGCTACGCGCGCGAAAGAACCAGCCTGTTAGGCAATTTCTGGGCCGATCTCATTCGCGCAGTTTTGTGGGTGTTGCTGCCAGTGTCATTGCTGGGCAGTGTGTGGCTGGTCGCGCAAGGGGTGCCGATGAACTTCCAGCCTTACACCGTCGCGCGAACAATCGAAGGCGCTACGCAAACCATCGCTCAGGGTCCTGTTGCCGCGCTCGAGTTGATCAAGAATCTCGGCACAAACGGTGGCGGATTCTTCAATGTCAACGCTGCGCATCCGTTCGAGAATCCGACTGGCCTAACGAATTTCCTCGAGCTGCTAGCAATCGTCATTCTTCCGGCCGCATTGACCCACACTTTCGGACGAATGGTCCATCGCGCGCGCGATGGCTGGGTGATTTTCTGGACGATGACCGCGCTCTTTCTCGCTGGGCTGCTCGTGTGCAATTTGGCAGAGTTATCGCTACATCCTTCGTTGGCGCGCGAGATCACCGGCGGCAATATGGAAGGCAAAGAACAACGCTTTGGTATTGGCGGGTCCACGCTTGCGGCGGCAGTAACTTCCAATACCTCCACTGGTTCCTACAATTCGATGGACGACAGCTTTCAGCCGCTCGGCGTCGCGGTTCCATTACTCAACATGCTCCTTGGCGAAATCGTGTATGGCGGGCTCGGGACGGGACTTTACAGCATGATCTTTATTGCGTTGCTAGCCCTTTTCCTCGGAGGATTGATCGTCGGACGCACACCCGAACATCTTGGGAAGCAAATCGGACCGTCTGAATTGAAAATCATCGCGATCTACACGCTTATTGGACCTGTCACAGTGCTTGCATTAACTGCGTTTGCAGTCGTCGCGAATGCCGGACGCACCGGCCTAACGACTAACACTGGAGTTCATGGTTTTACCGAAATTCTGTTCGCCTATGCCAGCGCCTTTGCGAACAATGGCCAGACGATGGCGGGATTGAGCGCCAACAATATCTTTTACAATACGACGACGATCGTTGCGATGCTGGCAGGCCGCTACGTTCTGGCGGTATTGGCGCTCGCGTTAGCAGGACGTTTCGCTGCAGCATCGCGGCGATCGTCAAGTCCTGGCACAATGCCCTCCGACGGCGTTACCTTCGCGATCTTACTTACCGGAACTGCGTTACTCCTTGGAGCGTTGAATTTTTTCCCAGCCCTGGCGATGGGCCCGATTGTCGAACATTTCTCAATGCATCCTTAGTAAAGTTCATGTTAGACGTGCAATGGAAATCGTTGGTGCGAAGTTTTCCCCTTTTGACGACGCCTGTCGTTTGCGCGCAAGTCGCGATATGTGAGATCTCCACGCCGGAAGGGTCACCCGCACCAGACAAATCTGAATACACGCTGTTTCATCCTACGCCGCTTGAGTTGCGACGCCCCTTACAACACAGATCGGCCGAGCAAGACCGACAGTCCGTACACAATTGATGCCGGAGTGTTTCAAATCGAAAGCGATTTAGCCAATTGGACGGTCAACATCGACAATCGCGTTTGCACCCGCACGTGGATCGCGGGCAACACCAATTTCAAACTTGGCCTAACGAATTGGATGGATTTTCAGGTTTTTCCTCAACTTTACGTCAATGCTCGCACCAGTGGGCCTGGTTTCCGTCCGCCGCTGGAGCAAGATGGCTTCGCCGATATAACTGTTCGATTGAAGGTCAATTTTCTCGGTGATGACGGCGGCGATTTCGTGCTGGGCTTTCTTGCGTCGCTCAAAATTCCCACGCACACAAGTCATCTTGGGAACAGCTCTACGAACCAGGATTCGAGATTCCAGCCTGCCGGCTCCTGCCCGGCGGTTTCACTTTGTTTGGAATGACGAGAATCGACATACTCGATGAACCGCACAGTGCTGATCGTCGCGTCCAATGGGCCAACCCGATTGGTGTATCACGCACGATTGTCGGGAGCCTGAGCGGTTACGCGGAATTCTATAATGCGGTCAGCACGGGCCATGATCATCCATGGATCGGGACCGCGGATCTCGGTTTGATTTACCAGACGACGCCGAACTTTTCTGTAGATCTCGATTCGTTCGTCGGCCTGACGGAGAGCGCTGATGATCTCAACATCTTCGTCGGTTTTGCTCATCGTTTCTAAGGAGTAAATTGGCCGCATGAGCGACGCGGAGCGCCCTAATCCAGATGAGCTGTTAGCACGGATGAAGCGTGAGGAAGCGGAGTCCGCGCGCGGCAAGCTGAAGATTTTCTTCGGAATGTCGCCGGGGGTGGGCAAGACCTTCGCGATGTTGCAGGCTGCGCGTCAAAAACAGGCGGAAGGTTGCGAAGTTGTCGTTGGGATCGTTGAAACGCACGGGCGCAAAGAAACCGAAGCGCTACTCGAAGGAATGCCGATCATGCCGCGGATGCAGATCGAATACCGCGGCACAACACTGACAGAAATGGATCTGGATGCCATCCTCACCTGGCATCCCGGGCTCGCCGTCGTCGATGAACTCGCACACACTAACGCTCCAGGCTCTCGCCATCCAAAGCGTTATCAGGATGTGCTTGAGCTGCTGGATGCAGGCATTGATGTTTACACGACGCTCAATGTTCAGCACGTCGGCAGTCGGAGCGACACTGTTCGGCAAATCACAGGCGCGCCCGTTAGCGAAACCGTTCCCGATTCCGTTCTCGATCTGGCCGACGAAATTGTTCTTGTCGATCTGACACCAGAACAACTGTTGTCGCGCATGGCCGAGGGAAAAGTTTATCTCGGCGAACGCGCAGAATGGGCGGCAAAGAATTTTTTCCGGGAAAGCAATCTGACCGCTTTGCGCGAAATGGCGCTGCGGCTGGTCGCCGAGCATGTCGATCGCGATCTGCGCGACATCATGTCGGAAGAAAGGATTACCGGACCGTGGAAGAGTGGTGATCGCCTCCTCGTTGCGGTGAGCGCGAGCCCGTACTCCGAACGATTGATTCGTTATACCCGGCGGCTTGCGTCATCCATGGAGGCGTCGTGGATTGTTGCCAACATCGAAAAGCCACAGCCTTTGTCGCAAGAAGAACAAACGCGGTTGACCCGTTATCTCGCGCTTGCTCGTCAGTTAGGTGCAGAAGTGATTTCGACGCCGGGTGCTGATATCGGCGAAACGTTGTTGCGCGTCGCGCATGAGCACAACGTCACACAAATCGTCATTGGAAAACCGCTGGGGGCGCGATGGCTATCTTTTTGGAAGCGCGACCCGTTGCGCTGGCTCATGCGCAACAGCGGTAACATTGATATCCACATGATTCCGGCAGAGGAGTCGGCGGCGCCGCGAAGAGAAAGTATTGAGGAACGACTCGCCCGCGCCCCGTGGCGTGACTTCGGTATCGCGCTTGGCATCGCCGTGGGCGTCACTGCTCTCTGCCTGGCGATATTCGATTTCACTGGTTATTGGGCTGTCGCGCTTTTCTATCTGCTCGCCGTCGTTCTTGCCGCTACCCGATTGCGACGGTGGCCGACGCTTTTTCTCGCTGGGCTCAGCGCGCTTCTCTGGGATTTTCTGTTCATTCCGCCGCGCTTTACGTTTTACATCACTCATTTTCACGACTTCATGATGTTCGGCGCGTATTTCGTTATCGCGGTTGTGATTGGACATTTGGCGACGCAGTTGCGCGAACGCGAGCAAGCCGAGCGCCGTCGCGAGCAACGCGCGACGGCATTGTACCGATTGACGCGTGCGCTTGCCGCCAGCCGCGACCTGGATCGAGCGCTGCCGAAAGTTTTCGCGTTGATCAAAGAATCATTTCAATCAGACGCCGCGGTTTGGTTACCTGACGAGAACGGCCTGACGCGTCACTGGGCCAGCACGTTCATGCCGTCGAGCAAAGACGAAAGCGTCGCGGTCTGGGCGTTTCAGAAAAAACAAGCGGCCGGAAGGTCGACGGACACATTGCCGGACGCGGAATCGCTGCACGTGCCGCTCGTTACGGGCGACCGCGCGGAAGGCGTGCTGACTGTTCGCCTTCCGGCCACGCCTACGCTGGAGCAACGCGAGTTGCTCGACGCCTTTGCCGCGCAGCTCGCGCTGTTCGTGAAAAAGGAACGCGCGCTCGAAGAAAGTCGGGCAGCGCAAATTTCCCGCCAATCGCAGAAGTTGCAGAAAGCGCTTTTCGATTCCGTCTCACACGAGCTGAAGACACCGCTCGCCGCGATGTCGGTTGCGTTGCAGCAGCCACAGCCGAATTGCGCGGAATTGCAGCAAGCTGCGCGTCGTCTCACGGCCACAGTTGACAATTTGCTCGATGCCACGCGCCTGGAGTCGGGACTTCTCCGACCCGTCCCGGAGTGGTGCGATCCGGGCGAGCTCGTGCACGAAGCAGTAACTGCCTCAGGATTCAAAGAAAAGGATGTGCATGTTAGCATTGCCAAAAATCTGCCGGCCATTTCGGTCGATTCCGGCTTAATTCAACAAGCCCTGAATGCCTTGCTCTCAAACGCGATCATTTATGGAAAGAGCGATCGGCCGGTCGAAGTGAGCGCAGCCCGGGACAATTCGATGCTCGTCATTTCCGTGGCCGACCGCGGCGCTGGTCTCGCGCCTGGCGAAGAGAACAAGATTTTCGAAAAGTTTTATCGCGGCCCAAGAACGCGTCCCGGCGGCCTTGGCCTTGGGCTTTCCATTGCGCGGCAACTCGTCGAGGCGCACGGCGGTCAGATTGTTGCACAGAATCGCGAAGGCGGCGGTGCGCGATTTTCCATTCGCCTTCCGATCGGCGAGCCGATGCGATTGCCAAACGAAGCGATCGCGTGAATGAAACCGGTGGCGCTCATCATCGACGATGAAGTGCAAATTCGTCGGCTACTGCGAGTCGCTCTCGAAGCGGAAAATTATCAGGTACGCGAAGCTGAGAATGGTCAGCAGGGCCTAATTGAAATTGCCAACCACAAACCCGCCGTCGTCCTTCTCGATCTCGGCCTGCCGGACCTTGGGGGGCTCGAAGTGCTGAAACGATTGCGCGAATGGAGCGAAGCGCCCGTGATTGTCCTTACCGTTCGTAACGATGTTCACGAAAAAGTAGCCGCCCTCGATACCGGCGCAGATGACTACGTGACCAAGCCGTTCAGCACACCGGAGTTGCTTGCGCGTCTTCGCGCTGCGCAGCGAAAAACGCGTCCCGCCGAGGAAATTTCCGTCTTTAAGCACGGCGACCTGATTGTCGATCTTTCTGCGCATACTGTGACTCGCGCCGGCCGGGAAGTAAAACTAACCGCCACCGAGTACGCCTTGCTTCGCCTGTTCGTCAGGCATCCTGGGCGCGTCCTCACGCATCGATACATCCTGCGCGAAATCTGGGGTCCAAAATCGGAGGAACATCGGCAGTACCTGCGCGTTTACGTCACGCATCTGCGCCAAAGGATCGAGTCGGACCCGGCGAAACCATCGCTAATTAAGACTGCGCCCGGAATCGGCTACCGATTTGCGGGTTGACATTTCCCCGCAGTTCGGGGGTTTTCACAAAGAAGAAAACGTCTTCACCAGGAGGGTTCTCTGAGAAAGGACTTGCCAGCGAGCAAGTGCGCAATGGAGAGTCACACGCATTAGGCGATGGCGCAGCTGATGGACGATCTGGTTCTCGACGCGAGTGCGGGCGTACATCGTCCGCGCAACCTAGACTGGAAACGTGCCGCTGCATTGCTCTACGGGGATTGGGGTACCAGCAAAGCGTACGTCATTGGCCTGGCGTTTGTAGCGGCGGGATTTTCGTCGTTGTCAATCATCTTGGCGGTTTGTGCACTCACCGGTTTGGTCGGCATCAATTACGCGGTCATCTGCCGTCATTTTCCTGACGGCGGCGGCGTTTATTCAGCGGCGCGTTCACAGGGACGATTGCTCGCGGTGGTCGGCGCACTGTTGCTACTTGCGGACCTCACGGTCACCGCAGCATTGAGCGGTTGGTCGGCTCTTACCTATATCACCTCCGGCGCGGAGAACATCGAATTGATCAAAATGGCGCGCGAGCACATCGCGCTTACGACCATCGGGGTGCTGTTGATCATGGGCCTCATCAATTATTTCGGACCGAAACATTCCGGCAGTTTCGCTGTGGCGCTGGCGTTGCCGACTGCGGTGGTGGTCATTCTCTTGATCGCTATCAGCGCGCCGCATTTCACCACGCACTTTCTTGAGCCGCGACACCAAAGTCTGAGCACAGTGTGGGTGCAATTCGTCGGTGTGATCCTGGCGTTGTCGGGCGCGGAATCGATCGCCAACCTAACCGGCGTGATGAAACTCGATCCGGGATCGACAATGGAACACCCGAGCGTCGCGCGCGAGTCGATTAAGGCAATCACACCAGTGGCGATCGAAGTTGTCTTGGGTACAGCGCTGCTCGGCTGGGCGATGCTGTCGTTGCCGTCGGTTCTCGGCAAGACACTACATCTGACGGACCGTGGCGAGATCGCAGCGGTCTTGGGACAACGCAGCGAGGATATGCTGCGTTTTATCGGGGAACAATTCGCCACTGCCACCTTTTCACCCGCGGTGGGACAAGTGTTCGGATGGATAGTTGGAATTGTTTTCTTTCTCCTGCTCTTAAGTGCTGCCAACACCGCGATCGTCGCGATGATCGGTCTGCTTTACATGATGGCGCGTGACCGGGAGATGCCGCGGCAATTTAAACGCCTCAATCGTCACGGCGTTCCGACCTGGCCGCTCACCATTGCCATTGGACTGCCGGTGGTCGTCCTGCTTTTTGCCGCAAACTTTACTGCGCTGGCTGGTCTTTATGCCATCGGTGTGGTTGGCGCCATCACGGTCAATCTTGGTTCCTGCACATTCAATCGCACCATGGGTTTCACCTGGTACGATCACGTGCTGTTTGGTATCACGTTCGTGATTCTGGCTTTTGTCGAGCTGACGCTGGCCCATACGAAGCTTGATGCCCTTCAATTCGTGCTGGCGGTGTTGATCGGCGGGTTGGCGCTGCGCGCTTACACGTTGAAGCTTCAAGGCCTCACCACTCTCACCGTCACGCGCGAAGTCGCGCAGATGGTCACGCCCGATCTGGCGGCGAGCATGCAACCGCGTTTGGAAGAAGGCCAAAAAATCATGGTTGCAGCGCGCGGAATCACGCCGGTGCTCAGCTTTGCGATGGATGAAGCACAGTTGCGCAAGGCCACGCTCTTTGTGCTGTACGTCAAGGAAGTAGCCGTTTACTTTACAGCAGCCGGCACCCCGCTTGGCCGCTCCAAATGGCAGGATGATCCTCAGGCGAACGCCATCATGTGCTCGATGCTCAAACTCGGACGCGAGCGTGGTATCAACGTAGTTCCACTTTACGCAGTGAGTCAGGACGCTGCCGCGACGATTGTCGATCTTGCCGCTACCATGGGAATCGATTTCCTCGTTATCGGTGCATCACAACGAACGGCCATGACCAAGTTACTTCGCGGCAGCGTCGCGACCAACGTGGCCCAGCATCTGCCCGATTCGATTCAATTGCTCATTTTCGGATGACACCGGGCCGTGAGGGCAACTCCAAAACTTTCGGACTGCCGCACGGTTACTTTCCGATTCCAAAAAATGCTTCTAGCGCGCGAGTGCCCAGCGCTTTCCAAATCTTGATCACTTCAAAGGTGATAACGGTGGTGAAAGTCACAGCCAACCAAACGCAGACAGCCTCGATCGGCAGGCCGGACCAGGCTCCGATGTGCAGCCCGATCAGAATATTGTTACGATATTCCCACCAGCCATATGGCAAAGCGAGCGTCACTTCCCAAAGCAAGCTGATCAGGAGAAGCAGAAAAAACGTGAAGCTGAATGCGCGCCAGTTAATGAAGCGTTGTGCGGTGTAAAAAAACCCGGATGAGGGAACGAGCGAAGCACAGACGAGATAAGTAAAATACCAGGGGAACCCTTCCGAGGCGCCGGAGACGAACTTTCGGTACAGAATTGCAGCTGCGATCAAGACGATACCAAGGACGACCGACGCGAAATGAAAACGAACGATGCGCGATATATTCCTGGCCGCTTCCTCGTAGTCGAGAATGTTGTAAGCGGCCATCCAATATTCATCGCACCAGATGTAACTGAGCAGGACGAGCATGAAGCCTGTCAGATAGAAAATGAATTCTTCGATTGGAATCGCGCCGCCTAGCGCGGGAATCTCGCAGCGAAGAGTGGCCGCTTTGTTTGGAAAAATGAAGAACGCGTTACCAAAGAGAAGATCCAGCGCAAAGCCAAGCGGTGTAAGCACAGCAATAGTCCTCCAAAATGCTTTTCGTGGAAACTTGAGATCAGGCCGACAGGCAAACCACCATGCGAGGGCCCCAATGGGAACAATAAACAGCGCCAGGCTCCAGGTGTATCCGAGCGGCGTCGGATTATCCGAAGTGGCTTGCAAAATGGCCGGATGAACGACGGTTCGCAATGCGATGGCAGCCGGAACGATGAGCGCCGCTGCGATGGCAAAGACGACATAGAAGGATTTTGCGCGTTCTCGCATGACGAACAACAGCCTAAACAGAACAGTTTTAAGTTTTAAGATTTAAGTTTGACGCGTTATCCTCTTCGTTAACACTTAAGCCTTAAAACTGCCGTTTGAATTCCAGCGCCAACGTTTCTGACTGTTTCGGTTTGATGCGAAAGCTGATCGAGTGTCGTCAGCAAAAAGCTTTGCATCATCAACTCATGAAAGCCGCCGAGTGTTCCATGCTGGGCATCGACGCGATTGTGATGCTTTACCACTGCGCGAAAGTCAGTGTGGGGAACATTCTCGAGGTTGGCTCATACGTGGGCGGAGCAACCATCGCGATGGCAATGGGCGTGCGCGATTCAGGCGAGGAAAAGAAAATTATCAGCATCGAGCGGGGCTGCCGCGTCGAGCACCCGCGGGTTGGCACAAAAAATAGTTTCAACGATCTGAAGAAAAATCTGAAACGCTTTGGGTTCCTCGATCGGGTTACCTTGATAAATGGCCGCTCTTTCGATCCGAGCACGATCGCCGTGGTGCGGCAGGTCTTTGGACCGCGCCAAATCGGGCTATTTGTCTTTGATGCCGACGCCAATGTCCGTCGCGATATCAACTGCTATTGCGATCGATTTGCCGATCACTGCTGGATGGTGATCGATGATTACCTGGGAGGCGCGAACAAGAGCGAACGCCTGCGAATGCAAGTGGACGAGTTGGTCAGTGCCGGGCGATTGGAGCCGCTGGGCTTTTATGGTTTCGGAACGTGGATCGGCCGCTGGCTAATCCATTTGATCGCGATTTCTTCAAGTGCGGCGTTAACATACGGAGAGGTTTTAAGTTTTGAGATTTAAATTCTAAGTTTGGGCGCGCATTATTTCTTTTGCTGAATATTTATACTTGTCGTGACTCCGCCCAAAGTCCTGATTGCCGATCCTATCTCCCAGCGCGGTATTGACGACCTTTCACGCGACGGCACCCTCGAGGTTACGGTTAAAATCGGCCTGGGCGCACGTGACCTTGTCGAGATGATTCCATCATTCAGTGCCCTTGTCGTACGCAGCCAGACAAAAGTCACCGCCGACATTTTGAATGCGGGCACGAAGTTACGAGTGGTCGGACGCGCTGGGGTGGGGGTGGACAACGTTGACGTTGAGACAGCCACACGTCGTGGCATCATCGTGTTAAATGCACCCGGTGGAAATACGGTTTCCACCGCCGAACATGCGTTTTCGCTGCTGCTTTCAGCGGCGCGCAAGATCCCGCAAGCCGACGCAAATGTTCGCAGCAAGAATTGGGACAAAAAGAATTTCGAAGGTGTTGAGCTTTACAATAAAACGCTGGGCATAATCGGAATGGGCCGGATCGGCAGCGAACTCAGCCGGCGCGCCATTGCTTTCGGAATGAGAGTCATTGCTTATGATCCGTACCTTTCGGCGACACGGGCTCGCGGTCTGCAAGTGGAGCTGGTGGACGAGCTCGATGATCTGCTTACGAGTGCGGATTTCATCTCGCTGCACACGCCTCTTACCGCAGAAACGCGTCACATTCTCAATGCGGCACGATTACAGAGAACCAAAAGCGGTGTTCGTGTTATCAATTGCGCGCGCGGCGGCTTGATCGACGAAACTGCTCTCCTGAAAGCGTTGCAAGATGGGCATGTAGCCGGCGCCGCACTGGATGTTTTCGAAGTTGAACCGCTGCCGGCCGATTCACCATTGCGCGGCGCGCCCAACCTTGTTCTTACTCCGCATCTCGGCGCATCCACTGCCGAAGCACAGGAGAGCGTTGGGATTGAGATTGCGCACTCGATTCGCGCGGCGCTGCTTGAAGGCACCATTCGCAATGCAGTGAACATGCCCAGTCTCGACGCGAAAACCCTGGCAATCATTGGACCTCATCTGCGCTTTGGCGAAAGACTGGGCCGGTTTCTGTCGCAGCTTGCACCAAAGCGCGCGGAAACTCTCAACATCAATTACAGCGGCAAAGTCAATGAAGTCGATACGACGGCAATCACGCGCTCAATCCTGAAAGGCTTCCTGCAAATAGCCGGTGGCAGCGAAGTCAACGAAGTCAACGCGCCCAGTTTCGCCGAAACTCTTGGCTTGAAAGTAAGCGAATCGCGTATGAGTGCGCTGGGAGACTATACCGACATGCTCGAATTGTCCGCTGCGGGTGAAGGAAAAACCGTGTCGGTTGGCGGCGCGTTCTTCGGCGCCACTCCACGAATCGTCAGCATTAACAGTCGTCCGGTAGAGGCCCGTCCGCATGGCGTTGTGCTGGTATTGGAAAACACGGACCGCCCCGGAATGGTTGGACGAATTGGGACATTGCTCGGCGATCATGGCGTAAATATCGCAACAATGTCGCTGAGCCGAAATCAAGCAGGCGGCACAGCGCTCACGGTGTTAAACCTAGACACTGCGCCGGGCGACGAGTTGCTGAAGGAAATTCGCGCGAGCGAAGACATTCACTCTGCGCAAGTGATCGAGCTTGTATAAATGGGCTGACTTACCATTGCCATCTGAGGCCAGCACTGATTTGCCAAGGCTGCTTGAGATGGTCGCCGGTCAGATAATCGTACTCGCCATAGACGTAGACAGATTGGGCGAGTCTGGCCGTAAGACCGCCGCCAAATCTCCCAGTCGTTCCGGACAGGTGACTCTCAAAGCTGGTGCTATTGGTTGTCACGGTGTTGCCGGTTAGAAACTCTTCAATTACCTCCGCTCTGAGGTACGGCTCAATCGCCCGTCCCTGAGAGAAGTCAAAATGCATGCCCACCCGGCCGCCGAGGCGACCTCGCAGCGAGGTCTGATCGTCGCCATGGACATGCAGTCCGTTACTGGCTACGTATCGCGTTTCGTTTTCCCACACTCCAGCCAATTGTGCTTCGGGCTCGATAAAAAAGCGGCCCCCGGCAAAGTCAAAGCGTTTTCCGACTTCCAATGATCCGCCAACTGCCGGGATATCGTAGTCACCGGTTGCTACGGAATTTTCCAAGGTCGGGGTATTAAAGTCGTTCCACATTTGGGTGTATTTGAACACCATGTCTGCGTACCAACCTCGCGGATGAATCCATGTAGCATAAGCGCCGAGACTAAAGGCGTTGGTGGAACCATTACCTCCGTCCCGGAAATCACGCGAACCATATATATAACTGCCGAATACCCCCAGGTAAGCATCACCGCTCCACAGCGCTCCAAGGCGCTTGTCGGCTCCGAGTTGGATCCCGCCTATGTCCTGGTCAAAGACCCGGCTTACGTCGTTATTGATGCGCATACCGCTCCCGAAGCTTCTGATCCAGACAGCCCACTCGTTTGTTGGCCGCGGGGTCGAAGGCGGAATCACTTGTTTTGGCTCCAGCACGCCTTTCTCGCCGGGTAATTGTTGCGGCGCTGCTGCCGGGGTGGCAAGTCGCAGTTCGCCCAGGCGCTCGATCAAAGTCTGTGTATCGGCGTAAAAGAGAGGAATAGTAGCTGAATATGTCCCGATTGCGGCGTTAGCCGTGTTAGTCAGGTCGTCTCGCAGGTCAAGCGGCGTCGGCCAATCGATCGACTCTTCACCGCCCGGAGGCGTCGGCCTTGGTGGCAGAGGTGTAAGGCTAGGTGTCGGGGTTGGCGAAGGGATTGGAGTTGGGTTTGGCCCTCCGCCGGGTAAGGGAGTAGGAGTCTGTATCGGAGGAGGCTGGGATGGAGCGGCGGTCGGACTCGGCGTCATTTCAGGCGGGTGGATTTCGTCGGCTCGTACCAAGTACCAATTATGCATGTCCAGGCCCGAGGTACCGTTTCCGCGTTCTGTTTCGTACTTATAGGTCCCGCCGTCTACCAGATTGCTGGGAAATTCCAGCCCACTGGTCTGGTTAGTTACCACAACCAAGAGGCCGGTACCCGGCGGAAGATCCGCACCTTGATCCAGATTTGTTATTCGCAAACGATGCTCGTTGAATCCGGCGATGGTAGTTTGAATTACTAGGAGGTCGCCCTTAGCCCTTCCCAGATCGACGTTCATTGCAAATATGCCGCCGCTGCCCGTTAGGCTCTTAGCGACCAAAGTCGTGAAAGGGCCGTTGTTGGGCCCGACAAAG